>MVRK01000095.1 GCA_002067365.1 Methanosaeta sp. PtaU1.Bin060 | reverse complement strand
GCTGGCCGTCAGCGGTCCCGTCGAAACTGTAAGGACGAAGGCCCTGGATGCATCTGGCAGGGAGGTCCGGGGCTCTGTGAGGTACAACGGGCTTTCGGCCCCTGCAGACACCGGCATGGATTTCAGGCTAGACACGAAATCTGCGCCTGAAGGCTCAGCCGACTTCGACGGCGCTTCGCGCACCTTTTCAGGTCCCTCCGGAGGTGGAGGAGGCAGCAAAGAGGCGAATCCGCAGTCTTCAGCCTCTCGCGATTCTCTCAATCCAAAAGGCAGTGAGAGCCCCGAGCTCACCCTGGAGATCACCACGAATAAGTCGGAAGGGCGCGAGGGCGATGTGGTGGGCTTCAGATGTACCGCCCAAAACCGCGGCGAGCTGGAGCTCTCCGACGTCAGGATCTTCTGCCATGGAAAGCTGGCGTCCACAGCCTTTCTCACGCCTGGAAAGGAGATATACCTCGACGGCACTCTGACGATCCAGGAGAGCACCAAGCTTGAGGCAGGCGTCGAAGGAAAGGACGCCCACGATAGGCTCTACATAAACAACACCACCACTGCTATCTGGAAGATCACTCCTGCGATCAGGCTTGAGGTGAGTGCCCCCTCGCGAGTGCACCGCGGCGAGAGCATCCCCCTTGTGGTGAGGGTGGAGAACACGGGCGGCGAGAATATCACAAACCTGACAGTCTCGGACAACTTCGGTGAGATCGGCAGGATTGAGCTTCTTCAGCCCTCTGCCCTTCAGTCCCTTCAGAGCTACCGGAAGATAGATGCGAGCGTAAATGACGAGGTTCGCGCTGTGGGCAGGGACGCCTCTGGGCGCGAGGTCTACACAAGCGGCCAGCATGAGGTGCACGTCCTGAACTGCAGCCTTGAGATCACCGGCCAGCCTGCTGAGCTGATGGCCTATCCAGGAGAGCAGTCCGAGGTGACATGGGTTCTGAACAACACAGGCGAAGAAGCACTGAACAACATAACCCTCAGCGAAGACGGCAAGAGAGGCACCCTCAGGGAGCTGATGCCAGGAAAATCCGTCAGGATGGCGGCTATCTATACCAGGGACCAAACTTCCTTTGTAAACGTCACAGCCGAGGGGCGCGATGCAGGAGGATACAAGGCTTCTGCGAAGGGAGGAGTCCTCATCAAGACCATCCGCCCCAGCATCAGCCTGAAGATAATGCCTTCGGAGCTTGAGGTCTGTCCGGGCGAGGCTGCAGAGATCAGCTGCCTGATCACGAACACGGGGGATGACACCCTGAACGACGTGTCTCTCAGCCAGGATGGCCATGCTCTGGCCTCAGTGAATGCGCTTGCGCCGGGCGAGTTCAAGGTGGTGGACACGCAGACGACGATTCCCGCCAATACCACTCTTCTGTTCGAGGCGGAGGGATTGGACACGCGAGGTCAGAGATGGTCGGACAGGGCGTGTGCCAATGTCAGCGCAGTCATCTCCTCCCTCAAGATCTTTACCAGAGCCTCGCCGCCGTCTGTGGCACTTGGCAGCAGCGCCAACATCACATGCACTGTCTCCAACACAGGGAGCATCCCCCTCTACAGCATCTTCGTCATCAGCAAGAAGTTCGGGCCGATCGGCAACATAGATTTCCTGCCTCCCAAGCGCCAGAGAACTGTCTATTCTGAGAAGGTGGTCTCCGATGCCTCCGACGACTCAATAACTGCAGAGGGATTCACCCAGGAAAAGCAGCCGGTGCGTGCGTTCTCCACTTTGCACATCTCAGTTCTGAAGCAGATCGCATCGCAGAAGATAGATCCTCTGGAGAGTTCGCCTCGCCATCACGAGAGTAAGTCAGTCCTGGTCGAAGAGAACCTGAGCTGTGGCAACCTGAGCGTGCCTCTGGGCCTTCCCTCCGAGAAGGAGACAGTGCACATGGCCTCCCAGAAGATCTCCGAGGAGCTGGACGGCACAGCCACCGGCTCCAACAACGAAGTTCTGGATGGGATAGCCAACCTCCTGCGCTATGTCGAGACGGTCCTGGCAAAGCTCGGCCAGAGGGCCGACTCAAGCAGCGGGGAGGCTGCGCCCCAGTCCGATAAGACCGTCAACCCGCATAACTACGAGCTGAGCATTGCGAGCGTGAAGGGCTCTGAGCACGGAGCCATAAGAATAATGGATGTGAGCGCCTCGCCCCCCCAGCCAGCAGCTCTGGAGGCGGTGAAGGTCTCGGCGCATATCAAGAGCGCCAGCGGGATAAAGTCGGCCGTCGTCAGGTGGGGGCTCTCAGACTCTCCCCTAACAAAGCAGAGCATGCTGGAAGTGAGCAGGACTGAGGAGGAGTCCCTCAGCCTCGAGTCGGGAGACGCCCTGGATGGCTACTGGAGCTGCACTATTCCCGGAGAAGCCGCTGGGACATATATGGCCCTCTCGATCGACGTGGACGACGGCACGAGCGCCGTCGAGAACGGGCCCTTCCTTCTTCACTGGTCGACTGTCAACTCTGCAGAGAAAGGGTCCCAGCGCGATGTCGTGACAACCTCTGGGGAGGGCATGCTCTTCATCGAGTCCTCCTCTGTCAAGGGCAAGGGCGAGGTCTCCATCAAGGACGATTTCCGAGGATCGGCGATGAACTTCAAAGAGAAGATGAAGGGCAACGGCTCCATAAGTCTGGAGTCCAGGCGCTCGATAGACAGAAATAACCCCGTGAGCAGCTTCAACGAGCAGAAGGATCTGGTCTTCACGGGCGGAGTCCTGAGCGGCCGCCAGACTGTCGAATCGCCAACCTTCGACGGGGGCATGGGCGCGGCGGTCACTGAGAGGTTCAACCTCAGCCACGTGGACAAGAGCGAGACATCAAGCGTCAGCAGCGTCGACTTTGCCAACAACACTCTCGCCTTCAACACAGACCAGGCGTTTGAGGGAACATGGAACATCCAGACGCAGTACTCGCGTTTCTACAAGAAGATCAAGGCGGATCAGCAGTACACGGGGTCCTTCCAGACGCAGAAGAGGATAGAATTCCAAGACGATGGAAGGAACTAAAGAGATTGTGGAGGGACACGATCTGCCACATAGGATGTGCTGCAGATCCGATTCACACGGACAAATCGTGGATTGACTCTCAGGATGAATAGATCCTGTGAATCCATCTTTTCAAGAAGATTGAAGATAAGAGAGAAAGCAGTCCTTCGCCTAGTTCCATCTCCCATCGTCCTTCAGCCATCTGTCCATGTCGGCTGCTGCGACCTTGCCCGCGCCCATGGCGCTTATCACAGTGGCTCCTCCCGATGTGATGTCCCCTCCTGCCCAGACGCCCTCCATGGTCGATCTGCCTCTCTCGTCAACCACGATGGTGCCGCGTTTAGCAGTCTTCAGGCCGGGGGTGCTGCCGGTGATCAGGGGATTTGGCACTGTGCCAACTGCGATGATGACTGTGTCCACATCGACTGTGTGCTCTGAGCCCTTCAGCGTCCTGGGGCTGCGCCGGCCCGAGGCGTCAGGCTCTCCAAGCTCCATCTTCACCACCTCCATCGCCCTGACCATGCCCTTCTCGTCGCCGAAGAACTGCGTCGGGTTCGTCAGGAAGTCGAAGATGACCCCCTCCTCCATGGCATTCTCCACCTCCTCACGCCTCGCAGGCATCTCCTCCCTGGAGCGGCGGTAGACCACATGCACCTCTTCTGCCCCCAGGCGCAGAGCAGCGCGAGCAGCGTCCATGGCCACATTGCCCCCGCCAACGACAGCCACCCTCTTTCCCCGTCTGATGGGCGTGTCGTACTCGGGGAACCTGTAAGCCTTCATGAGGTTCACCCTGGTCAGGTACTCATTGGCGGAATATATGCCCCCGAGGTTCTCTCCTGGAACACCGAGGAAGCGCGGAGCACCAGCGCCGATCCCGAGGAAGACAGCATCGAATCCACCCTCCAAAAGCTCCTTCACGCTCATCTGCCTTCCCACGACGGCATCGAGCTTGAGCTCAGCGCCCAGGGAGCGGACGTAATCCACCTCTGCCTTGACGATCTCCTTCGGGAGGCGGAACTCCGGGATTCCATAAACAAGGACTCCCCCTGCCTCGTGCAGAGCCTCCAGGATGACGACCTCATGGCCTTGCCGGGCTAAATCAGCGGCGCATGTCAGGCCTGCAGGGCCCGAGCCCACCACAGCGATCCTCTTTCCCGTAGGAGCCGCGATCTCGCATCGGGGGCACTTCTCCTGGGAAAGCTCCCAGTCGGCCACAAAGCGCTCCAGCCTGCCTATGGCCACCTGCCCGCTCTTATCCTTCTTTCCCAAGACACAGCGGCTCTCGCACTGGACCTCCTGCGGACAGACCCTGCCGCAGACTCCCGGGAGGCTGTTCTTTCTCTTCAGGGCGCGGACGGCCTCAGGCATATCCTTCTCGCGCAGCGCCTTGATGAATGCAGGGATCTCCACGCCCACAGGGCAGCCCTCCACGCACTTGGGCCGCTTGCACTGGATGCACCTGGATGCCTCCTCCTCGGCCCGGGCCTGGTCGTAGCCTTGGGCAACCTCATCGAAGTTGTACTTCCTCTCCTGGGGCGGCTGCTTTGGCATCTCCACCCGATTCAGATTTATCTTGCTCTTGGCTGACATCATTCTTCCACTCATTCATGGGCTGGAGCATTCGAAAGCTATCGATTCGGCCATCAAAGGGCAGAATTTCACCTTGCCTGAATCATGTTTGCGGGCGTTGGTGAGGTGGCCGCCAAGGGGTATAAATCTTATTCCCGGACTTATTCCTCGATCAAATCCGCATTTGAAGGGGTACATGAGATCCTGCTTCATATCGAGGACCGAAAACCCAAGGGCCACGCCGGTTCCCATTCTTCGGCCGGGGATCATTTTTATATGGTTTGCAATTCCTTTTGACTTGAATCATTATGGTCCTGGACAATCTAGGCGGGTCGCTGCGCAATGCTCTGAGGAGGATAGCGTCGGCGAACAAGATCGACAAGGCGCTGGTGGACGAGGCCGTCAGGGAGATCCAGCGTGCCCTTCTGCAGGCGGATGTGAATGTGAAGCTCGTGATGCAGCTCTCGAACAAGATAAAAGAGAGGGCTCTTGACGAGAAGCCTCCCGCAGGCATGAACCCGAGGGAGCACGTCATCAACATAGTCTATCAGGAGCTGATAAACCTCGTGGGCAGAGGGACAGATGTCCCCCTGAAGAAGCAGAACATAATGCTCATCGGCCTGCAGGGAAGCGGAAAGACCACTACGGCGGCAAAGCTTGCGACCTACTTCCAGAGAAAGGGCCTGCGAGCTGCAGTGATCTGCGCCGACACCTTTCGAGCAGGAGCTTATGATCAGCTGAAGGCCCTATGCGAGAGGCAGGGCATCTTCTTTTATGGCGAGAAGGGGAACCCCGATGCTGCAGCAGTGGCGAAGTCTGGCCTTGAGGCGGCGAAGCGATATGATGTGAAGATCGTGGACACCGCGGGAAGGCATGCCCTGGAGGCGGATCTGATCCAGGAGATGATGGATATCCATGCGGTTGCAAACGCCGACCAGAAGCTCCTGGTGATGGACGCGGCGCTAGGCCAGCAGGCATCTGAGCAGGCACGCGCCTTCAACGAGGCTGTTCAGATCACCGGCGTGATAATCACGAAGCTGGACGGCACAGCCAAGGGAGGCGGAGCGCTCTCGGCCGTCGCAGAGACGAAGACCTCAGTGGCCTTCATCGGCGTGGGAGAGACCCCTGCAGATCTGGAGAAGTTTGAGGCTGACAGGTTCATCTCGCGGCTTCTCGGGATGGGCGATATCAAGACGCTGATCGAGAGAGCGCAGGAGGTTCAGACCGATCAGGCGGTGAATGTCGATGCCCTGATGCGCGGGAAGTTCACCCTCAAGGATATGTATCAGCAGATGGAGGCCATGAACAAGCTCGGGCCCCTGAAGCAGATCATGCAGATGCTTCCCATGGGGGGCCTGGGCTTCGAGCTCTCTGATAAGGAATATCAGATGACAAAAACCCGCCTGGATAAGTACAGGGTGATCATGGACTCGATGACTGCAGCGGAGCTCGAAGACCCGAAGATCATCACGGCCTCTCGAATAGTGCGCATCTCCCGCGGCAGTGGTGCGTCTACGGACCTTGTGCGCGAGCTTCTCAAGTCTCATCAGGCCATGCAGAAGGCCATCAAGGGCATGAGGGGCGGCATGGGAAAGATGAATATGAAGCGTCTCATGAAAAGATTCAGCCCCGGGACCAAGATGTGATGAATGTATCCCGGAATCATCTCTTAGCCAGACGTCTTGCGAGCGTCTTCTCCTTCGGGCAAAGATTTCAGTAGCTCGAAGTCACTGTGGACCCACCGGAGGTGACTGTCGCCTCCCCCGGTGTGGTCATCCCTTGGCCGCTGGCGACCTGGTAGTAGCTCACATCTCTGGTGGCGAGCGAGGCGTCGCTCTGCTCATTCTGGTCTGGAACGGAGCTGCCCACAAAGGCTCCTGAATACGCCTTCTCGTTTGCAGCCCTGCCAACGACAGTCGCCTGCTTCAGGCCTGATGCAAAAGAGATGCTTCCCGAGGCGGTTCCAGACCAGCGGGCGCCCTCATCTGTTGAGGCATCGTAGCTTCCTGAGATCTTTGAGCCGGATAATGAGAGCTGCAGCCTGAGAGCCTCTCTGCCATCAACGGGCAGGACATAGAGGGTCGATCTCTCGCCAGTCGTGGAGCCGGCAGCGATCACATTCTGGCTGGTGCCGTCTGTCGTCATTGAACCCTTTCCCGTGATGAGATCCCGGCTCTGGAAGACCTGCAGCTCCAGGTGTACGCCTGCTGGCCCCTTTAGATCTATGGACCAGCTTCCTGAGAGATTTGTAGATTGGGCAACTGCACCCATAGTTGCACCCTCGATTGAGCCTGAGCCCACTGTCAGGGAAGGCACAATTCCTGTGCCTGTGGTCACAGTTCCCATGTAGCCCTGCGATGACGCCTGCGCTGCCAGGAATAATAGCAAGACGATTACCATCAAAGGTTTTTTCATTCCCAGGTCCCTCTGACTGAGATCTCAAATCGATGTTAATAATGGTAATCCTCGAAGAGATTCTCCTGAGAAAATCTTCCCGAAAAAAAAGAGTCGCCTGAGCATCTCAGCGCTCAGGATGGCTATTCGATCTATGCGACTGGCTACGACGCGACTGCAGGTCCCGCGAGTTGCCCGAAGGCGATTCCCGGCTGCGTCACGCCAGGGGCGGTGAAGACATAGTCTCCGTCAAGGGAGCCGCTGGGCTTCAGGGTGAGGCTGAGGCGATAGATGTTCTGGCTGCCAGTTGGCACCACGAAGAGGGCCAACCTGTCGCCAAGCACTGTGCCGCCCACTGTGACCTGAGTCGCAGTGCCGTTCTCAAGCAGCTCACCGCTGCCAAAGACTGCATCCCCCGATTGGGCAAGGTTGAGCCTGAGGTTCCTGGTGGCGACATCGGTAAGCGTCAGCGACCAGCTTCCTGCCGCAGGTGCAACTCCGAGACCCGGGACGATCTTGACCGGCGTCCTTACTCCCTTGTCTGGAACATTGGGGCTCATGCCGGTATCTTTCCTGATGACGAAAAGGCTCTCGTTGCGGAAGGATAGGCTTGCATCATCCTGATTTGTATAGACGCCCGCACCCACTTCCTGGTGTATCCCGCTTCCCGACATGTTCTCTCCGGGAAACTGAGATTCCACTATCTGATTCTTGGGCCCTGCGATCGCCCCGCATACGAGGCATCCGATCAGGGCAAATATTATGAATAAAGCTCTCGATCCCATTCTCCTAAACCTCCATTAATTAGCATGCATCGAAGGTCTTAAAGCTTACTGCTTCTGCCTTCAGCGCTGAAATCGGGAATTGATATTAAAAAGATATGGAAGCCTTCTCACTCCTGGGGCACAGTCCTTGTGCCTGAGGCACTGCCTGTCCAGGAATCTCCGCTGGCAGAGAATGCATTGTAATCTCCCGCGGCAGAATCTCCGCTCAGATTCAGGGCAAGCCTGTAGAGGCTGATTGGCCCAGTAGATGTGATATCCAGTTCCATCTCATCTCCCTGAAGAGAGCCTGACGCGACCACCTGGATGGTGCTGTCCTCCTCATTCAGGTTGCCCATGCCAAAGAGGACGTCTCCCGCTTGGAAGAGGGTTATGTCTGCCTGCCGCACTGCGCTGTCGGAGAGCTCAAAGGACCAGCTTCCTGCGACGGGCGCTCCTGCGGTCGTGGCAACAGGGGCGGTCTCAGCCGGGGCAGTCGCTTGGGCGGTCGAGGTGGTCTCCTCCACAGCTGCATTGCTGCTCTGGGCCTCTGCGATGTTCCTGGACTCCTTGGCGCTGTTTCCGGTCTCTGCGAGGGTGCTTGGCATAGTCCAGTTGGTTGAGTTGCTCTCATTCTGCCAGATATTCCTCGACTTCTTAGGGGTCGAGGCGAATCTCGTGTCGGCTCCAGTAGAGATGCCTGCACCTGAAGCACTGCTTTCTATAAGCGCATCTGCCAGAGATTGATTCCCTGTGAGGGTTACATCGCTTGGCTGGAAGATCCCTTGAGTGTTGGGCGCCAGGCACGCCAGCAGAATCAGAAGGGATAAAAGTTCTCTCTCAAATCTCATGTTTCCTGAACCTCCCATAGAACGTGACGCCTTTCAAAGATGCCTTTGCAGCTATCTTTTTTGACGTAGTTCCTTGCGCCCTTGCATCTCAATAATAATAAGCTTAATGGATAGATCCCTCAGACATAGATCTCCTGTTTCTACGAAAATTTGGCGACACAAGCCGCCACCTGCTGGCGAAGAGCGCTGTCGCCCATATCCGGGAAGCTTTGCTCTCTATCGCCTGCAGCAGCCCTGCGCCGAGCCGTCCAGCGCCTTCGCCGTCTTCATGGCCGCCATGGCCTCACGCCCGCGCCCCAGACACTGCATGGCCAGTGCCTTGTTATACCAGGCCCCTGCGAAATAAGGGTCGACTGCGATGGCAGCCTCGAAGCACGCCAGCGCCTCATTATACTTCTTCTGCTGGGCAAGGACCATGCCCTTGTTGCTCAGGGCGTGAGCGTGGCGCGGCGAGAGCTTGAGGACCTCATCAAGGCATTGCAGAGCCTCCTGGTAGCGACCCAGGTTCGCTAAGAGGGACCCCTTGTTGTTCCAGGCATCGATCTGGCTCGCGTCGATCTTCAACGCATGATCATAGGCCTTCAGCGCCTCTTCGTGATGGCCACAGTTGCATAGCTCGTTTCCCTTTTCGAGCCAGTATCCTGCAGAATCTGTATCCCCCAGGGAGGGTATCACGAGGATCGAGGGTATCGGGTTCAGTCTGAGCATAGATCATGGGCTATCTGCCACAGCAAAAAGGTTTCGAAAAGACCTAAAGGGCTCACTTCTACAGACGCTTCGCACGCTTGAAGGCGTCCTCAACAGCATCTCGGATGATATAGCCGCCCTTATGGAGCACAGTGTCCCCAAGCTCTGAGTCCCTCTCCATCGAGGCTGTGCAGGGGTAGGCGTGGTGAGCCTCGGAGATTCTCTCACGGATGTCAGGCTGGTCGGGCTCAAGGCCGATCAGCCTCTTGGCAACATACCAGGTCGAGCCGCATGGCGCACTGCGGACGACGTTCGCGGCCACTATGACGTCCTTTCCCTTCCTGCTCTTTTGAACTGTCACATCGATCCGAGGCTCTCCGATCCCTGCCTTCTCCAGGAAGGCCGAGATATTCGGCTTGGCCGGATCGGGCCGCATCGCACAGAAGGGCTTCGCAAAGGCGCTCTCCATCCCAAGAGACGTTGCCAGCTGCTCCAGCTGCATCCTCTGGCCCAAAGGCAGCTCTTTTGGCTTCTCAGAGCAGCCGACGATGCCCTTGATCCCAGCCTCCTTAAGCCTCGGCAGGAGGCCGAAGAGGATGTCCGGATGAATATTGATCACCATGGCGATGTCTGCATTGGGGATCTCCTTCGGCAGGTAGGGCTCCACGTCATCGATGAAGTCCCCCAGGGTTGAGGGATCTGGCATCTCTATGAGGGCCACTATGTTATCGGCGTAGCCTGGCCGAACATTGCGGCACTGGGTGCATGCTTCTGCGCAGGAGATGCAGAAGCCTGAGAAGTTGACGAGGTTGCCCACCACGCGCTGACCGAACTCGCCGTTGTAGAATACTATAAGCTTCAAGCCACACTCTCCAAGAACGAAATTAAAGGGATATGAAGGGCTACAAAGCAAATAACATTTGCGGATGCTCGCGCCTCGCCTGCCCGTCAGCCCGTGAGGGCTCGAACCAAAATGTTTAAATCGTCGTATGCCGTACGTAATGCCAGGCAAAAGTCGAACGCCATTAATCCCTCCTACATCACTTGACTTTTGCCTCCCTCCTTATTATTGATCAATTCCTGATGTGCTCCTCCTCATGACGGCATCGGGAAGCTCAACTGCCGCCACTGTATTCCCGGCCGACGCCCTTCAGAGGAACGTCGATCGCCTTAACCGAAAAGTTTATAGTCGGCGAGTGACGTATAGCCCAACTGGCAAAAGTCAAACATTTTTATCCCTCCTACATCACTGACTTTTGCTATCCCTCCTTTTCCCGACGACTTCGTATGTTTTAAATACGCCTGATGCTGCCCATCCTTTATGCCAGATCCGCTGAAGAAGATCGATGCCCTGGTCGAGTCCCTTGAGGCATTGAGGCTTCATGTGGGAAAGAAGGATCTACTGATAGGAGATCGTGCCATCAATGCACAGCTATTCTTCGCGCTGGCCAATGCCTGCCTGCGCAACCGTGCAGTCCTCCTTTACGGCGGCATGGGTGCAAATAAGACGACCCTCGTAAACCTCCTCGGCTCATCGATGCTCGACCTGCCCTTCGGGGATGTGGAGAACTTGATGGTGACAGGCCATCCGGAGCAGACCGAGGAGAAGATTGTGGGATTCCTCGATCCGAGACAGTGGAGCCTTCCAGGCAGCGGAGCTACGACGGTCCTCTGGACCCCCTGGGCGCGCTCCAGATGGAAGCTCATCAACGAGATCAACCGCTTCCCCAGCGGCAAGCAGAACCTGTTCCTGGAGATCCTCCAGAAGAGAAAGATCAGCTATTCAGGGCTGACCCTTGTGCCGGGAGACACCTGCTACTTCGCGACAATGAACCCGGATTTCAGCTCCACTTACCCTCTGGATGAGGCATTGCTCGACCGCATCTCGGTCTGCGTGCCAGCCTCCCAGCCTGATTTCCTGGCATCTCTTGCCCTCTTGGAGAGGGGGCGCGAGGTCGATGATCTGGCGAAGGATCTGCCGCGCTTCTCAGCGGAGGAGTTCGAGGCACTTCCTCTCCTGGTCTTGGAGAAGAGGCTGAATGCTCAGGTGGAGCTGGCGGTGATCTCTCTTCTAAGGGATTTCACTCTATGCGAGCGCGCACCAGCAAACGACAAGACCCAGCTCTCCCAGGCGAAGCCCAGCAAGGGTTTGTGCTCAGGCTGCCATTACTTCAACAACCCTGAGGCGATATGCTGGCAGGTGGACGAGGGGCTCTCCGATCGCGTTCGCCAGGACTTGAGGGACTTCACCAGGGCGATGGCCTTCCTGCTGAGGCGCGAGGGCGACATCGAGGTGCTAAGGGCAGTGGCTCCCTATGTGATCTGGCACAGGGTCACGCCCGGCCGCTCGGCCCTGGGGAGGCCTCCTTATTACGGAGCGCAAAAGCTAGCCTTCGTCTCGGAGATTGTGGAGAAGAGCATAAACCGCACCCTGAACGAGAGGGCCGAGATGAACATCATCTTTTCGAGGGCGGTGGATGGCGAGATCGCCCTGGGAGACGCCCTGCGTGATCTGGCATCCTACGACGATCCCATCGCGCGGCTGGACTACATCCCCGCCCTGGAGAGGATGCGATCTCGATGAAGGGCTTCATGGACGAGGCATACCGGGGAAAGGCGAGGTCGAGGCGTCTGGAGACTCGCCGGGAGGACATAGTCTTCGGGCTTGAGGATCTTGCGGACCGCGTGGGGCTGAGGCCTGCCAGGCAGGATGTGGAGGCGCTGGCCCCGGACGATCCCAGCCTTTTCGCCCGGCTGATCGCATCGGATCCCGGCAGGAAACATGGGATGATCTGGGGATATCTCAGCAGCATCGCTGCGGAGAGGAGCGCTGAGCCGCTGAGGCTTCCTTGCAGGGACTATGTAGGGTTTGAGATGCGAGGCGGTGTGATCCTCCTCGAACGGGCGGGAGACCACGTGGGCGAGATGATGTGTGGCGGAAGGATCTTCGTCCGGGGAGAAGCAGGCGACTACCTGGGCCAGGAGATGGCAGGGGGTGGGATCGTCGCTGAAGGCTGTGGCGATTATGCCTTTCGGAAGATGCGTGCAGGTTGGGGTGTTGTTCTTGCAGACGCTGGCAAGTTCCTTGGCATCGGGAATTGCGGAGGAAGGATAGCAGTGCGAGGGGGCTGCGGGAAGCGTGCCGGATGGCTGATGAGGGGAGGCAGCCTGCGCGTTCGCGGCGACGCGGGCGAGTACCTCGGGCTTCTCATGAGCGGCGGAGAGATAAGGGTATCAGGGAGGGCTGGAATGAGGGCTGGGTGGCGCATGAAGGGCGGCACGATTTTGGCGAAGGCCTTTGGCCCGGAGGCGGCCCCTGATGTCATGGGACTGGAGTAGCATCTGGGAGCAATCCAGATCAAACTGGCACTGGCCGCAGCTTCCCCGCCCGCGCGAGGGGAGATCGAGCTGTACTGGCGAGTTTCCCTTCGAGAACTATCGCCTGACGCTTCATGAGGACGAGCTGAGGGAGGGACCAGCTTACGTCGAGAACCTCTTCGATCACCTCATAGTGCACTACCTCTTCTGTCCTCGCTCCCTGGAGAGATCAGGCATCCTTGCGCTTGCTGCATTGAAGGGCCAAGCCGCCCCGACAGGCCAAAAAGATCAATCTAGGGCACGCGCCGTCCTCAACATCTTCTCCGACATCGTGGTGGACTCCTTCCGTCTGGAGAGAAGCCAGGAGGACGAAGAGAAGGTGCTATTGGGCTGGATGAGGCTGGCTAGGCAGAAGCTAACGGCCTCTGACAGGCTCATCCTCGGATTCCTGGGAGAATACTGGGGCGCTCCTCTGCCCCGCTGCAATCTGCCAGAGGTGGACCTGCTCCTGCAGGTTTTTTCTCTGGGCGTGAGAGATAAGGGCCTCTGGCCGAGGCAATGCCAGCAGACCGCCCGCATCCTGGAGCCCTTTCTCTCAGGATGCCTCGGGAGGGGCCCTGTCCCGTCAATAGAGATCCTGAATGGGAGCGCACATGCTGCGCCCCTGGCCTTCGCCTCAGGGCTGGAGCCGGAGCAGTATCAGCGGACTCTGGAGGTCCTTGGCCTTCAGGGTGACCTGAAGAGGTGGTATCGTGACCAGAGCTGCTACATCGAGATCAGAAGCACGGGCAGATCGCGCAAAGGCTCTTATCCATCGAGCCCCGCCCGCTGGAGGCTCACAGATCCCATGAGCGATCTGGACATAGCCTATTCCATGACGCTCGGCCCCAGGCTCATTCCGGGAGTGACGACCTACAAGAGGGAGAAGGAGTTCAGCAGGATGGCTCAGGGCCGCGAGGCTGTTCCCGATCTGCTGGTGGTCCTCGACAGCAGCCGCTCGATGGAGGGGCCGAGCATTGGGACGAAGACCCACAGGGCCACGCTGGCGGCCTTCAAGGCATGTCAGTTCGCCCACCAGCAGGGCTCCGAGATCGCGGCGATCAACTTCAGCGAGAGATACCTCGTCGAGCCCTGGACGAGGGACCTGAACGCAGTGGAGGATGTCCTGGTGGAGTGGCTCTGCGCGCGCACCAGCATTCCAGGAAAGGCGGTGCTGGAGCTGGCAGAAGAGCGGCCCGGTTGCCTGATCCTCTGCATCACAGACACCCATATCCAGAACCTCTACCAGGAGTGGGAGCTCCTCAAGAAAGCCTCGGAGAGTGGGCAGTTCGTGCTCTTCTGCATCGATCAGGCGAGCCGGGACAAACATGTAGAGGAGTCGCTGCGCGGCCTGGGCAAGGTGTTCTACATAAACCGCCTGGAGGATCTCGTGAGCCTTGTGGTGGAGACGACTGAGAATGCATATGCCGGGGAAAGTTTTATCTCTTCAGAGTGAATCCAAGTCCTGGCACGCCGGGATAGGGTAGTGGTCATCCTGAGGGACTGTGGATCCCTCGAGCTGGGTTCGAATCCCGGTCCCGGCCCTAAACGACTCCAGCTTCCAAATTTTTGGCCCGCATCGAGAGTATTTCGAGATCATAGGATTCCTGCAAGTTACCTGGATACGCCTAAATGTCAGTTCTCTCTCATATCTAAAGTAAAATTGATATACATCCAATATGTCTTAGTAAAATGGGTGTGATTGATGGTCAAAAAAATGTTATTTTGTTTGATTATGCTGGCATACATCATCACGACATGTGGTGTTTTCGCCTTAGATGATTATCCTAAGAAGATAGTGGACTCGGCTGGACGTGAGGTCGAGATCAAGATGCCTGTTGAGAGGATAATAGTCCAGAACGGTGGCGCAGCCAGAGCACTGGCAGCTCTGGGCGCTGCTGACAAGGTGATCGGGGTTGCGGATTTCATATCGAAGAATCCAGAGCTATATCCCCTGCTGAAGGACAGACAGGTGGTAGGAACCTGGAAATCCTTCGATTACGAGTTGATTGGGGGGATTGCGACTAAAGATGACTCCAACACCATAGTTCCTAACATCATAGTCTTGTGCTACTACTATAATGGCATGTCTTTCTCGATCGACTCATTTGAGAAGGGCTTTGCTCCATTCAAGAATATCACCTTGATCGCACTGGACTTCACGAATCCGGATAACATCACAGACTCGATGCACAAGCTCGGAAGTATTCTGGATAAAGAGGATACCGCAAATGAGTTCATCAGGTGGCGTGAGGAAAAGATGTCACAGATAGAGTCGACTGTGAAAGGTTTGCCCAAGCCCAATGTCTACATAGAATCCAGCGCATCAAAGGCTCTCGGCGAGCTCACGACATTTGGCCCCGACTCGGGCTTTGGCATCATGGTCAGACGATCTGGAGGATATGATATCGCAACACCTCTGAAAGAGGGCTTCCCCAAGGTCACATGGGAATGGGTTGTATCGCAAAATCCGGATGTGATGCTGATCTGGAAATCATCAGATGCCGTCGGGTGGGAGTCGGAGCCGAGCAAGGATACTGTGGTGCTTGAGGAGAAGATCAATGAGGTTCTTGACCGCCCTGGGAGCTCCTCCATCACTGCCATAAAGGACGGCAGGGTATACCTGTGCCATTCGATGATGCTCTCCGGGATAGATGATGTCGTGGGCCTCGCCTGGTTAGCCAAGATTCTTCATCCCGAAGCGGATGTTGATCCCACAGAGATCTGGACGGAGTACCAGAGGATCACAGGTTTCGAGTATCCGGATGACAGGATATTCGTCTATCCTGAAGCAAATGGCGGTCAGCCGCAATAGGTCTGACTGTCTTGCCTCGTCCTTTCGCGGCTTTGCGTGATCGAATGACTCGTGCAAAAGCCCCGCGCGAAGCCGCGAAGATCAGAAGGCTCACGTCCGTGTAATGGTTCCTGCCGTCATCAACAAGGCGAAGAGTTAGACGAACCAGCCTTTCGAAAGCCATTTAATAATCGCACATTTTGCCGAAGCTAACCTTGAGATGGCTGCAGCATCTCGAAAGCCATGAGAAAGCCTATGGCCCTCTCAGCCAGGGGATATCGTCTCACCAGCGCCTTGAACCTCTTGCCGTGGTTCGGCTCGATGAGGTGGGCCAGCTCGTGCACTATCACGTAGTCCTCCACCCACTGGGGGACACCTGTCAGCCTCTGGCTTATCAAAAGGGTCCTGGCCCAGTGATTGCAGGAGCCGCGCCTCCTCTCCTGGCGCAAAGAATACCTGATCGACTCCCATGAAAGGTCACCGCTGAAGTACTTCCTGTTCAGGTATCTCGCCCTGGCATCGAGGTGAGCATCGTCTCTGGGCGCACTTTTCTTCTCCAGCCGCGCCTGCAGGCTTGCGATGTGGTCCTTGAGGGCAGCTTCCGAGAGGGAAGCAGGTGCCAGAACCTCCATCTTACCTTCGACCATCCTGGCCTGGACAGTCTTCCTTCGTTTTTTGGACCTCTTGACGACGACCTCCATCGCTCATTTCCTCTCTGTTTTAGGTCTCCGGCAGACTATTAATAACTTTCTTTCTTAATTTTGATACTGACCTGTGTGCAGGGGCACCGGGACCTGATCTATGGTCTGTAGGAATATTTTCGCCTTCAAGGGCAGCATTTCACCTTGGGCCGTCAGGAATCCCGGTCAGCGGTCGGCCCGGAGCGCGCAGATGGCGAGCACAAGATCCAGATTTGCAGCACCCCGGTTGCCCGCCGCGAGGAGTGTATTATAGTATATTAAAAAAACGTAAGTTATATATCCTTATCAGTTCAATGGACCTGTGGAGGTTTTCGACTTGGGCCTTGATGAGATAAAAATAATTAGGAATAAAATAAATGAGAAAAATTTTCTTTGGTCTGCTGGCTCCACATCGGTATCGAAGCTGCCAGCAGATGCGAGAAGAAAGCGCCTCGGTCTAGTCGTTCCTGATGAGGAGAATAAAAGGATTCAGGAGATGCTGATCGAAGAGGATGCCCGCATGGCAGAGCAGGGAAAGATCTTCGCATTTCCGGCATCCTGGGACTGGAGGAGCGTCTCTGGCAAGGACTGGACCACACCCGTCAGAGATCAGGGCGACTGCGGTTCATGCGTGGCCTTCGCAACCATCGGCATGATCGAGTCCGGCCTTGAGATCTTCAGGAGAGATCCCGGCCTCAACCCCGACCTCTCAGAGGCCGACCTCTTCTTCAGGGGCTGCGGAAGCTGCTGTGCGCGCGGCTGGAACTTCGTCCCTGCCCTGAACTACGCTTTGGCAAGCGGCATCCCCGATGAGGCTTGCTTTCCCTACGATAGCGACCAGTCGCGTTCCTGCCCTGATAGGGATAAGAGGATCATAAGGATCCTCGGCTGGAGGACCCTTTCGAGCGCCTCCCAGGCCAAGGAGTGGATCAGCAGGAAAGGGCCCGTAATGTCGGGGCTGCATGTCTATGATGATCTCTTCTACTACCAGGGAGGGATCTACAGAAACGCTTATGGGGGCTACATCGGGGACCATGCAGTCTGCGTCGTGGGATATGACGACATAGGAGGCTACTGGATATGCAAGAACAGCTGGGGGACCGGCTGGGGTGAGAGGGGATGGTTCAAGATCGCCTACGGCGAATGTGGACTGGGAAGCCGCTTTGCCTTTTATGCATCACAGTTCACGGCAGATGACGATCTGATCATGCCGAAAGAGGGCAGGGTCATCGCCCGGCTGAAGGAGAGGAACACAGTCCTCAACGATGAGATCTGGCTCGCAAACCCGGAGGAGAGAGTGATATTCAAGGCGGATGATTCCGAGATCGGGAAGTCCTTCGAGATAGGCACTTTCAAGGCGGGCTCAAGGCTGACCCTGGCTCTGCACACCTCCGACGGCCATATCTACTACACAGACCAGTCCATGAACGAGGACGCATGCGATCACGTGAACAGAGTTAGGACAGGGAGCTATAAGTGGGAGCTGCGCTGGGAAGATCTCTTTGGCCTGGCGGAGATGGACTACAACGATGTGGTGATGGAAATCGAGATCTTCAGCCCCTGGACAGACGACCTCGTGATGCCGAAGGATGGGAGGGTCCTGGTGACTTTCAAGAGCAAGAGCACACAGCTCGTGAATGAGTTTCTGCTCAGCTCTCCCCAGGAGACCACCATCTTCAAGGCCGAGGATGCCAACCGGGGGAAGACCTTCGATCTGGGCCTATTCGATAGCGGCACCAAGCTCACCTTTGCCCTGAAGACCTCTGAAGGCCACACCTTTTATACAGATCGGGCGAAGAATCCTGATGCTCTGAGCCATGTCAAAAAGCTGCCCATCGGCTACAATAAATGGGAGCTGCGCTGGGAGGATATCTATGGCCTCAAAGAGAAGGACTACAACGACCTCATAGTCGAGGTGGTGGTGATGCCCACCAGCAATGAGGACGTGGTTCTCCTGAAGGATTCCCGCGTGACTGCGAGGCTTGTGAGCAAGAGCACCCCCCTGAGTAACCAGTTCTGGCTATACAGGCCAAAGGAGATGGAGATCTTCGAGGCAACTCAGGAAAACATCGGCAGGAGATTTGACCTCGGCGAATACCCGGCAGGAACTAGGCTCGTCTTCGCCCTAAAGACGGGAGAAGGAAATACGTTCTATACAGACAGCAGCCTCAACCCCGATGCACGAGGTCACGTGATAAAGCTGCCTCTGGGGTCCTACAAATGCCAGCTTCGATGGGAGGATCTCTGCGATCTGGCTGACAGGGATTACAACGACCTCGTCGTCGAGATAGTCGCATTCCCAAAGGTGTGAGCAAGAGTCATCTATTCAGGCAGGGCAAAAAGAGGTTTCAAGAGCATGGCAGCCAGTCCACGCTCACCTCGCCCGGCCGGCTATCGGACCAGAGCTGGATGAACTTATCGATGGAGAAGACGCCAGTCAGGTCCTCAATGCTCCTTCCCATGAGGGGATGACGCCCGTGGCTGCCGGCGCTCTCCTGGTCCACTGATTGCCAGGCGATGTGCGCCTTGCCGATCACATTGGAGTTTATGCTTGCCTCCAGGGTCCCGGATCCGCCGCCTGCAGTGCTCGGATCTGCGCTCGATCTGGTGCTGACCTCGGTATTCCTCTCCAGGTGCTCGAGATCGGTGTAGTCCTCTGTAAAGGATGCCCCTGTTTCGTAGTTCCTTATGCTGAGGACCTCCCTCTGCCCGCCATTATCCATCGCCCTGTAGAAGCCGAGGGGCATCTCAGCCAGAGAGCCGGATATCAAAGCCGATGTGATGATAGCTAAATAGATGATCCCCCATCTCGTATTCATCACCCTGTATCGATGATTGTCGTATTGCCATTTTAAGCTGTTGCTCGATGTCTCAAGGATTAACGAATTCCTGGCGCTGCAGCGTTTCGACTAGCTGTACCTCTCCTCTCTCCAAGGGTCGCCCCTGTTGTGGTAGCCGTGCGTCTCCCAGAAGCCGGGCCGGTCCTCGGCTGTGAACTCGACGCCAGTGACCCATTTGGCGCTCTTCCAGAAGTAGAGGCGTGGGACGACAAGGCGCACCGGAAAGCCGTGCTCCGGCGCGAGAGGCTGGCCATTGTGCTTGACGGCGAAGAGCACGTCCTCCTGGAAGAAATCATCGAGGGTGAGGTTTGTGGTGAAGCCTGCCGATGCGTGGACGATGGCGAATCCGGCATCGGGCAGAAGCTTCACCAGGCTCTTCAGAACTGATGTCTGTACCCCTTCCCAGATGTTGTCGAGCCTGCTCCAGCCAGTGACGCAGTGCACATCCGAGAGGATCTTGGATCGGGGCAGGACCAGAAACTCAGAGAAGCCTAGAGTGCGCTCCTTCTCCACGAGTCCGAAGATCCTCAGGTGCCACTTCTCAGGGATTATCCCCGGAACGCCTCCGTAGTGAAGGACGGGAAATCCTTCAACGAGCTCCTGGCCTGGGGGCAGGCGTTTCGTCCTCCTGGTGTCCGGGCTCCTGATGAGATCCTTTGATTCCATGAAATGTAATAGTACCGCAAAATGTACAAAGGTTCCGCTCAGGGCAGACCTCGGCTGCGAGGTTCCGCGGCCTCAATTGATCCCGGGGCGTGCGATGCTCAGAAGCTTTTCAGCCCATCGGTGCCTAATTTGATATGCAAAATATGTCGGAAAGCTTGATCAGGGTTTTGGATATAGGTTTCAAAAAGATATCTGAGTGGCGAGGCAAAGATGAAATGTGGATTATGATCATTTCTTCTTCTCTTGAAAATCATAGATTTCGGGCAAAGCGCTCTGAATGCTCCTGAACTCTTTCAGCATTTTGATGCCTTTTGGGGTGGTTCTGTAGACTACCGTCGGCCCATCCGCGACTTCGATGATCCCATTCTTGGTCAGCAGCTCGATATATGGATTTACTGTTCTGAAATTAAGATTCGCCTGGTAGACTATCCTTGTTTTGCTCGCGCCATTTGCGCAAATATCCAGGATCTGCGAGATGATCATGTCTTTGCTTCGCTTCATCCTTCTCTACCCCCACCCACCCTTCGATATCAAATCAGCATAGAAAGCAGATGACAGGTGCTTATTTCTCTAAATCAGCAATATTGTTTAAATTGATAAAACCATATAAGTCTATCGTATCCCAGATATTGATTATGTGGATCTACGCCAGCATCATTGCCATATATATTATTATTTGATGATAATTTCACAATAACTTGACCGTAATTGATGGCCGAAGCCTATTCATGGGTCTGAGCAGGCGCAATATCGCAGCATCAATCGTTATAATCATTGCCTTTGTATTTCTAATTTTTGGTGGCTTTGATGGCGACGAAAAGGATAAGGTCACTATTGCACAAAAATTTGGGTCTGCTCCAGGTAGTCCTGGAGCTTTTCACAATCTGTTCAGGCTTCATTCAGACGCAGGGCAGCCAGTCGACGCTGACAGCTCCACATGTGGAGTTGCCCCAGAGCTGGATGAACTTCTCTATCGAGAAGACACCAGTGAGGTCCTCCACAGACCTGCCGTACTCAGCATGGCGTCCCTTGAGCTGGGAGTCGGCCGTGGGATCCCTCGAGATCCAGCCGATGTGCGCTACGCCGATGACGTTGCTGTTTAGATTGGCTTCCAGCACTCCAGTACAGCATGGTGTGTCTGTATCGCTACCGTACAGCCTGGTCCTGACCTCTGTGGTCTTTTGCAGATGCTCGGCATGCGTGTACATCTCAGTCAGGACGGCTCCTATCTTGTAGTTCTGCACACAGAGCTTGTCCACCCACTTCTGATCGTAGGTGCCTGTCTGGTAGCTCACTGGCATGTACTCGAGCTCCTGCTCAGAGGTGAAGTTGATGTAGTCCATCGGGTTTGTGCCCGTCGGATAGTCGTTCAGGCATTCTGAGTACAATGCTTCGCTCGTGTCGTGATTGAGCTGCCTCTCAGCTTCCAGCTCTATCCTTGAGGTTATCACATTTCCCGAGCCGGACTGCTTCTCGACCAGTTTGGCTCCATTGAAGCCATACTGCGTGGAGACTATCATCTCCAAGTTCCTGTACCCCACTCCTTTCACAGACGACTTCTCGTACATGTAGTTGGCAGCACATGCCATGCCAACTAGGGTTGATACAAGAACCGCCAAAACAATCAGCTTTCTCTTCAATCCACACTACCTCCTTAAGACCTAGCCGCCCAGATGGGCAAGAGCCTCAGGCCCTGTTCTATATGAGACAGCCACCATCGGTCTTCTTATCAAGCCAGGCCTGTCCTCTCCCGAAATACCCTAACACCCGTAGCCTGGGTTTCTCCGGTGGCTATTTCAATGTTTTGGCCGCTTTTTATACACAGATATACACAAAAATAGATCCTGAGAACTATCTACATATTAATTTTTAGGATGATGATATGAAAAGAGGCCGAGATTCCCCCAGAGGGGATGGATCACAAGAGCAGCTTCGGCAAAAAAGTTGAGATAAAAAAAGAGCTCAAGCTGATCTAGCGAATTCGTTCAGCCTGTTTGTGAAATCGCTGCACGCTCCGCTCGAGCACGGGCTGGCGAA
>MVRK01000094.1 GCA_002067365.1 Methanosaeta sp. PtaU1.Bin060 | reverse complement strand
TATGGCCTGACGTATAACCTCCGTCCGGTTTCCCGCATAGCCTTTCTCGATGATGCTTTTTATAGCAACCTCGTATGGAGCCCCAAGATTAACATTCACAGCTCATCACCTTATGCATATTGAATGGGCATTGAAGTAGATAAGGATTGCTCATGCTGGCCGATCACCGACGCCGATAACCGACTCGGAACCGTATGGAAGCTTTTTCTCCTGGCATCTCACGAGGGACGTCCTGAGAACGACCGCGTGTGCCGGGCTTTATGACCGATCGGAGGCCATGAGGCGGGACGGCGAGAGAAGGGCTGCAGGCCTGGAGATCGATCCCTCTTGGTCGGTCCTGGACATCGGCGCGGGGCCTGGAACCCTTGCCCTGCCTTTATCCCGGAGGGCAAGACAGGTTACGGCAGTTGAGCCCTCCTCAGCTATGGTGAAGCGGCTTGAGAGGCACATCGCTGAGGAGGGGATCTCTAACATCCAGATCCTGCCAAAGAGGTGGGAAGACCTTTCCGACGAAGAGGTGGGCGAGCATGATCTGGTCATAGCCTCCTACTCACCCTCCTTTTTAGATATGCGAGATGCTCTCCTAAAGATGGACCGACTGGCCAAGAGGCAGGTCATTCTCTACTGGTTTGCTGGCGTGCCCTCCTGGGAGAGGATCAGAGTGGACCTGTATCCCCGGATCTTTGGGCGGGAGCACATCTGCCATCCTATGAGCGATGTGCTTTACAATCTGCTCTACAGCCTGGGAATCTATGCGGATGTGCATGTGCTGGAGGGAACCAAATTCCCGAGGATCTACGAGAGCATGGATGAAGGGATCTCCGAACTGAGAAGAGCTCTGGGGCTGAAAACTCAGGAACACGATAGAGCGATCAGGGATTATTTGGAGAGACGGGGACGGCGGGTGGAGGAGCGGGTGATACTGGAGGATGATACTGTTCACGTAAAGATCTCATGGAGGACAGATAGGTAGATATCATTGGATTCAGCTCTACCAATTGAAAATGACGTTTTTCTCCTTTCCAAAGACAGATCTACCTTGAGAAGTCGATCCCTTTTTCCATAAATTTTTTATATTTGATCTTAATTCATAATACTTATATCACAAGACTTCATAAAATGGCTTGATCTTTAACTTTAGGTCGCAGGAGGAAATGAGATGAGATGGAAGAATTTTGCTATGATGATAGCATGCGCAGCGCTGATGATCGGATCAGCGTTCGCACAGGGAACGGATGTTCCTGGTGACAGCAACGGCGATAAGATTGTTTCTGCCGAGGAGGTGTCAGCCGCGGAGAAGCTCGCGAAGGAAGGGAAGCTCTCTGCGGATGAGCTGCAGGAGATCAAGCACATACATGAGAAGTATCCAATTAACATCACAGACTCTGCGAACCGGACGGTCGCGATCTACAAGCCAGTGAATACCATTGTACCAATGTCTTGGACAGACTATGAACCAATATTCGTTTTAGGAGGTTTGGACAAGATTGCAGGTGTGAGGACTGATCTTAGGGATGCATATTCATGGATACCAGGAATAAAAGACAAACCGACTATCGGTGGATATCAAGAAATAGATTATGAAAAGGTCATAGAACTGAGGCCGGATTTGGTGATAAGCGCTGCCAGCAAGACGGATAATCTTAAAAATAAGCTGGATCCTGTTGGGATACCTTACGTTATCATTTTCCGTACATTGGACCAAGATGCATATGACAATGACCTGAAAGTCCTGGCCAAAATACTTGAAAAAGATGATCGCGCCGACGAGTTTATCACGTGGAGGCAAAATTGCCTAAGCCAGCTCAAAGAAAAGACGGATAAAATTAAGCCTGCCGATCGAATAAAGGTCTACTGCGAGAGCGCCGATCACGAATTTTATACGGCTGCAAATTCTTCAGGTGTCAATGAGATGATAAGCGTTGCTGGCGGAAAAAACATAGCCGACAACCTCGCAGGAAATCCGTATAATGTTGATGTTGAGCCTGAGTGGGTGTTTAAAGAAAATCCTGGGGCGATTATCATAGCAGCCTCGATGCTTGGTGTTTCTCCTGAATCGTATCTTGATTACATTGTAGAGGAAAATGCCACAGAAAGCTTAGATGAGTACCTAGATGTGACTTATAACAGAACCGTCCTGAAGGACACAGACGCTGCCAAACAGGGCCGGATCTATTTGCTCCAGGGAGCATACACGGATTTTGGAAGAGGCTTCATAGGTGCATATTACATGGCCAAGTGGTTCTATCCTGATCTCTTCAAAGATCTGAATCCGGATGAGATCAACAGAGAGTACTTCGAGAAGTGGCTTGGCGCATCTTATAAAGGAGTATGGGCCTATCCATCTACCACCTGAACTCTATTCGATGTAAAGCGATTTCAGGGGTGGCAGGTTCCCCTCCACCCATTTTCTCAATGACTGCGATTATGCCTCCGAGCAATAACATCTGGCAGAATCCATCGCCGGGCGCTATCTGCACTCCATGCTCTCAATTCGCCTCCTGTGGAGGCGGCAGCCTTGCCAACAAAACCAAGCCAGGAAAAGAATATTACTGTCCTTACAACGAAATTGGAAAATAGTTGATGGTAATGCATATATCGTATGATATACTCTCGGCAAGTAAGATGCCGTCCCAGGAAATGATCCTCGTCGAGAACCTCTCCAAATCCTTCTCCACTCACAAAGTCGTAGACGAAGTCTCCTTCCAAGTCCATTCCGGCGAGACCCTCGGCCTCCTGGGCCCAAACGGCGCAGGCAAGACCACCACCATCCGCATGCTCACCGGCCTCGTTCGCCCCTCCTCCGGAACAATCACAGTGGGCGGCTACGACGTCCTGAAGAACCCCATCGAGGCCAAGCGCCTCTTCGGCATCTCCCCTCAGGAGGCCAGCTTTCACCCGCACCTGAGCATTGCCGAGGACCTCTACTTCTACGCCCGGCTGCGCGGCCTCTCCCGTTCCGAATCGAGGCTGCAATCTCGTGATACCATTGCATGGGCCAAGCTCGAGGAGCACTCAGCCAAGAACGGCCGTCAGCTCTCCGGAGGCATGCAGCGCCGTCTGCTCATGGCCCGGGCGCTGATCACAGATCCGCCTGTACTCTACCTGGACGAGCCCACCACAGGCCTTGACCCACAGAGCAGACACGCCCTCTGGGACTACATCTCTGAGCTGAAGGGGCGGAAGAAGACCATCATCCTCACAACGCACTATATGGAGGAGGCGGAGATGCTCTGCGACAGAGTGATCATCATCGACCACGGCAGGATCATTGCCCAAGGCTCGCCCTCTCTGCTCCGGCGATCTGTGGG
The DNA here is from genome assembly GCA_002067365.1 of Methanosaeta sp. PtaU1.Bin060. Lineage (GTDB taxonomy): Archaea > Halobacteriota > Methanosarcinia > Methanotrichales > Methanotrichaceae > Methanothrix. Next base: position 2,960 of record MVRK01000094.1, on the reverse strand, counting down.
CATCGACTCAGTCCTCACCCTCAAACCCCGCCGCCCCTTCTCGTCCGCGGATCTTCTGGTATTGAAGAAGTTTTCCGGCGTGATGGACCTTCATAGCTCCAACGGCGGCCTCCTGATTCATCTGAAGGAGAAGGAGTCCCTGGACGAGATAGTAGTAACAGCATCAAGGCTTGCGGGGATCGAGGAGCTGAACCTGAAGGAGCCAAGCCTGGAGGATGTCTTCTTGCAGCTCACTGGCAGGGAGCTGCGGGAATGATTCCGCGCGCCGTATCTGCCTCTCTTGTCACCTTCGAGAGAGAGATCTATGATTACAGAAAGAATCTCTTCTTGTTCGCCCTGCGCAATCTCGTCCAGCCGTTCTTCTTCGTGCTGGTGATTGGCATCGGTCTCGGCTCTATGGTGAGCCTGCCCGGTCGCGAGTCGTACCTGAGCTTCATGATGCCCGGGATTTTAATGATGTGCGTGGTGCAGGTCTGCTACCAGCACTTCAGCTCTGAGATCTGGATGTCCAAGAACCACGAGGGCTACCTGGAGCTGCTCACAATGACAGCGCCCATCAAGCCCCATGAGGCTGTGGCTGGCTACCTCCTCACGGGAATAGTGGTCGCCTTCTTCGCAGTCTTATGCTTTCTGTTGCCCGTCTGGTTGTTTCTGCCGGGCTTTAAAATCTCTCTTGCCGCCCTGATCCTATTCACCATCGGCCTAGCTCTCTTCTTCACCTCGGCCGGAATCGTTGTTGGAGTGACTCTTCTGGACCCTCACAACCTGAGCACAGTCTCCATCTTCGTGACGATGCCCTTGACATATTTATGCGGCGTCTTCTTTCCGCTCGATATGTACCCTCAGCCGGTCAGGATGCTGATTGAGGCAATCCCCCTGACCCAGGCCATCGAGGGATTGAGAAGCGAAAGCTTCCCGCTGTTCGAGATCGCCTTCGTCTGGGCTGCTGCTGCTCTGGCAGTAGCAGTTGCCGTCAGGATCTTCGAGAAGAATATGCGGCTATAATGCATTGTGCACAGAAAATGCCCATACAATTCTCATTTTTTCTATTAGTATTTTTTATTAAGAAATGATGAGAAAGTATTATATAACCGAAACCCGATGTGAAAGAGAGGGATTATATCATGAATCTCAAGATCATGACATCAATTCTGGTGCTCCTTGCCCTATCCGGATCATCAGTCTGTCTCGATCCCCTCTATCTGGGCAGCGGATTGAGGGATCAGGTAATCAATCTGGATGCAGGATCGAAGCTGCCCGAAGAGAGCTACCAATTTGCGAGATCCGGTTTCGTTACGCCTCGCATGCCCCAGCCTATGGCCTTGAGCCCTAATATTATGATCAATCAGGCTAAAAATTTAATTGACGAGGCACTTTCTGCAAAGGATAAGGCCATATCTGCCAGAGATGAAGCGAAAGCCAGTTGTGATGAGACAGTTGCCGCAAGGAACGACTCCTTATCTGCCAGAGACGAGGCAAAAGCCAGCTACGACGAGGCTGCATCTCTCTTCGCGAAGATCGAGGAGAAGGAGAAGAACATAGAATCCCTGCTGAAAAGAGCAGAAACCGGCGCGGATGCTTCGGCTGCAAACGCTGCCCATGCGGGGGACTTTTCCAATAAGACCGCAGAGGCCTATAACAAGACGCTCTCCCTTTACAAGGAGATAGATGGCAACCTTGGTCAGATTAAATCCATATTGCAGGAAGCAAGAGATTACGCCAATGCATCTGCTAGGAGCGCCAACCTGGCAAAAGAGAGCATGAATCTCACCTATCAATCGCATAATGAGACGGCAGGGGAGTCATTATATTGATTTTCCCTCAATTTTTCCATTGAAGGTGTCTGAAATATCTTTTTTGGATCCTGCTGGAATCATGCCTCCTATGTATGCGTCAGCACCATAGCAGTCTCGCCAAAAGGCCCCGGCAAAAGAACATCATGCAATCCAGCCTCCAATCAACCAGTGGCCAGGCTTTTCTCCAGCAGATGTTATATGGAGCAATTGAACCATTATCATCAAAAGGAGTATAGATATGAGAAGCTGCAGGAAGAGAGCAATATCAGCTATGATATTCATCGCTGCTATCGCAAGCATCGCCTGTGCAGGGACGTTCTCTCCCTCGTTGCAGGTGGATACATACACAGATGCCAGCCATACTAATGAGAGCTTTGGAGACAAGGATACACTGTGGATCGCATCAGAGAAGGGAAGCCCGGTGAGAATCGCATACCTGACATTCACCGGCATGAATGTACCGCCAGAGCTGATAGACTCCGGCAGCCTGAAGATCTACGTCAAAGAGGTCGAGCGGCCGGGAAAGGTGAGCCTCTATCTCTTTGACAAGGCTGTGTTAGATACAGCGACCTGGGCAGACCAGCCTGATCCGGGCACGGGGGCCGTGGGTGCTCTGGACATTCAGTCATCTGGATGGCAAACATGCGATGCGACGGTTCTTGTTAGAAATGCGGCCGTCGAATGCAGCCAGGCATGTCCTTTCTCGATAGCTCTGGTAGGCGAGGGCGATGTCTCCATAGCTATTGCATCTGTGGAGAGCACCCCTGCAGCAAAAGCAGCCCTCCAGTATGAAACACCCTGAGGTCCTCTGGAAGCAAGAGGCCGGGAGAGGAGAATCAAACTCAAGAGAGGGCCAACTGCCCTTGCAGATTCGCCTGAGGAAGAGACGCGCCCTGGCAGCACTTATGGGCAGGGCGCGCAATGGCATGATGAGAGCAAGGGTCTCGAAAGGATCCTTGGAGGTTAAACGGCTTCATCACACTATTTTTGTAGTTTATCTTACTAAGTAATATATCTTGTGGTCGAGAGGCTCATTATTACTAGAACTGTGTAGTCCCGAAACCTTTGACTTTATATACCCATCAAATAGGCATGGGAAAGGGGAATAAGGTTGTAAAGCTAACAAAGAAGAAGATCAGATATATCATTCGGGCCAAAATCAGA
>MVRK01000093.1 GCA_002067365.1 Methanosaeta sp. PtaU1.Bin060 | reverse complement strand
GTGGTTACAAAACTAGATACTTCTCGTATTTTTGCCTTATGCTTTCTTGAGTTAAATGAAGATATCTCTCCGTGGTCGATATTGAGGCATGGCGAAGCAGGGTCTTTACGGTCAGCAAATCTGCCCCATTCTTCAATAGGATCGTTGCTCCTGCGTGTCTCAAAAGGTGAGTTCCACCAGGAATAGATATTCCCGCTTTTCTCTTATACCCTACAAACATTCTATAAAGATCTCTTCGTTCCCATCTATTATAATAATCAGTAGGAAAAAATGGTATGCTGCCATCTTCTAAAACAACCTTTGGTCGTATTTCAAGATATTGGCGCAATAAATCAGCACAGTCAGGATTGATAGGAATTATAGCATCTTTTCCACCTTTACCTCCCCTAATTCTTAAATTCAAATTCTTGAGATCCACATCATTATCATCCAAATTCACTAGATCACTTGCTCGAAGCAGGCAATAAAAAGATAAACAGATCATGCAATAATGTTTTAAATTCTTAATCACACTTAGTATTTTAATTATATCATCTGATGAAAGATAATACGACAATTTGTTGTCAACAGGTAAGAATGGAAAACTGATATCTTCACCTTGCATTCTGTAAAATTGCTTTAAAGCTGCACCATAGAGATTAATTGTGGAGCTTCTAAAATTTGATTTGAGCAATCCTTCTCTAAATTTAAAAGCACATTCAGAATTAGGCGTTATGCTATTAGCTTTTTTGATATAAATTTTCACCAAATGGCTATATCGCAATACGCTAGACTCTCGGTAACCATTATACCTCAAATAATCTTCATATTTTTTTAAAATTGGATTCAGATCTACCTTTAGCTGTGACTTGCTCCAATTTGTGTGTACTCTTGCTCTTGCCATTTTCTTTCACCTGATCGTGCACGAATTTTATTTTGCATCCTATCAGGCGAAGAATTCTCTGAGAATTTTATGCTACCTAATTTTATTCGATGCTCTCTGCCAAACCTTCAGATCGATCCCCTCGATCCTCACCCTGCTCCCCTCCGAGTGGACAACCACTCCTGAATGAACCTTCTGCATCATGCAGTGCTCCGGCAGGAAACTCACCGTCTCCCCCACATCAGGCGTCCTGCCCCGGCTGACCATTCCCTCGAAGGCTGAGACGAGGCAGATCCCAATATCCTCTGGCATCTTCGAGCCATTAAGAAGGTGGACCGGGCCGACGAGATGGACTGTGGCCATCCCGTGTTCATGTCTCAAGACGCGGGCGAAGTGCTTTATCGGACAGCCCAGAGGCCTGTAGCTCAGCACATCACCGACGCGGATCTTGGCATCACGATCAAAGGGGTAGATGTCCTCGCGGCATGATGGCTCTCCCGGCAAGGACGCCAGGGCGAAATCCGCCACAAGGCCGTCAATCACACCCCGGATACACTCTTTATGCCCCTTTCCACCCAGAAGCCCGATTATCGTGGCAGCGTTTTCCTTGAATCTCTCCTGGGATAAGATGGGACAGAGGGTGAGGTCAGCTGCGCAGGATATCTTCTCAGCCAGCTCCCGGCAGCTTTTATAGCCGCACTCGCCGCAGTTATAGCCCGGAAGGAGGCAGGCGATCTTGGTGCTCATTCACAGTCACTCTCCGTTGTACTCGGTGAAGCCGTCGAGATGGCGCAGCACTCCCCGGTGATGCTCTTTGGATACCCTCAGCTCACCTGTGCAAAGGGTGCAGACTGCCAGGGGCGGATTGTGCCTGAGCACCATCTCCCCCGAGACGTCGGGCCAGCCCCGCATCAGCTCCCCAAGCTCGGAGGAGCCCTTGCCCGAAAGGCCGTTGGCCTCGACGATCCTGCACTTCGGATTCGCCTCAATTATTCGCTCCCTGAAGACCTCCCTCTCCGCCTGGGATACGAGATCGCCCTTGGTCATGACAACAACGTCCGCCGTCGTGAGCAACGGCCCCACCTTGAGGGGCGAGTTAGGGCCTGTCGTCACATCGATGACGCAGATCGCAAGGCACTTATCTGGATACGGGGCGCAGCGGAGGCAGAGGCCTGCTGTCTCGTTCAGGAGCACATCTGCCTTCTGCTTCATAGCCCAATCCATCATCTCTTCCACATTGTAGATCGCGTAGTGGTCCGGGCACATCTCTCTTGAGAGGCCGATGCTCACCGGCACCTCCAGCCTCTGAAACCTCCTGTCGTCCTCTGTCCAGAGGCAGTCGATCTTCACCAATGCCGGATTCATCCCGGCGCTCTTCAGATCCCTGACTGCATGCATCAGCACTGATGTCTTGCCAGATCCGGGGGTTCCGGCAACGACCACCAGCTTCAGGCTACCACGACCTCGCCCTGCCTTATGGTCTCGCGAAGGGACATTAGCCAGCTATCTATTCGCTCGATATCGAGATAGACCCTGTGCTCTTCCTCGCTGGTGCAGATCACCTTGATGATCCTGCCGTTCTTCATGACGATCCTGCGAGATGTCATCAGGGCGAGCATCGGATCGTGGGTGACCACGACCACTATCTTGCCCTCGCCTGCCAAGAGGCGCAAAGCTTCATGCTTCTTTATCCCTGCGTTCTCGATCTCGTCTATTAATACGATCGGCGAGTCGCTGATGACTGCGATATCAGCGGTCATCAAAGCCCTCGACTGCCCTCCGCTGAGAGTGGTCAGGGGATTAGACGGGTTGATGGGCTCGCCCGTGAGGGTGTTGGCCAGCTCGATCACCCTGTCTGCGATGCCAGCGTCCTTTCCTCGGGACTTGGCATGCATCCTCAAGAACTCGTCAACCGGCATATCGGCCAGGAAGTGCATGTTCTGGGAGAGCTGGGCCACCAGCTTCTTCCTCGGGTCCGTCCTCAGCTGGGCCTCCGGCTCGACGTCATTGATCAGTATCCTCCTCCCAGATGGCGTGTCACCGTGGGCGAGCTGTTCGATATCCCCAATCAGAGTGCTCTTGCCAGATCCCGTCGGGCCGACGATGCCAATGATCTCTCCCCTGTTCACATCGATCTCTTCCACGGCATCAGGAACCCTGTCCTTGTCCACGCCGCCCTTTATCGTAAGCTTGAGCACCTTCATCTTCATGATCTGCCCGCCAGAAAGTCGATTGCCTCTTCAGAGCTTGAGACTATGATGTCTGGCCTCAGCGCCTCGGGCATCAGCTCCTCCTTGAGCCTCGAAACGCCTCCGCCGGTGATGTTGAGAAGGATTGTCTCATCGGACATGATTGCGCCCGATTCGATGGCATTGGCCAGTGCCGCGACGGCCACTGCAGGAGCATTCAGGATATCTATCCCCTCAGCGCCCTCGAAGAGCCTCTTGGCATCGGCAGCTTCCCTGTTCGATATGCCATAGACATCTCCACCGCTGTCAGCCAGGGCGTCCCGAACTCCGCCAGCTACTCCGTAGGGCGGATGCCTGTTGAACAATACATCATCGAACATGTCCTCTGATGGACAGGCCTCAGCCTTGATGCCATGCCATTCATGGTAGATGGGCGCATTCGGAAGATTCTGGGCAAGGTGAAGTCGGGGCAGGACCTTCCCAAACCGGCCATCGTCGACGAGCCTCAGAGATGCCTCCCATGCTGAGATGCCGCCCGTTCCGCTGCCGACTGCCTGGAAGTAGTGGTCAGGGAGCCTCTCTATGGCCAGGGCAGCCTCCAGCATGACTGTTGCCATCCCATCTCTTCTGGCGATGTTCCTCGCACCTCCCTCGCCAACGAATTCCGGCATCGATGCAATCCTCTCTCCGATCTGAATCGCGTCGTAGTAGTCGCCCCTGACGCATATCAGGGAGATGCGGCCCCTTGGGACTGTCGTCCAGAGCCTGGAGAGGCCAGACTCAGGGACGACGAGGACGAGATCTTGGCCTGTCATCGAGGCCACATTGGCGAAGGCCCTTGCTGTGTTGCCTGCCGAGGCCACAACTAGGGTGGGACTGTCACAGCGCTCCCTCAGCCTCTGCATAGTTGGCGGTGCCTCCAGATCCTTGAAGCTGCACGTCTTCATCAGGGCGTCACGCTCGGGCCAGTAGCCGCTGAAGCTGATATAGAGGTTCTTCAGGCCTAGCTCCCTTGATAAGGCCGATGACCTGTAGGTCACAGAGCCCTCGCCTGCTTCCCTGATGATATCATGCACTGGCAGCCAGTCATAAAACCTCCATATTCCAGGAAGGCTGCGGGGCGACAGCCTCTTCAAAGCATACTCCGCCCTGAGCAGAGCACCGTCTTCAGGACAGACTAGGGTGTAGGGCGGCCTCACAGAGCCGCAGCCCACACATCTGACCACGTAATCGCCCATGCTATTGCCTGGGGATGATCAAGATATAACATTTTCTGTTATCGGCAATATTTTGCCCTCTTTGTAGAATATATAACATATGAATATACATTTGGAATGCAATTCTGGGGAGTATCATCTATTGACATCGAAACCGCTTCATATGAATATGAACCCAAAAGTAGAAATATATTGCAGATATATCCCAGGAGTAGGCCCGATGCCGCCAGGCTCATAGGACGGCGTTCCAGTCCGAGAAGAATGCCTGGGGTCCAGGCCCCAGCCGAGAATTCCTATCTCATTTCAGGCTTTTGCCTCTCGTTTTCCTCAGATTCTCTATGACGATCCCGGCTGCTTTCTCGCCTGATAGGAGCATGCCTCCGAAAATGGGACCCATCCTCGGGCCGCCGCAGACGGCTGCAGCCGCCATCCCAGCCACAACGAGACCGGGGTAGACCTCCTGTGTCATCTCCACCACAGTTCTCTCGCCTTCCTCCGCCCACATGGGCTTCTCGCCCTTAACCCCCTCTGTGCCGATGACGGCTCCTGGAATCTTGCGTGCCACCACTCGGCAGACATATGCCTCATGGCCAGTGCCGTCGATGACATACCCGGCGCGAATGCAGAGGGGATCGACGTGAATATGGGCCATCTCAGCCGCAGTCCAATTGATGACAAGTCCCACAACGCGATCCTGCTCGCGGATCATGACATCCTCGGCTGTGACCAGATTGACGATCTGTGCACCTGCATCAATTGCACCAGCCGTCAGCTTGGCCACTGTCTCGATGGAGTTTGCGACAAAATACCCTTTGCAATACTCGTGATAACGGATGCGGTACTCCTCCAGTATACGAGCCGCCTCCTGCTGAACTACGATCCTGGGAAACATCATGCCGCCACCCCATAGACCGCCACCGACTGAGAGCCTCTTCTCGAAGAGCACAGTCTTGATATTCGCCTCGGCCAGGCGTCTGGCGGCCACCAGATTGGCGGGACCCGCGCCCACCAATGCCGCCTCTACCTCTGTATTCTCAAGAAATCCTTCCAGATAGCCTTCGACAATGGCCTTTGTGACTATAACCTCATCCAGAGACATAGTGCCACTGCTTACGGCCGATAAGTGATAAAGATATCCATTATTGGCTTGACGCACCCATTATTGCTGCATGACAGGTTGGAGCCAGCAATAGCTGGCAGTAGAAAAAAGGACTGCATCAGATTGATAATAGTTTCAAGGCTGGCCCACGGCCTTGAGCCCTTGGCAGCACCCTCCTGCGGCTGACGCAGCAGGATGCGCTGTTTTGGATTATTTAAATCCTCATCTCTTGATCATTTTGCGGATGGCCTCTGTAGCCGTCGATGGCTATCCTCAGCTCGTCCATGCTAAAAGGCTTGCAGAGATAATCATCCATTCCCGCCCTGATGCACATATCGACGCTGTACAAAAGAGCATAGGCTGTGATGGCGATGATGTATGGCTGCTCTGCAGGAGGCCAACGGGCACGAATGGCCTTCGTGGACTCAAGGCCGTCCATCTTCGGCATATGAATATCCATCAAAAGAATATCGTAATGTTGCACTTCCAGGGCTCGAAGGGCCTCAAGGCCATTGGTGACCACATCGGCGTGATGCCCAAGGCGTTTGAGCATCAAAAGGGCTACCTTTTGATTCACCTCGTTGTCCTCAACTAGGAGGATGCTCGGCTGAGATGACTCTTCATCGCACAAGGGGATCTCCATTTTTTGCGCATTTCTTTAGATTAAATAAGAACTTTGCGACGGCAGATGATGCGAATCTGAGACATGTATCTGAATGGAAACTCTTATATTCGGGTATCGCATCTACGGCGAGCTTTAGCTGGAGTTGACCTGCGCCCTTGGAGGGGCATGAGCCCTTGATCATCTGCTCTGACGGCTCAGTCAACTATGGAGCCAGAAACTTGATGAAGATCGTGGGCTGTTTCGGCTGTGCCGACCTTAAAGAAAAGACAACGCATCAGCATCATCGTCGGCCTTCTTCGGGATGCTGCGCTCCAGAAAGGATCGCCTCGATCACTTCGGAGTCCGCGAGAGACCCGATGCCAAAGCGAATCGATTTTAGGAATACTGGGATCTGCTCACATCTATTGAACCTCAAGACCCGAGCTTAAAGGCGAGGGGAGGGATATGAGATTCAGAATAGCCTTTGATATCATCGGAACTGTGCTGAAGATCATAGGCCTATTGTTGCTGGTTCCAGGGATCGTCGCGGCCCTGTATCACGAGACCAGCGGCCTTGCAGCCTTTGCCCTGACCTCGATTCTCAGCATCTCTGCCGGAATCGTCCTCGGAAGGCTTGGCTCCAAAGGCGATGTGGGAAACAGGGAGGCCTTTGCAGCAGTCACATTAGGCTGGCTCTGCGCAACCCTCTTCAGCGCCCTGCCCTACTTCTTCATGGGGATCGGATTCATAGATGCCCTCTTCGAGTCAATCTCTGGATTTTCTGCCACGGGAGCCACGATACTCACCGAGTCCGATGCTGGAGGATACTACATAGTCAACTCTACCCTGGCAGACGGCAGCTTGGCCACTGCCATAGCGAGATTAGTGACTGATAACCTGACAGCTCACGCCTTCGGCCAGCACATCCTGAAGAATCAGACCTTCTACGGGCTGCTCTTCTGGAGATCCTTCCAGCAGCTCATAGGAGGCCTCGGAATCATCCTCATGGTTGTGGCCATCTTTCCCCAGCTGCGGGTGGCTGGCAGACAGCTCTACAGGGCGGAGACTGTTGGGCCAACCAAGGAGACAATCACCCCCCGGGCTACTGAGACAGCCAGGATCCTTTGGGAGGTGTACCTGCTCTTCAATGCTGTCGAGATCGTGCTTCTGATAGCTGCAGGCATGCCGATTTACGACGCCGTGTGCAATGCATTCTCGACTCTGGCGACAGGCGGATTCTCGCCCCAGGCAAACAGCATCGCAGCCTATCACAGCCCCCTGATAGAGGCGATAATTGCGGTCTTCATCCTCCTCGGAATGTCAAGCTTCTCCCTTCACTACAAGGTTCTCACCTCCGACAGGTTCGGGTGGTTCAGGGATGAGGAGTTCAGGTTCATGATCTGCATCATTGCCGCCGGCACATTGATACTGATATTCTTTGGCGGGATACAGGGAGATCTGCTGACGCGCTTCAGGTTCGCCTCTTTTCAGATCATATCCTTCATGGGGACATGCGGATTTGTCAGCACCCTCGACTACGACAAGTGGTCGACAGCCGCTAAACTAGCTCTAATCATGACGATGCTCATCGGAGGATGCATCGGCTCGACCGCAGGGGGCATAAAGGTTGGCAGACTTCTGGTAGATCTTAAGTACGCCTACAACGAGCTGTTCCACATGATCCACCCCAAGTCCCTGATCTCAGTTCGGCTGGGAGAGGCGCGAGTGCAGGAGGAGATCCTGCGACCCATGCTATTCTACTCTTTCTTCTATCTGGCCGTCTGGCTGGCCCTCTCGTTAGCCATGGCCATGGTCTCGGCAGGCAACCCGAAGGCGGATCTGCTGGTCGTGACATCAGCGATCGCAGAGAGCATGGGCGGCGTGGGTCCTGGGTTCGGGATAGTTGCCTTTGATTGGTCCCAGATCTCCCCGTTGGGCAAAATGATCGGCTTCTTTGCGATGTACATCGGAAGGCTGGAATTGATGCCGATATTCTTATTATTCATGCCAGAGCTGTGGAGGAAATGAGATGAGAATCCTGATTACTGGTGCTGGCGAGGTTGGGTATCTTGTGGCCAGCGAGCTGCACGCAGAGCACGATGTGACAGTCATTGATAAGGACCCCGTATCCTGCGCCAGGCTCCAGGAGATGGATGTTCGGGTCCTTCTGGGCAATGCGGCCAATGCCCGCCTGCTCATAGCAGCAGGCGTGAAGAAGGCTGATATCGTTTTAGCTGTGACCGGCAACGATGAGGTGAACGTGATCACCTGCATCATAGCAAGCCACTTCGGAGTGAAGCAGACAATAGCGAGGGTCAGCAACCCTGAGTACATAGACCGGCCTGTTCAGGATAGAAAAGAGATCGGCATAAGCTACATGATCTGCCCTGAGCTGACTATGGCCGAGGACCTGGCAAGCGCCCTGTACTTCTCATCCATGCTCATGAATAGGGAGCTTGCCGGGGGCAGGATTGAGCTGGTGGAGTTCAAAGTCACAGAGGATATGTCCCTGAATGGTCCCCTGAGCGAGATAGCCCTTCCTGAGAGCTGCAAGATCATGATAGTGAACAGGGCTGGGGAGATGAGCATACCCGAAAAGGATGGCCGGGTTCATTCAGGAGATCACCTTCTTCTCCTCTGCGATTCCAAGGTACTGCCAGTCCTGAAGACTGTACTTCATGAGGATGCCCGCACCCACAAGGTCCTGATCGTGGGTGGGGGGATGGTGGGGTTCTACCTGGCGAGCAGGCTGGAGAAGATGGGCCTCGACGTCAAGCTCATAGAGGCGGACCAGGATCGCTGCCAAGAGATCGCAGATGAGCTCCCAGGGACGATGATTCTAAATGGGGATGGAACGGACATCACTCTCCTCAAGGAGGAGGCCGCTGGCGGAATGGACGTGGTCTTCGCTGTAACAGGCGTGGACGAAAAAAACCTGCTCTGCTCGCTGCTCGTGAAGCAGCTGGGCGCGAAGAAGATCCTCTCAAGAGTAAACAGGAGCAGCTACATCAAGCTCTTTGAGATGGTGGGCGTGGACAGGGCCTTAAGCCCCGGGCAGGTAACTGCAGATGCAGTCCTTCAGCGCGTCATCGGCGGGGAGGAGGTCATAACTCTGAGCGACGAGAGGATCGAGCTGGTGGACTTCGTCGTAAAGAGCGGGTCCAAGATCAAGGGAAAAGTCCTTTCCAAGGAGCTGCCGGAGAATGCCATGTCCGGCCTGGTTCTGAGGGACGGAAAAACCATCGTTCCCGAGAATGGCTTCAAGGTGCAGGAGGGAGATCGCGTCTTCGTGGTCGCCATGCCTCATGCGATCTCAAAGGTGAAGAAGCTCTTCGTCTCCTGATATCTTCGGCTGGATTCGTTATCCTAGGAGAAGCGGATTATATTTGCCTTGATCGATATTTCGCCTTGCTATCCCTCTTTTTCCGTCTCCTGCCACGCCCTCAGCAGCTCCGCCACAGACCATGCCTGGGAGATGCATCCCCCTGCCATCTGTGGCCGATCTCCGTCAAAGACCTCGGGGACTGTCTTCAACCCGCCAGTCTCCATCTCAGCAAGAGGCCGCAGGAGCTCCTTCGCTCTCGCGCGGCTCTCGGATGAGCGTCCATTCAGGGAGAGGAAGGCATCGATGTAAGGCCCCATCAGCCAGGGCCAGACTGTTCCCTGATGATATGCTGAGTCCCTCTGGTGAGGGCCGCCCTCGTACCTGCCCTGGTATCTCGGATCGCGGGGCGAGAGCGTCCTCAGGCCGAAGGGGGTCAGCAGCTCCCTCGTCACGACCTCGAAGATGCTCCTGCGCATCGTCAACGGCAGCAGGTCCGGAACCAAAACAGATATGATCTGGTTGGGGCGAATGGATGCGTCCTCAGGGTCCAGGTGATCGAAGAGGCAGCCTGTCTCGCTGTTCCAGAATCTCTGGTAACCTTTCTTGACCCCAGCAGCCAGATCGGCAGAGTCGGTCTCACAGTCCCAGGAGGCTCCGACTGCTCCTGCCAGCTCTTCGAGCTTCAGGAGGCCGCTGTACCAGAGAGCATTTATCTCACAGCATTTTCCTGCGCGAGGGGTTACGGGCCGCCCATCAACCCGGGCGTCCATCCAAGTGAGGGCGGGGGCGCAGACGATCAGGCCGTCCTCCGCCATGCCGAAGTCGCTGCCCTGCGAGGCAGAGGCATAGCGTCTGACCACACCCATCAAAGCAGGCCACAGACTGCGGATCGTTCTGGCGTCACCTGAGGAGCTGTAGTAGCTGGAGGCTGCATGCAAAAACCAGAGAGAGGCGTCGGCTGTGTTGTACGACCTTGCGCCCAGATCATTGGGCAGCACGCCTTCCTTCATGGCAGAGGCGAAGGTCTCCAGGACTGCTTTGGCGTCGGCAAGGCGGCCAGTCGTCAGCAATAAGCCTGGCAGGGATATCATGGCATCTCTGCCCCAGTCATCGAACCAGTGATACCCGGCGATGATGCTCTTCCCCTGGCCTCTCCTCACGAGGAAGGAGTCTGCTGCAGCTGCAAACTTCTGAAGGGGAGCCCTCAGGCTCTCGGCCCGTGAGAGCTCAGCCGCCAGAAACTCATCGACGCTTGGCATCTCACTTCGCCAGGTCGAGGCAGCTATTGAAAAGCTCGTCTCGCCTGACAGATCCAGCTCGAAATAGCCTGGGCAAAAAAGGTCCTCTTTCCAGGCGAGCCCGCGAGTGCGCTCTGCCTCGTACTCGAAGTTGTAGTAGACGGCTTCTTGAGTGAAGTACCTCGCCCTGTCTGAGAGGAGGTTGAGCCTGCAGCCGGCTCTGAGAAGCGCGCCCCTGCTCTCAGCCTCCTGCCGGATGGCGGGCAGCCCTGCTGCGGAGTGGAAGCTTCTGGAGTGAACCAGCGGAGCGATGCGAATCCGCCCCTCGCCCTTTGTCCTGTAGCGGACGATGGTGGTGTTCTCCCCGTGGATCATGAATACAGTCTTCTCGATCTCGACCTCTCCTGCATGATAGCGAAAACGCGGAAGAGGATCGAGGCTGAACTGCTGCAGGTGCTTGAATCCCTGAGGATGAATCGCGCCGGGATACTGATGATTGGCCAGGGAGATGCCATTGATCTCCTCGTCCACGGACGCGAGCAGCAGCCTTCTGTCCGTTGGGGGCTCGATGGCCGCCACGAGAAGGCCGTGATAGGCGCGGGTATTGGCCCCGACGGCTGTTGAGGAGGCGTAACCTCCGAGGCCGTTGGCCACAAGCCACTCCTGCCTCGCCCCCCATTCATAGCCCATGCCGCCAGATTGGCTGCAGGCGTTCAAGCTCTCACCCTCATGGCTGCATCCACGGCTTTTAAGAGGCCGGTCCTCAGCTTCCTGCCCTCCTGATCAGACAGGCTCTCCATCTTCTCTGCCAGCTCCTTATCCCCAAGGCTCGTCCTCGCCCAGGCAGCGAGATCGCCTCTTTTGCTATGGTACTCCAGGGATGATGCTGCTCCCTTCGCCAGGTGATTCTTCAGGCCTGCCAGGCTCCAGACGACCTCGCCAGTGAATTTATCAGGACCCTCGGCAAACCTGAAGGGCCTATCAGCAAGCCTTATCCTCTGCTTCAGGCGGAAATGAAGATCCGCAAGAACGCTGAAGTAGGTTACTGCTGCGTCATAGGGCGTGCCGTAGGGGCTGAAGTAGCTGTGCACCTCCCCCGGCCCGCCACCGTGGGTGAAAAGATAGTAGAGATGATCTGAGAGGCCAAGAATCCTCCAGACTGTGAGAAGCTCCTCGTCTGCGCTCTCCTTCACAGGGGCCTCTAGCTGACTGTAATAGAGAAAGCACGCTTGCTGAAGGGCATTGCCGAGCCAGCAGCTGGTGTCGCGCTCAAGGTCCGCCCAGGAGACAGCCCTCTCGACGGAGAGCTCCCTTCGGGATTGGTTGCCCTCGGCGATCTCGCTTGGGGTGGCAAACCTGAGGTTCTTGTACCTCAGCACCTCCTGGGGCAGGAATCTGAGGAACTCGAAGATCCCCGTATCCGACCACTGGTGTTCCCCAAAGGTCTCGTAGTCGCAGAAGATGTTTATGCAACTTCCTGGAGTGGCGGCCAGCCAGGCCGCGTACTTCTCGGCTGTAAGTGGATATTCCTCCCACCACTGCGAGGAGAACCGAAATCCGATATCGTCGGTGAGCTTGAAGTTGCGCAGAAGCAGGGCCATCTGAGTCCCCCTCGACCTGTAGACATAATTCGGATCTGCTACCACTCCCTCTGTGAAGATCGCCCTGTAGCCCAGTCCCTCGACCAGCTTCGCGATTCGATCGTCGTAAATAAGCTCTGTATTCTCGAAGGTTGAGGGCTTAAGGCCGAAGAGATCCCAGATCAGCTCCCTGTGCATCCTCACCTGCTCGCAAAACTCCGCAGGCTCGTCGTTGAGGCTTGCCAGCGAGTGGTAGTACGTCTGCTCCAGCACCTCCACATTGCCGGTCTCGACGAGCCTCACGAAAGAGTCCAGAACCTCAGGCTGATGATCGCGGCACTGCTCCAGGAAGATCCCAGAGAAGCTGTAGGCGACCTTGAAGGGCCTCTCGTGGCCCTCGTGCTTTCGGATGGCCTCCAGGATCACGCCGTTTGCAGGCAGATAGCATTTCTCTGAGATGCGATCGAAGATCCTCCTGTTCTCGGGGCTGTCAAAATAGAAATCTGAGAGGTTGGGGACGACCTCGCGAAGCAGAGATCTGTCCCAGAAGAAGTTCTTCTTGAGCCGGATGGGCTGATGAACCTCGAAGCAGAGGGATACATCGGTCATGCTATCTTCCTTGGCTGCAAAATATTTAGGTCCTTCGAGAAC
>MVRK01000092.1 GCA_002067365.1 Methanosaeta sp. PtaU1.Bin060 | reverse complement strand
GCGCTGCGGCAAGGCCGGGCAGCTCGTGCCCGTGAGCGACGGATCGCCGCACCTGCTGGTGGCGAAGGCGACCGTGGGCGGGACTGGGTAAAATATAAATTCTCTTTTTGTTTCTCTGAGCTTTAATCGATAACCAGAGGCATTGTTATAAAATTCACTCTCATGGGATTCAACAAATCAGAACCGTATGACTGTATAGTCCCGAAGGTTTGGGACACCGTTTTATAGTTTGGAAAAGAAAACAGTATGTTCAGGAGGAGATCATAGAGCATGTCAAAGGATATTCCTGAGAAGGGTGCCATCATTCAGAGGGACAAGGAGACTTTCGCCATAGCCCCGCATATAGCGGGCGGCATCATCGACCCTGCAGGCCTGAGGAAGATCGCAGACGTGGCCGAGAAGTACCACGCCAAGGTGCTGAAGATAACCTCGGCGCAGAGGATCGCCATCGTCGGAATCGATCCCAAGGACATCGACGACGCCTGGAAGGACCTCGGCATGAAGCCAGGAGCGGCCATCGGCCTCTGCATCCGCAGCGTCAAGATATGTCCAGGCACTACGTTCTGCAAGCGCGGGCAGCAGGACTCCGTCGGAATCGGCCTGAAGCTGGATGAGACTTACCATGGCATGCCGCTTCCCTGGAAGTTCAAGATGGGGGTCTCGGGCTGCGCCAACTCCTGTGCGGAGTCGGGGATAAAGGACCTGGGACTGATAGGAACCTCAAAGGGCTGGCGGCTTCTAGTAGGAGGCAGCAGCGGCGTTCGGCCCAGGGTCGGGCAGATGCTGGCAGAGCACCTCTCCGACGAGGAGGCCCTGAACCTTGTGGAGAAGGTTGTTCACTACTACAAGGATCATGCCAAGAAGCAGCGCCTGGGAGAGTTCATAGAGGAGATAGGCTTCGAGAACTTCAAGAAGGATCTCTTGGGCTGATAGAGAATACGTTTAATATTACTAATTTTAAATTTTATTATAATATCTTCTATTAGCCGATGGTTTTTCGATTACACTAGCTAAAGAATCGAATTATTGAAGGAATCAACAGAACCCATGCTGTAAGTCTTTATAGCTTGCCACCTTATATGGTCAATTTGTAAAGCAGCAGGAGAGTGAATCGGAGATGGGTGGTGCAGCCGTAGAGAGTGCTGCGGGAGATGCGAAGGAGACACAGGCAGTGCAGGCTGCCACTTCTGAAAAGGCCAGAGGAGAGAAACCCAAGAAGCGCCGCCGCCTGAAGGTGGCTCACCCTGAGCGCTGCATAGGCTGTCTGGGCTGCATGTTCGCTTGCAGTAGAATTAACACGGGCACTGCCTCTCTGCAGGACAGCGCCATCAAGATCCAGACGAGGGGCGGCATAGAGGGCGATTTCGTCGTGGTCGTATGCAGAGGCTGCGAGAACCCACCGTGTGTGCGGGCCTGCCCGAGCGGTGCCCTTGAAAGAAAGGAGGATGGGCGCGTTGTCTTTCATAAAGAGCTATGCACAGGTTGTGGCAAATGCGAGGAGGCGTGCCTGATAGGCGCCATCTCTCTTGGCAAGGATGGAAAGGCCATAAAGTGCAAGCACTGCGGAGCATGCGTGGCCTTCTGCCCGCACGACGTCCTCGAGCTGGAGGAGGTGCCTGCCTGATGCTCCGAAAGGTCCTTTACATAGACCTCTCGCGTGGCGAGAGCTGGTCTATAGAGAGGCAGGATCTCTTTGATGAGTGGCTGGGAGGGACGGGCGTCGGGATCAGGTTGCTGATGGAGGAGTGCCCTGAGGGCGCTGACCCCCTCTCGCCCGCTGCCCCCATAATCCTCTCCATCGGGCCACTCAACGGCCTCTTCCCGGTGGCGACGAAGGCTGTTGCCACCTTCAAATCCCCCCTCACCAGCGAGCTGGGAGAGTCGTATGCTGGTGGGCGGCTGCACCTGGCTATGAGGTTCGCTGGCCATGAGGCTATTGTGATAAGAGGCAGGGCACAGGGGCCATCCTACATCTCCATAAGCGGCGGCAAGGTGTTGATCAAGGACGCCACCTCCATATGGGGAGTCGATGCCCAGACAGCTGGCATGATCCTGCGCGAGCATGAGCCGGGCATGGGCCGGAGATCGATCATCCGGATCGGTCCGGCGGGCGAGGCGCTGGTCAGGTTCGCGGGCGTGGTGGTGGACACCTACAGGCACTTCGGACGCCTGGGACTCGGTGCCACCTTCGGGAGCAAGAACCTGAAGGCTGTGGTCGTCTCAGGGACAGAGAGGGCCGAAGTTCCTGATGCCCGGAGGTATCGTGAGGTCTACAATAGGCTGTATGCCAAGACCGTACAGACGGACGCCATGGAGAAGTACCACGACATAGGCACATCGGTTAACATCAATGTCCTCAACTGGCTGAAGGGCCTGCCGACCAAGAACTTTCAGCTCACCTCATTCTCCGAGGCCGAGAAGATCAGCGGAGAGGTGTTCGCGGACAAATACCTCTTCAGAAGGCTCTCATGCGCTGGATGCCCGATCGGATGCGTGCACATCGCTGCCCTGAAGACAGCCTTCTCGCCTCACCACGAGTTCGAGGTGCGCAAAGTCTCCTACGACTTCGAGCCGATCTACTCGCTTGGCTCGAACCTTGGAGTGAGCAGCGCTGAGGGTGTGCTGCAGCTGATAGACGTCTGCGAGAGGATGGGCCTGGACGTCATCTCGGCAGGCGTGGTGCTCTCGTGGGCGACCGAGGCATACGAGCGGGACATGATCACCCCTCAGGAGACCCTGGGGGTGCCGCTTCAGTGGAACAATGTGCAGGGCTACATCTCTGCCCTGGAGAAGATAGTCAAGGCCCCGAACGAGTTCTATGCGGCACTGGCGCGGGGCGCGGAGTTCGCCTCGGCGCGCTATGGAGGGCAGGATTTCGCCATGACCCTCGGAGGAAACGAGGTCGCTGGATATCACACAGGTCCCGCGTCGATGCTGGGGCAGCTCGTCGGCGTGCGCCACTCTCATCTCGACAATGCGGGCTACAGCATCGACCAGAAGGCGGCCAAGAAGCAGCTCTCCCCAGAGGAGATGGTGGACGAGATCATAAAGGAGGACAACTCGCGCGGGGTCTTCAACAGCCTCGTGGGCTGCCTCTTCGCCCGGGGAGTTTACACTGAGGAGAACATCATCGATGCCCTGGGGGCAGTAGGCATCGCCAAGACTGGGGAGGATCTGCATCTCCTCGGCAAAAAGATCTTCGATGAGAAATATAAGTTCAAGACGCGCGAGGGCTTCGACTTATCCCGCGCCCGCCTTCCGGGCCGGTTCTTCAAGACGGTCTCCACTCTTGGAAAGGTCACTCCTGAGACGATGGAGGAGATGCTGAGGATTTACCGGAAGAAGAGAGGATGGAGCTAAAGATATGGTGATATCTTTGCTTCCTTAACCACGAGTGGCTACTCCAGGATTTCACCCGGCCTCCGGCATCTCTTTCTTCCTGGTGCGTCTCCTCCTGGGGGCTGCCTTTCCCGTCTCCTTGGCCGCTCTCTTGCCTTCACCCTCGCCAGCCTCATCCCCTCTCGCATCCGGTCTGCGGCCCTTGATCAACCCCTTGGCGGTCATCCTCTCCTTGATCATCCTCTTCACCTCGGCCCCTCCAACGCCGAAGACCTCGCGGATCAGCTCCATCGCGACCTCCAGCTCCTGCCCGACCAGCGGATCGCCCTCCGAGGCGTTCCCCGCCAGATCTATCAGGCGGTCCAGGGGCTTCTCCACAAGCTCGGAGGAATACCTGTCAGGCTCCTCCCTGTAGATCTTCAGCATGCCGTAGATGTGCGGATAGAGGGCAGAAGCCGAGTTGAGGCGGTAGAATGTGTTGGTCTTCTTCTTGGCCTCTGAACGCGGAGACGGCAGAATCCTGCGCTCCATGGTCACAATGCCCAGGCGCTCCAGCTTGTCGAGCTTGTTGATGAGCGTGGTCTGGTTCCAGAAAGGCCCTCCCCCTGTCGGCCCCAGCTCCTTCCAGATCCGGTTGAGCTGCACCCAGCCTCCATTTCGCTTCAGGTAGACGAGGAGCGCCGCAAGCGGTGCCTGATCCCGCTGCAGAGCGCTATAACGCCTGAACTCATCCAACATGCACGTAGAAAGGGCAAATAACCCTAAGGCATTTTCGCTTGATGGAGGCGATCCTGCATTCTGAGACGCTAAATGATTTAAGCAGCCTTTGTGGCCAGCATATAGCTACGCTGTTCTATAGAATAATTCCACTTTGGATATTATTCATTCATAAATTCATGCATATCGTCATCCGGATTCTCGATTCTTGCGTTTCCCTACCCCATCATCTCCCTCACCGGCGCGAGGATCTCGATCATGCTCTCGGCGCAGGCCTTCTTGAGGTCCATCGGGTGCATCGCCCCGGAGACGAAGTCCGCCTCCAGCTTCTCGTAATTCTCGTAGTGGATGTCCCCGCCGAACTTGGCAGGCCGCTTCACAGTCATCCCTGCCTCCATGCGCGGGAAGACATGGTACTTGCAGATCGCGAGGATCGGGTTGTTCTCCACGACCTTCGCGGGACAGAAAGCGCTCTTGATCTTCTTCTCGATCTCCTCCGCTGGCTCGTCCACTGCGATATTGTTGCCCTTGGACGAAGACATCTTCTCGCCGTTCAGGCCGGGGATCAAGGGCGTGTGCATGCACACGGGGGCCGGCAGGCCCAGACGCGGCAGCTCCTCGCGGGCGAGCATGTGGATCTTGCGCTGGTCGATGCCGCCGACGGCCAGGTCGATCCTCAGGTCGGCGATGTCGATGGCCTGCATCAGCGGGTAGATCATCTGCGAGACCATGGGGTTCTCTGCGCTGCGGCTGACCTCGTCCATGCTCCGGCGGGCGCGGTTGAGCGTGGTGTTGCGTGCCATCTGCAGGATCTTGAGCATGTAATCTGGCTTGAGCTGATAGTCAGTGCCGTAGACGAACTCAGTCCTCTCCGGATCAAGGCCCAGCGCCATGAAGCAGTCGCGGTTGTAGTCGGCGATCTTTCGCACCTCCTCCAGAGTCCCCTTCTCGTTCAGGAAGGCGTGCAGGTCCGCCAGCAGGACGACGACGTCGAACCCGACCTTCTGCAGGTCCAGCAGCTTGTTGGCCGTCAGCATGTGCCCCAGATGGACCTTTCCGCTGGTCTCGTAGCCCACATAGGCCCTGGGCCGCTGCTTTTTCTCCAGCAACGCCTTCAGTTCGTCCAGCGTCACTATCTCTTCCGTGTTCCTCGTCGCCAGCTCAAGCTTATCCAATGAAGATTCACCACTATTCAAGAGGAATGAGGTGGTATAATGCTTTTGGTTCCGGTGCAAATAAGGGAAAACAGTTAATACCCCTCGGGCGTATGCATTAGTATGCAATGGCGGAAATTCGGTTTGTCGCAGCCTGCCATGAGCCGTGAAAAGAATCTTGTGCTGGTTCTCCTGGCCATCCTTGTGGCCCTCATCCTCTGGAATTCCTTCTGGTTTCTTTGGCGGATTGCGATCTTCGTAGTAACAGTCTATGTGATCTACCTGCTCCTGAAGCACTTCACCTGAATCTGCTTCTGGCCGGGTTTGGTTCTGATCAACGAAGTTGCCATATCAGTCGTGCCCCAGCACGGCCTTCTTGGGCCAAAGCCTCCTCGCCCGCGCCAGATCCTCTGGGGTGTTCAGGTTGAAGAAGGTCAGCAGCTCAGGATCAAGCGCGCGCAGCTCCTCGACCTCGACGAAGTTCGTCCTCAACTCCTGCAGGGGAGTCCGAATCCTGGGATCGCCTCGTGCGAGCGCAACCTCGCACGCCTGAATCATCCTCTTCCTATCATAAACGGAATGTAGCGGCTCTACAAACCCTTTTTTAACGGGAACAACGGCCTCATATCCCTCGGAAAGCTCGAAGAGCCTCCTGATGACATCGAGATTCAAAAACGGCAGATCGCACCCCGTGGCGAAGACGAGACCTCCCCTCGCGCCCCTCAATCCGGCGACCAGGCCCGCCACTGGCCCGAATCCCACCACGCTGTCCCATGTATGAGCAGCTTCTGGAACCAGTCCCCTCAAAAGCTGCGAGTGCCCCTCATCCCTCGCAGCTACCACTACCTCATCCGCCACCCTCACCAGCTTCTCGACTGTCCAGCAGAGAAGAGGCCTTCCTTCAAACTCCAGGAGCGCCTTCTCAACTCCCGCTCCCATGCGGCTGCCGGAGCCGCCCGCCAGGATCACCGCAGACCGCATAGCCTCCAGCCATTCGTCCGGCAGTCCTCCTCCAGAGCCCGGAGTGTCTCTCCCACGGGGTTCACCTGCCTCACATCTGTGCGAAGAAGAGTGAATTCACGGCTCACCGAGGCGGTCCTCGCGGCTGCCTCGGCGAAGATCTCCCTGATCAGTGCCTCATCCACCCTGCCTTCAGCCCTGCCCACGCCTTCGCTCGCCAGCTTTTGGGTGAACCTGTTTCCAAAGACCACGCAGCCCACCCTTCCACTGCCAGTGACCCTCGCCTCTTGGCCCTCGATCTCAGCGATCAGGTGCGCCCCAGGAGCGATGTATATCCTTCTGCGTCTCTCAAGCCTGGGAGAGATCTCTGATACCTCTCCTACCAGCAGGTCCCCGCGTCTCCAGACCTTCTCGCGGCCATCCCTAACCTGCAGAGATGCTCCAAGAGCCTTCGCCCTTGCAACTAGCTCCTGATCGCTTTCGATCTTGCCAGAATAAAGCTCCTCCTCAAGATCGGGACAGCTTCCAAAAAAAGAGATGGAGCGACGGTCGCCTCCGATCACGGCCTCACTGCTTTTGGCAAGAGCTATGACAAGCGACAGGGCTGCTGCCTCCTTTTACGAAAGTCACTATCAGCTATTTCCTCGATCTTGAGAGGCCTGGCTCTCGGCTGCCTCCACAGTCTGCCGAAGTAGCATCGCCACAGTCAGCGGCCCGACGCCTCCTGGGACTGGCGTGATAGCCCCTGCCACATCCTTCACGCTCTCAAAATCCACATCTCCCACGGTCTTGTCTCCTACGCGGTTTATCCCCACATCGAAGATGAAGGCCCCCGGCCTGACCATTTCTCTCTTTATAAGTCCTGGAACGCCCGCGGCTACTACTAATATCTCAGCATCTCTGGTGTGCACTGCCAGGTCCTTCGTGAAGACATGGCAGACCTGCACAGTGGCGTTCCTGTTGAGCATCATTGCAGCCAGCGGCTTTCCCACGACGTTGCTGTGGCCCACTATCACGGCCTCGGCCCCTTCGAGGGTGGCCCCAAGCCTCTCCAGGGCGTAGATGATCCCAAGGGGCGTGCAGGGCACCAGGCGCTCAGTGCCCAGGAGGAGAGCGCCCATGTTCAGAGGATGAAATCCGTCCACATCCTTTTCGGGCAGGATGGTAGCCATCGCCCTCTGGGGGGCGAGGCCCTTGGGAAGCGGCAACTGAAGCAGAATTCCGTGAACATCCTTGCGCAGGTTCAGCTCCCTGATAGTGGCTATCAGCTGATCCTCTGTCACATCCTCCGGCAGAACCACGTTCTCTGATCTTATCCCCACGCGAGCGCTTCCCATGTGCTTCTGTCGGATGTAGATCTGCGACGCTGGGTTGGCCCCCACGAGCACAGTCACAAGTCCAGGCACTACTCCGCTGGCTGCCAGCCTCTGGACCTTCTTCTTCGTCTCCGTCTCGGATTCCGCAGCCAGAGCCTTTCCATCGATCAACATGGCAGGTCAGGGTACAGCGGGAATTGGTCGCATAGCTCTTTCACCCTTGCGCGCACAGATCTGACTGTCTCCTCGCTCTTGATGTCCCTCAAGACCTCTGTGATCATATCAGCGATCTGGACCATCTGCGGCTCCAACATACCGCGCGTTGTGACAGCGGGCGTCCCGATCCGAATGCCGCTGGTGATGAGCGGCTTCGCTTTGTCGAAGGGTATCATGTTGCGGTTGAGGGTGATGCCGGCCTTCTCCAGAGTCTCATCCGCATCCTTGCCGGTGAGCCCCTCCTTCATGAGCTTGACGAGCATAAGGTGGTTGTCTGTGCCCCCTGAGACTAGATCGAAGTCGTTTTGCATCAGCCTCTCTGCGAGGGCCTTGGCGTTCTTCACTATCTGGAACTGATAATCCCTGAACTCGGGCGTCAGTGCCTCCTTGAAGGCGACGGCCTTCGCAGCTATCGCATGCATGAAGGGGCCTCCCTGAGTTCCAGGGAAGACAGATCTATCTATGGCGGGGCCCAGCTCCTCTTTGCACAGGATCAGAGCGCCCCTCGGCCCGCGAAGAGTCTTGTGAGTGGTCGTGGTGACGATATCTGCATAGGGAACCGGCGAGGGGTGCGCGCCTGCGACCACGAGGCCCGCGATGTGGGCGATGTCTGCCATGACCAGGGCACCAACCTCGTCTGCTATCTCCCTGACAGCCTTGAAGTCGATTATCCTCGGGTAAGACGATGCGCCTACTACTATCAGCTTGGGCTTTGCCTGCTTTGCGAGGTCGAGCATCTCGCCGTAGTCGAGCATCTCAGTCTTCTCTGAGACGCTGTAGGGCACGATCCTGTACATCCTGCCGGAGAAGTTGATCGGGCTTCCGTGGGAGAGATGGCCGCCATGGGAGAGGTTCATGCCCATGATGGTGTCGCCGGGGTTGAGGACTGCATAGTAGGCTGCCATGTTTGCCTGGGTGCCGCTGTGAGGCTGCACATTCACATGCTCGGCACCAAAAAGCTTCTTGCAGCGCTCGCGCGCCAGGTTCTCCGCCACATCCACACAGGCGGTCCCGCGGTAGTACCTGCGGCCCGGATAGCCTTCCGCATACTTGTTCGTCATGACGCAGGCCTGCGCCTCCATCACCGCACGACTCGCGAAGTTCTCGGATGCTATGAGGATGATGTTATTTCGCTGCCGCTCCAGCTCGGCATGGATGGCAGACGCGATTTCAGGGTCAACTACGCTCAATGGATCCAATCAAATCACCAGCATGAACATGAGGTGGGTTGGAGATGTAATGAGGAGGGCAAAATAGGTTATGGTGATCAGCTGATGACTTCAGGGAAGTCCCTCTGGGGTAAAGCGAGATGCTTCGAACCATAATCCTTTTTAGTAACCCTTGCAAAGGTATCCTGGTGCTAAGGCGCGCAAGGATCATCGCCGACTACCAGTTCGGCCACGGGGCAGGAGATGCCCTCATCCCAGAGGAGACGACATTCAGCCTCTCCAAGACAGGCAGGCTGAGATACCTTTACAGCAAAAAGAAGAGGATCGCCACTCTGCGGGCCAGCGACGGCTTTCTCACTCTGAGCATGCTCGGGGCCGGGCGGCTTCACAGCTTTTTTAAGAGCCCTCGTCTGAGGGTCGTGGCATCCGATGACGCTGCCTCCTTCATAGCCAAGGGAGGAAATCTCTTCGCAAAGCACGTTCTATGTGTCGATCCAGAGCTGCGTGCAGGAGATGAGGTTCTGGTCGTCGATTCCTCTGACAGGCTCCTGGCGACGGGAACTGCTGTGCTTGCGCCCGAGGAGATGCTGCAGATCAAGCGCGGGCTGGCGGTCCAGACGAGGACGGCTGCTGAGCACTGAGCCTGTGGGATGGGAAAGTCTGCTAGCTATTCTTCAGCTCAAGCGCCTCGTCCCAGGGCTGAGATGGCCCTGAACCTCTCCACGGCCTCGACGATGGATTGGGCGACGTAGTCCATATCCTCCTCGGTGTTCGACCTTCCTAGGGTGATCCTCAAGGAGCCGTGACACTCCTCGGGCAAGAGGCCCAGGGATAGAAGCACATGGCTTGGCTCAAGCTTCTTCGAGGAGCAGGCGGAACCCGTGGAGACTGCGATGCCCTTTGAGTCCAGGAATAGCAGGAGAGACTCGCCCTCCACGTACCGGAAGCCGAAGTTGATATTGCCGGGGAGCCTATTCGTCATGGTGCCGTTGATCCATGCGTCCTTCACCTTATCAAGGACCTGGGACGCGAGCTTGTCCCTGAGCCACGTGAGCCTATCTCTCTCGATGTCCATGGTCTCCCCGGCCAGCTCAGCTGCTCTGGCCAGGCCCACGATGCCTGCGATGTTCTCAGTACCCGATCGCAGCCCGCGCTCATGGCCGCCGCCCTGGATTATGCTCTCAAGCCTTGTCCCCTTGCGGATATAGAGCGCTCCGATGCCCTTCGGCCCATAGAGCTTGTGAGAGGAGAGGGAGAGGAGATCGACTCCGAGGGCGTTTACGTCCGTCGAGATCTTGCCGACGCTCTGCACAGCGTCAGTATGCAAGTAAATCTCCTTCTCGGCGGCTATCTTCCCAATCTCCTCCAGCGGCTGGATGGTTCCGATCTCATTGTTGGCGTGCATCACTGAGATGAGAATGGTCTCGCTCTTAATCGCCGACTCCAGGGTCTCGGGCTCGATCAGGCCCTCGCTGTTAACGGGCAGATATGTGACATCGAAGCCCTCAGTCTCGAGCTTTCTGCAGGTTTCGAGGATCGCCGGATGCTCGATGCTCGTGGTGATGATGTGCCTGCCCTTCGTTTTGTTCCTGTAGGCTATGCCCTTCAGGGCCAGGTTGTCAGACTCCGTCCCACCGGAGGTGAAGATCAGCTCTTCGGGATCGGCTCCGAGCAGGCCCGCCACCTTCTTGCGGCTTTCTTCGAGGGCCTGCTTCGCCTCCAGGCCGAAGCTGTGCAGGCTTGAGGCGTTCCCGAACTTCTCTGTGAAGTAAGGCAGCATCGCCTCCAGGACCTCGGGCGCGACAGGGGTGGTAGCGGAATGGTCAAGGTAGATCCTCTTCATCCATCCAAGATACACTAGTGATGGTGTAAATAAGTGGCGAATATGGCAAGATCTCCGGTCCGATGACTGCACTGGTGGGGCCACAAAAATTATCCTGTTCGAGACGCTTCAAGATCTCTTTTAAGATTGCCTCGCGCAAGAGAGAATCCGACGCCAATCACACACAGGACAGCAAAGATGGCAAAGGAGATCCTGATGCTTGTCATCAATGACCCAAGCTGGCCTGGCGAGATCTCCGAGTGGCCCATGATAAGGGTGAAGATCAGAGTGGCAATGCCAAGGCTGGTCATCTGGCCTATAAGCCGCATGGTGCTGACCATTCCCGAGGCAACGCCGTAGTCGCATCTATCCACTGAACTCATGATAGCATTGGTATTCGGCGAGGAGAACAGGGCAAAACCGAGGCCCATAAAGATCAGACTTATGATTATCTGACCCAGCGAAGTGCTTGGTACTAGAAAGGAGAACAGACCAAGGCCTATAACGCAGAGGCTCATGCCCGCCGAGGCCACAATTCGCGGCTCCACCCTGTCCGAGAGCCTGCCTGCGAAAGGAGAGAAGACGGCCTGCACAATCGGCTGGGAGACCAGTATGAGCCCTGCAGTCTGCGGGCTATAGCCCTTTATGAACTGAAGGTAGAGGCTCAGCAGAAAGGCTACGCCGAAGGTTGCGCTGTAGTTTATGAGGGCTGCCAGGTTGGAGAAGGTGAAAACAGCGTTATTGCGAAAGGCGCTGACCTTCAAGACTGGATTCTTGTTTCGCAGCTCCCACCGGAAGAATACAATCATCGCGATGACGGCGAAGGCGAGCAGATGCGCGCCAGTCAAGTCGGGGATGAGCGACAGCCCATACATCAAGGAAAAGAGAGCAATCGCATAGAGGGCAGAGCCCACGATATCGAACTTCTCCGTCTCGGCGCATCGCCACTCGTCCTTTATCTTTGCCAATGTGAGCAACGCAATCAGAAGAGCATAGACCATAGTTCCAGCATAGATGAACCTCCAGCCTGCATACTGGGTGATAAGGCCGCCCAAAAAAGGTCCTGTGGACGCCCCCAGGTAGACCACTGCCACATTGATGCCCAATACCCTGCCCCTCACGCTTGAAGGATAGGCCGAGGTGAGAATGGCAATAGATGTGCCGAAGATCATGGCGCTTCCGAAGCCTTCCACTGCTCTTGATGCGATCAGCATATAGATGGAGCCTGATATGCTGCATAAGAAAGAGGAGACTATGAGGACCAGCAATCCAATAACGAAAATCCTCTTTCTTCCGAAGACGTCAGCTATCCTCCCGAAGGGCACCACGAAGATGGCAGCCGAGAGGAGGAAGCCCGTGACGACCCATCCCAGAAGAGCTTGATCTGTGACTGCGAAGTCAGAATTAATGGTCGGTAGAGCTACATTTACAGAGGAGGCCAGGAAAGGGGTGATGAAAGAGGCCATACAGGACACGACGAGGACTGTTCGGTTGCTATTCAAAGTATCCATGTGGAAGAAGCCCCATTATCGTGATCATAGCCGTTATGCGACCTGATGCCCTGCAGTGGTGTACTATCCCCTTATAAAATGATTCGTCCGCCGGGACCTTGATTCTCTTTTGACAGGAGGCCGTGAGTCGAACATCACAGGCGCAATTTGGGTTGATGACAGTCACATAAGTTGAGCTGTCAAGCAGCATATCCCGCTGCGATCAAGGCAAAAGCGAGCGAGCCGGAGCCTGCAGCTCGGCTTCGCCCCGATCCTGCGGCGTGCGGGCGGCAAGATGCGAGAGGCCGGTAGCCTGCAAAAGAGTATGAGGAGATCGCAGCAGTCAAGCGCGAGATTTTGGGGGGAGACCTAAGAGATCCATC
>MVRK01000091.1 GCA_002067365.1 Methanosaeta sp. PtaU1.Bin060 | reverse complement strand
TATCTCGTCTGTGCCCGAAAGGACAGCCCCTTAGTGCTGGGCAGGGGCGAGCATGCGACCTACCTCGCCTCCGATGTTCCGGCCCTTCTCCCTTATACCCGCGATGTCATCAGGATGAGGGATGGCGAGATCGCCCGCCTCCAAGAGGATAGCGTGGAGCTGATGGACCTCTCGGGCCGCCCCCACGCAGCTGAGATCGAGCGCATCACATGGGACACAGATTCCGCAGAGAAAGGCGGCTACCCTCACTTCATGCTAAAAGAGATCCACGAGCAGCCTCGCGCCCTTCGCGAGACGATCGCAGGCCGGGTCTCTGAGATAGACGGCGATGTGCGCCTCACTCTCGCCATGAGCGATGAGGAGATGCATAGCCTTGAGAGGGTCTCCATCATCGCCTGCGGCACATCATATCACGCTGGATTGCTCGCCAAATACCTCTTCACCCGAGCTGCTGGCTTGCCAGTGGACGTGGAGGTTGCCTCAGAGTTCCAGCACCTATCTGTGCGGCCAAAGAGCCTTCTCCTCGGGATAACCCAGTCCGGAGAGACCGCGGACACATTGCTCGCCCTCAAGAAGGCGAAGACCTGCGGCGTGCGAAGCTTGGCCATCACCAATGTCGTGGGCTCGACGGTCACTGAGCTGGTGGATGGGACTATTTACACACGCTGCGGCCCTGAGATCGGAGTTGCAGCGACAAAGACATTCACATCGCAGCTCGTGGCGCTCATCCTCGTGGCGGTGCGCCTCGGCAGAGCCCGCGGCCACCTCACGCCGGACCAGGCGCGCAAGATGCTGATAGAGCTCTCGAAGCTCCCGGGATTGGTGCAGCGTGTCCTGGAGAAAAGGGATCAGATAAAGGAGATCGCAGAGACCTATGCAGGAGCTGCCACCTATTTCTTCATCGGCAGGGACTACCTCTACCCGATCGCCCTCGAGGGTGCCCTGAAGATGAAGGAGATAGCCTACATCCCATCAGAGGGCTACGCAGGAGGCGAGCTGAAGCACGGGCCCCTGGCGCTTATCACAGAGAGGACGCCGGTGGTGGCGCTAGCCACATGCGGCAAGAAGATCCAGTCCAACATAAAAGAGGTGCGTGCCCGCGGAGCCGAGGTCATCGCCATATCCACAGAGGGCGACCCTGACATCGGCAAGGTGGCAAGCGTCGTGATAGAGCTGCCGGAGACAAGGCCGGTCTTCTCGGCTGTGCTATGCACAGTCGTTGTGCAGCTTCTGGCCTACTACACAGCAAGCAAGCTCGGCCTCGCGATCGATAAGCCGAGGAACCTGGCGAAGTGCGTGACAGTGGAGTAGTCTAGGCAACCTATTTCAATTCCCAATGCTCTGGGGTTTTCTATGCTCATCCGCGAGTCCGAGTTCCCTGAGCGCATCAGCAAATACAAAAACATTCTCTACCTATGTCACCGCAATGCCGATCCTGATGCCATTGGGAGCGGCTTCGCCCTCCAGCAGGCTTTTGGAGGCACCCTCGGGGCTGTGGAGGATCTGAGCAGATCGGGCCAGGCTGTGGCGAAGGCCATCGGGGCCATGGTATCGATCAACCCAAATGTGGAGGACTACGATCTCGTGGTGCTCGTAGATGCCTCTGTGCGTCTCCAGATCGGCAACTTCAGCCTCAAGAGCTATGCTGTAGTCGATCATCATCTGGACAAGGGGCTGCTGCCAGATGCTGTGTTCTATATCCAGAGGCCGTCCAACTCGACTGCGGAGATAGTCTGGGCGATCCTCAAGGAGGGCGGGATCAAGGTGACAGGAGATATGGCTTTGGGCCTCCTGATAGGCATCATCTCCGATACAGGCAGGTTCAGGCGCGCAAAGCCTGAGGCCCTTCGGGCTGCAGCAGAGCTTATAGTGGCAGGCGAGCTTGATTATGAAGAGGTTCTGCAGGTCATATCCCTGCCGCAGGTCATCTCCCAGAAGATGGCTGTCCTGAAGGCTGTCACCAGAGCAAAGATAGAGCGTGCGGGCGACTGGATAATCGCCACCACAGAGATCAATGCCTACGAGGGCTCGGCAGCGATGGCCCTGGTGGACCTCGGAGCAGATGTCGCCTTCGTTGCGGGGAGGCACGGAGATGTGACGCGGGTGAGCGCGAGGGCTGGAAGGGATGCAGCTCGAAAAGGCCTGAACCTCGCTGAGATTCTGAGGGATCTGGGCGAGTCGCACGGTGGCGAGGGGGGCGGCCACAAGGCAGCCGCTGCCCTGGAGACCCGGGGCGAGCCGACTCTTCTTTTGGACGAGTGCAGAAAAAGAGCTTCAGCGGCACTGCTTTAGGCAGCGCGCGCCCTCTCAGCAGCCTTCTTCAGAGCCTCGATCCCTGGAAGGGGCTCGCCCGAGAGGTAGGTTATGCATGCTCCTCCACCCATGCTCACGTGCGAGAACTTGGACTCAAGGCCCAGCTGCTCGATGGCAGCGACTGTATGCCCGCCGCCTGCGATGGAGTAGCCCGACTGCGCTGCAGCCTTCAGCAACTCCATAGTCCCGAGCTTGAACTTCTCCCTCTCGAAGATGCCCGTCGGGCCGTTGAGCACAGTCACCTTGGCATCCTTAAGATCCTTGGAGTAGCTGACGATGGTCTCAAGGCCGATGTCGGCAATGGGCAGACTGCTTGGCAACTTGTCCACGTTCATCTCCACCCGCTCGCCGTCTTTGTCCAGGGCGACGTCCACTGGCAGAGCTATCTTACCGGGATAATCCTTCAGGAGCTTGGCTGCTACAGGTATCTGCTCCATGTACCCCTGATCCTCCACGAACTTACTGTTGGCTTCGCCCACATCGATTCCTGATGCCATCAGGAAGACGGTCGCCACGACCCCTGAGGTGAGGACCCTGTCTGCTCCTCCGCGGGAAAGCACATTCTTTGTGACCTTGATGGAGTCGTCCGCCTTTGTTCCGCCAAGAGAGAAGACTGTAGGATGCTCGTGTCCCTTGAGGCCCTTGTCAAGAGCAGTGATCTCCTTGTCCATGAGAAGTCCTGCAACGCTTGGCAAAACCTCTGTGAAGCCGACGACGGAGCAGTGGGACCTGTGAGAAACGGCAAAGGCATCGTTTACGAATAGATCGAAAAGAGGGGCGAGCTTCCTGACCATGTGGCTCTTGGCGTGCTCCGCAGGAGTGCGGTTCATGTTCTCCTCGGAATAGAAGCGCGTGTTCTCCAGGAGCAGCACCTCTCCCGGCGCAAGGGATTTTATCGCCTCACGGGCACATGTGCCGAAGATATCGTCTACGTAAGCGACCTCGCGACGCAGCAGCCTCGTAGCCAGGCGAGCATGAGCCTCCAGGGTCGTGAAGTCCTTCTTGCCCGCGCGGCTCTGGTGCGCCATTAAGACGACCCTGCAGTCCTCCAGGGCGCGCAGCGTCTCCAGGTGGCTTCTGATGCGCTTATCGTCCAGGATGTTCCCATTGGGGTCCATGGGGGAATTGAAGTCAACTCTAACCAAGACCCTCTTGTTGTCAAGCATGACATCATCCAATGTGAGATAATCCTTCAACTCGGTTCCTCCCAGGTAAGAGAAAGTTGACGTAGGGAATATATAGCCGTTGCTAATTTGAGCCGATCCTCTGCTTGAAGATCCTTCGGAAGCTACAGCAAACCCTCTCATCTTTCTGGAGCCGGATCAAGCTTGATCGATCAGTGTTATCCCCGATCTCGATCAGGCTTTCATAAGGCCAAGCTAGAAGCAAGACCTAATGCGCTGGCCGCCACTCCTCCAGCCCGAGGACAAGCTCTACAAGCTCCTCAAGGGTCTTTTCGTCCAGCTCAGAGAGCTTCATCCTTCTCAGAGCATTCGGAACATCGATCTCCGCCAAGACGATCTTCGGGAGGCTGCTGTGCTTGAAGCCCTCGACCACAGCAAAGTCCATGCCATCCTCCTCAAGCTCCCTCAGGGCAGACTCCAGGTCTTCTCGATCACGGCTGACCTTGAGCCTCGCCTGGCCGAGGCCGATGACAACATCCGCCCCTGCATCGAAGTGGCGCTTCGTGTCCCCTCTGTCCACAGGGTGGCCAGCCATGTTCTTCACAGTCCCGACGCGGCCGTATTGCGCCAGGGCTCTCACGAGGGCAGCGACGAGAGTAGTCTTTCCCGTCTTCTTGGTTCCTACTACTGCTATCGCTTTCATGATAATATCATCGAGGTTGCCCCACGGATGAGTCGCGTCTGATCATGCTCCCAAAAGAGGAATTAAAAAGGATCACTCCTGCAAGAGCGCAATGAGGAACCGTGCAAAGCCTTCCAGGTCGGATATGCGAACATTCTCGTTCAGGCCGTGGGCATTGCTCTCGATCTGCCGCCCGACCCCATAAACGCACGTGGGGATGCCAGTCTTCTCAGTGGCGTAGGCCTGATCCAGGCTCCCCTGAGTCCCCGAGACCCTGGGCAGGAATCCCATGCCCCTCTTTACGGCCCCCCTCACCTCTTCGATCCACGAGTGGTCAGGGTTGACGCTCATGGGAGGATACCCAGGATAGAACTTCAGGTCCATCTCAGCATCCAGGGGCTCAAGAGTCCTCTCTATCTCCTCCATCGCCTCCTCCATGCTCTCCTCGGGTATCACTCGCCTGTCACCCCGAATAACGCATCTGTCAGGCACTATGTTCTCCTTGATCCCCCCGCTGATCATGGTGATGTTGAGGATGGGCATGAGGCTCTTCTTGCCAACAGCCTCCAGTGCGGAGCTGGCCGGGAGCGCAGACGTCCTTGACTGCACCTCCTTCTTCAGACCCATGAGCGCCTCCATCACAGGAAGCGACCTCTCGATGGCGTTGACTCCCAGGAAGCTTGAGCCGCTGTGCGCTGATTTTCCGTGCACAATCACCTCCCAGGTGAGGATGCCGTTGCTTCCTACGACCACATCATCCGAGAAGCCGTCCATGCAGAGCATGAGGTCTCCCTTGACGAGTCCCAGATCGGTGAGATAGCAGAGCCCCGAGTAGCCGCCTACCTCCTCGTCAGTGGTCAGGAGGATTCTGAGGTTGTACTTGGGCTTGCCCTCCCTCAGAAGGGCCTTCAGGGCGGCAATGAGGGCTGCGATTGAGCCTTTGCAGTCTGAGACGCCCCTGCCATAGACTCTCCCGCCCTTCTGCACCAGATCGAAGGGGTCTGTCTCCCAGCCTTCTCCAGGCGGAACGACGTCCAGGTGCGCATAGATCACCAGGGTCTTCTCGGCTCCCGCGTCCATTTTTGCTATCAGGTTGACTCTGCCGCCAACCAGCCGAGGGTCATCGCATTTTGCCATGAAGACCTCCTCTGGCATGACAAGCACCTCCGTCTCAAAGCCCATATCCCTGAAGACGGGGACCAGGTAATCCACGACCTCTTGGTAGTGACTTCCAGGCGGGGCGATAGTCTCGAAACCTATGATATCTCTGAGCAGATCAAGAAGATGGGCTTTATCGGGGTGGAGGCATTCTTCAGGCATTTTGTATCCCTCTAGAGCTAGGTCGTGACAGCCTATTAAATGCTTCTGGAAGCTATTTCTAAGGCTTCGAGTCGCGGGACCGCCGGCTCAAAAGAGATGCGTCTGCCTCTTCATCGATGATCATTCCACGATCAGGGACCTTCCTGTCATGGCCGCTGGCTTTGGGATATCTAGAAGCTCAAGGGCGGTGGGGGCCACATCGGCCAGGATTCCATCCTTTCGGAGATGGTCTCTTTTGCCATCGTTTATGATGAGGGAGAAGGGCACGGGGTTTGTGGTATGAGCAGTGTGCGGCTGGCC
Source organism: Methanosaeta sp. PtaU1.Bin060 (assembly GCA_002067365.1). Taxonomy (GTDB): domain Archaea; phylum Halobacteriota; class Methanosarcinia; order Methanotrichales; family Methanotrichaceae; genus Methanothrix. The sequence goes on along the minus strand of MVRK01000091.1, from coordinate 5,372 downwards.
TGTCTCAAAATCGATCATCTTCTCCGCATTTCCGTGGTCTGCCGTCAGGAGCACAGCGCCACCCTTCCCCAAAACCTCTGCCACGACTCTGCCCACGCAGGCATCCACAACTTCGACGGCCTTCACAGCAGCCTCGAAGATCCCCGTGTGGCTCACCATGTCAGGGTTCGCGTAGTTCAGGACGATGAGGCTGTAGCCTCCAGTCCTGATCCTCTTTATGACCTCGTCGGTCACCTCGTAGGCGCTCATCTCGGGCTTGAGGTCGTATGTAGCAACCTTCGGCGAGGGTATGAGGACCCTGTCCTCCCCTGGGAAGGGCGTCTCCTTGCCCCCGTTGAAGAAGTAGGTGACGTGTGCATATTTTTCTGTCTCGGCGATCCTGAGCTGGCGCAGGCCCGCGCGGCTCACAGTCTGGCCGAGGGTGTCATCCAGGTTCTGAGCCGGGAAGGCCACGGGAACCTTCAGTGTGGCGTCGTACTGGGTCATGCAGGTGAAATGAACTCTGATCGGCCTCGTGGGAAACTCCTTGAAATCCCTGTCGACGAAGGCCCTGGTGATCTCGCGCGCCCTGTCGGGCCGGAAGTTGAAGAATATGATGTTGTCGTTGTCCTCGACAAGTCCTGATGAATCGACAACCGTAGGCTTGAGAAACTCGTCGTTCTCGCCCCGCGAATAGCCGTCCAGCACAGCTTTTTCTGCAGTCTCCGCCTTGAAACCCTCTCCCTCCGTGAGGCAGCGGTAGGCCTTCTCTACCCTCTCCCAGCGCTTGTCCCTGTCCATGGTGTAGTAGCGCCCCGAGACTGTGGCAACCCTGCCCACTCCAAGCTCTGCGAGCCTCTTCTCAAGCTCCTGAAAATACTTCAGGGCGCTTCGGGGAGGGACATCCCTCCCGTCCAGGATGGCCTGAACATAAACCCTGTGCAATCCTTTTTCCCTGGCCATCTCGAGGAGAGCATAAAGGTGAGTGATGTGGCTGTGCACTCCGCCGTCAGAGAGCAGCCCCATGAGATGCAGCTTGCCATCTCGCGCCCTCTCCATGGCTGCGGCCAGGACGGCGTTTTGGCCCAGAGCACCCTGCTCGACTGCGAGGCTGATCCTTGTGTAGTCCTGGTAGACCACTCTGCCCCCGCCAAGGTTGAGATGCCCCACCTCCGAGTTCCCCATCTGGCCGCGGGGAAGGCCCACAGCGAGGCCCGATGCGCCGAGGGTCGTGGTGGCGTAATCTCTCCAGAATCTGTCGATATTCGGCTTATGTGCTTTGACGATGGCGTTTCCCTTCACCTCAGGGCTGATGCCAAAGCCGTCCATGATTATGATAGCTACTGGCGACATCTCGCGGGGTTATCTGTTCGGCAGATATATTAGATCTGTCGTATCAGATCAGCCCTCGATGATTCTGCCAAAATGCCAGGAGATCCTCTTGTCAGCCATAAAGAGATCGGCCTTTGGGCGGTCTTAGCTTCTCTTGGTCCTATGGATAACTATTCCTTGAAGCCGTGCTCTCCTATGAGGGGCACGAAGGCCACGCCCATCAGCCTTTCTGTTATGAAGCCATCCTTTCTCGTCACAAGGACCAGCTCCTGGAGGTCGAGGCCCACGGGGACCACCATCTTTCCGCCGGGCTTCAGCTGCTGCATGAGGGGCTCTGGAGCTCTCGGGGCGGTCGCTGCAACATTTATGCGGTCGTACGGCGCGTGATCCGGAAGGCCGAGGCTCCCATCCCCCTCGATCACTCTCACATTTCCGATTCCAGCCTGCCTCAAGGCCTCCCTTGCCCGAGCCGCGAGCTCAGGGACGCGCTCCACGGAGTAGACGTGGCCCTCCGGGCCTATCAGCTCAGCCATCACAGCCGCATGATAGCCGCTCCCGCAGCCGACATCAAGGACAGACATCCCTTTACTCAGGTCAAGGATATCACACATTATAGCCACCATGTGGGGTGCTGAGATCGTCTGGCCGAATCCGATGGGGAGAGGAATGTCCTCGTAAGCCCTTTGCCGGAGTGTCTCAGGCACGAAGAGCTCTCTTGGCACCCTCTTCATGGCATCGATCACTCTGTCCTTGATGCGACCTCTCATGGCCTCCAGCAGACAATCCATCGTCAGAGGGCCCGCCCCCATATCCGGAGGATCTCTTTTGCTTCAGCGCTATCTGCAAAGCCCTCGCCGCGGAGCTTGATCTTGACGACCTTGAACCTGAAGCCCTCTATAGTCCTCACATCGCCCACCTCGAAGACCTCCTCTCCAGGAGTGTGGACTTTGAGGGAATGGGTCTGGCCTCTTCTGTAGACGGATATCCTCAAGGGGACCTCATCCACAGCCCTCGCCCAGACGGCCTTCAGAGCGCATGCAGGGGCAGACTCCACCCGGCGGTCGGTCTCAAGGGATGCGATCTCCGTCATGACCACATCCTGCGACGGATCGTCCACAAGAAGCTCTTCTCCAACACGAAGCTCTTCATCCTCTGGCAGAGTGATGTGGTAGGGCTGGGAGATCTCGTCCTTGTTGACTATAACCTTCAGGGTGACGAGACGCTCTCTTTTTCGCTGAAGGGGATGGACACAGCCGCATTCGTTGCATTTAACAAGACTCTCCTGCCCTGATTTTATTGTGATGTGTTCCGTATCGGCGTTGCATGAGGGGCAGAAGATCCTGTCTTCGGGCATATGATGCGAATTACAGGGCTTTGTATTAAAGCATGGCCTCCAGATCAGCTGCAGAGCAAAGTCGGGTTGATGCACAGATTCTGTAGCTGCGAGACGACAGAATTGGGTGGCAGGGATGTCTCATGATCTGGGGCCGTCATTTTCGCAGAGTATTTTATCTTGGTATTTAAAAAAATTGTATTATCTTTTTAAGATATCTTTTATTTTCAAAAAAGGAAAAATTTTTTAATGAAGATCTCCTAATTACAGGATATGAAAGAAACTATCAAGGGGGATGTCTCGCTGAAGGGTGCCGATGAGTGCTGCCGCATAGCGGAGAGCATGATGGAGGAGATTCGTCTGCTAACGATCCATGAAAAGAAGGATCAATCCTCCTGCGCCAGGAGGCACAAGGGGTCCTTGAAAAGAATGCTCATGAGACAGATACACCAGGCAAGAAAAATAGCCATGGTGTGACCTCCTTTGAACGACGCCTAATCCGTCGCCTCATGGCAGGTGATGTATCAATAACATATATTTTATATTTTTATAATTACTGGGCGTCTAAACTTTATTTCGGTATAATTTTAATTAATAATTATCGTGCTGAGATTAACTTTTATAACTATATTATGGGCTTTGGTATCTGATGTAGAATATGAAGAAAATAAAATTATTTTATTCACGTTTGACTTCAATAGAAAGAAAAACTATTTATACTACTTTACTAAGTATCTATTGTGAAACCCAGAGAGGGCTATATCCTGGATTCCTCGGAGCTGGAAGGGAATCTCCAAAGGCTGAATCGCATGCTTCAGGCAGCTCACAGGAGTTCCATCGATATCAAAAACAGTTATGATTTCTACGTCCTAGCCCTCAAGGAGTCGAATAAGGAGGAGATCGCGGAGGCCTACCTCTATTACGATCGCGCCAAGTACGAGCTTACCAGCGCCATCAATGAGGCCAAGATAAAGATAAAGGGCTCGAGTTTTCCTAGCTTAAGGACGCTCTCGTATTTCTTCAAGCTTTATGGTCTTTACGCTGTCACCTTTGGTACCCTCTCAATCCTCTTATTCAGCTATCTGATCTATCGTTATTCAGATGCGAGAATCCTAGATGTCCCTCTCTGGGCGGCGTTCTTTGCGGGCATCGGCTCCTCTGCGCAGATTCTCACAGGCATCGTGGATGACCTGAGGCGCAACGGCATGGTCACAAGGTACAAGCGCCTCTGGTACATGGCCATACCTCTTTTGAGCCTGATCTTCGGGTATATGGCCTATCTGATCGTCAGTTCAAGCCTGATAGCCATCAACGCCAACTCGCAGAGCAGCACCTTCTTCACCATGTTCGTCTGCTTCATCACCGGTTTCCTGACGAACTGGCTGATCAACAGGCTCTCAAAGCTATCTAACGACCTTTGAGCTTTGGCCTTCTACTCTCCATGAACAGAAGCAAGCCTCGGGCGAGTCCTGTACATTCTTCGAAAAAGAGCCCGAGATAGACTCTGCCGAGATACGGCATCTATTGCGACCTAAGCCAGATCATAGAATTTCAGGTTATCGAAGTTCACCCGAACACCTCCGGATGAATGAGACCCTACCTCAAGGCCGAAGGTGCCTCCCTCGAAGGATTCGTCGCTGCAGCTTCCGAGGGCGACCCCATTCACGCCGAAAATGAACTTGTCGCCGTTACACTCGACCTTGATGAGGTTCGTCTCTTTTCCTGTACGAATGTCCGATGACTTACTCCAGGGAACCAGCTCCACTAGACGGCCGTCCTGCATCTTGTCGAATCCGTAGTACCCGCTGCTCGATATCCTGAAGCGATAGTAATTGTTCTCATCGGATTTGCGGAGGATAACGCCGTAATCACTATCTTCAGGACCATCATCCTGGACTGCATCGACCTCGACCACAAAATCTCTGAAAAACGTTCGCTTTGTGGGATCGAAGCTGGCTATATAATCCTCCTTTTGAACAGCGACCTGCAACTTACGTCCGCCGTAGTTTACCACGTATTCCCTCTTGTATCCTGAGGGATAGACTACTGGTTGGCTGTAGGAGAAGTCTTCATAGTAGTGAAGCTTGCCCGTTTTCTCATAGCTTGGGGCAGCTGCAGCAGGACCTGCGATTGGTTTGTCTGCCTCTTTAGCGGCCTTGGGGGCAATGGCATCCTGACCTGTGAAAAGGTTCCCTGTCTCCTTTTGATTCTTGACTGCTACAGGAATGCTAGTGGTAGGGCTTGTAAACTGTGTGTTCATAATTTTGGAGACCGGCTCCTCTTTTGGAGCGGATGTTCTTGCAGGGCTCGTTACCGGTTTCTCGATCTCCTGTGAAATCTTGGACTCCTTCGGTGCTACCACCGATGGCGTCGTAGCCGGCTTTTCAATTCCCCCAGCGACCTTAGCCTCCTGTGGCGATGTCTCCGACGGAGTGGTGACCGGCTTCTCGATCACCTGTGAAATCTTGGATGTCTTCGGTGCTACCACCGATGGCGTCGTAGCGGGCTTCTCGATCCCGCCGGCGACTTTTGCCTCCTGTGACGATGTCTCCGACGGAGTGGTGACCGGCTTCTCGATCACCTGTGAAATCTTGGACTCCTTCGGTGCTACCACTGATGGCGTCGTAGCGGGCTTCTCGATCCCGCCAGCGACCTTTGTCTCCTGTGGCGATGTCTCCGACGGAGCGGTGACCGGCTTCTCAATCTCCTGTGAAATCTTGGATGTCTT
>MVRK01000090.1 GCA_002067365.1 Methanosaeta sp. PtaU1.Bin060 | reverse complement strand
CGACTACATCGCAGCTGCCATCGACGTAGTCGTGGCAGAATGAGGAAGAAGTTGCATTGGCTATGATGGTGCAACTCAAAGCACGCTTCAATCCCATTGAACCGCCTGCGATAGCCAGCAACGGGAATGATAGCTATCCTGAAGCAATGCTTGAAAACTGGGGAAGGTCGCCTGAATACCCCTGCCGAGGAAGACCTCCAACACATAAGCAACCGACAAAGGGATGGAAATGTCTTCAAGTGACCAAGCATCGATCTGGTGGTAGAATAAGACGAGTCACTTACAGAGTGGTTTATGGAGATCCCAAAGAAGTTATAGATCTTATGGGCCTCAATACCGCCTATGTTGAAAGGACAAAACTGACTTCGCGGCAAATGAATGGGCGAATGGTTCGAAAGACCTTATCATTCTCTAATAGCGGAAAATATGGACAATAATCCCCTGTCCATAAATTGTCCATATTCAGAGCAAAAGATAGCGTGCAGCCTTCTGCCGCCAAGGCTACGAAATAAGAATTCAAATGAGTCAACAGGCACAAATTTCTCAAAATACGTCAATCTTATATAAATGATTGATAGATAATGAGATTATGTGGCTTAGCGAGAGTGAGATTGAGACCCTGGTGCTTATCGCCGGAGCAGAGCGAGCCCTGCATCCAGCGGACCTCTCCCTGGCCCTGAGCCTTCGCCCTGAAACCCTCTCTCGAATAGTCACCAGCCTCGCAAATAAGGGCCTGTTGGAGCGAAAAGATAGAGAGATCGCTCTGGCCAGGACTCCTGCCGCAGAAGCCTTCAAAAGGCTCTACTTCGCTCACCGTGCTTCTCCCTTCTCGCTACTGCTTGCAGACAGACGAATTGATCTGCTCTCCCGAATAAAGAGCGGACAGAAGAGCGTCCAAGTGCTTGAGAAAGAGACGGCCATCCCGAAAAAGACGATCTACCGCTACTTAAAAAGCCTTCTTCGCCTGGGTGCGGTGAAGCGCACCAAAAAGGACCGGGCCTATCTCTACTCCTTGAATAAAATCTTCTGGCCGGAGATCGAAGACTTCGTGGCTGCCATCCTGGAATACCAGGCCCTGCGTATCGTGCCCAGTGAGGCCCTGCTCATCAAAAGCTACGGAGATAGCGTGCTCTTCAAAAGCATACGCCCGCAGGACGCCACGCCTACCTCCTTTTCCGCCTATGAGGACTACGGGATCGAGCTTTTCCTGCGGGATAACTACTACACCCTGCCCAAGAGGGAGCTGTCCATCCAGGAGATCTTCATTCACTCCCTGGACTCGGCGTGGGAGGCCTCTCAGAAGCTTTTTTGCGTACTGTTCTATCTTAAGAACAGAGATAAATTGGAGAGAATCGATCACCCCATGATGAAGGATCTGAAAGCGGTGCTGCAGGGCGATAGGCTCAGAGGCTATCCAACTCTGGAGGATATCGAGGACAGGACGGATCTCTATGAGATCAAACTCTAACACGATCTCCAGGCGAGAGGAGGTCAATGAGCTGTTCGAGCAGCTCGGCCAAGTTCTGGAGCAGAGAGTCGAGGCCCTGCTCATAGGTGGAGCCGTGATGCTGGAGATGAGGCTGAAGGACTCCACCAAGGATATCGATGTCGTCTCCAGGAGCGAGGATGACAAGGAAAGGCTGCTTGCCGCGGCCAGAGCCTTGGGCTTTGAGATCGTCGGCCCGGAGAAAAGGCATGAGCGGCTTGGCGTCAATCGGCTGGCCGTGAAAGGTGGGTGCAATCTGGACATCTTCGCCGGCAGGATCTCTTATGACTTTTGTCTCTCCGAGGCTATGTGGCAGAGAGCAGTCAAGTCCAGGTCCTTTAGAATGTTGGTTATCAGGGATGCATCCCTGGAAGACATCTTCGTCATGAAGCTGATCGCCAATCGGCCAGGGGATGCCAAAGACTGCGCCGCTCTTTTCTCTGCAGTCCTGGACTATGATTCCGTCTACCGGGAAATAGAGGCGCAGTACCGCAAGGCCGGCGAAGTTGAGCAGAAGATCTGGATTACTTACATAGAGGAAGGAATCGGGAGGCTTGAGGAGGTCCACAATCTGGAGATACCAATAGGAGACAAAGTATCAAAGCTGGCGGATGAATACCGGGAGAGGCTATATCAGAAATTAAGGCAGTCTAATGCAGGCTAATGGCAGAGCTGGTGGACTCATGATCGGGCCCTCTCCCCGCTGTAGGGCTGCAGTATTGCCATTCGCCACCTTCGACTTCAATTCTTAGGCTTCCTGGCAGCATCTTTTCGCGCCGCCTGGTATCTGGAATATGGGCTCCCAGCCCCTGAGAGAATCGCTGGGAAAGTTCTGATCTGATAAGATTTCGATGCCTGCAAATTCGACCTCGTAAAATGCCCTATAATCGAGGATCTCTTCTGTCCATGAGGTTTACTACCTCCCAGAAGACCCTAGGTCCAATGTCTCTTTTCCAATACAAAATAGACATCGATATATAGAACCTCATCCAAATCACCTCTCCGATGGACTCCATTAAATACCTAGACACTATAGGAATAAATTCGCTGTTCTCTGTTGCTAAAGGTAGAGACAGATTAGTCCTCCTTTGTCTCTACGACTTGGGCTGTCGGGTGGGGGAGCTGGTCACTACCAGGATTTCGGATATAGACTTTCATAATGGGTTCATCCGAATCCAGAGCAGCAGAACGAAGACAAGGCATTTCCGGGCCGCCCGAGTAAGCCAGGGAACTTTGCAGGCCATCCAGGAGAGCCTGCAGCCCGGCCAGAAGTGGCTCTTCCCCGGCCGTTGCAACGGGCATCTGAGCACCAAGACTGTGCTCCGGACGATAGATCGCCTGGCGGAGGAGGCCGGGATCCAGGAGGTCTCACCCAGACAGAAGCTCTTACGCAGGAAGGTCACGCCCCATATCCTCAGGCACAGCCATGTGGTAAACGCGCTGATGGCAGGGGTGCCGGTGCCAATGATCCAGAAACAGGTTGGGCACAAGAGGCTGTCCACAACCGAGATCTATGCAACCGTGGCACCGGCGCTGGTGAAGGAGGCGTATGATATGAAAGGGTTTGGGCCAACGGTGTCCGGCAAGTAGCCCTTTTGAATCTCTCTGATGTCTTCCTTTATGCGTCAGCGCTCCATGGCAAAACGCAAATCCATTTCAGGTCATTTCGAATTTCGGCAATTTCATTAACAATATAATATATTAATCTGTATCAGCTCGGAGCCCCAGTGCCTCCGCCTTCAGCTTCCGGGCCTTCTGCAGGGCCGCCTGGTGATCCAGCTTCTTGCAGGAGCCGAGATGCACATTCCGGACCTTGGAGCCCTCCCGCCACGAGACCATCCAATAGTGATATTTCCTGGTGCCCTTCTTGGAGGTCTTCTCCTTCTCCATCTTCCAGAGGTGCAGGTCTTCCAGCCGGGCGGAAGCCTTGAGGCTTCGGGCCTGGGCCAGGACTGAATCTGCCTCTCCCTGCAACATGCGGGCCACCTTGCGGGCCTCAGGGAACACCAGGGCGGATTTGCTGGCGATCTTCGCCCTCTTGGAGAGCTCCAGGGCCTCTCCTCTCAGGGCCTTAATCTGCCTGCTGGCGGCGGTGGTGTGCATAGAAGCTAGTTCTATGACATTATATTTAATACTTTCTAAAATGTCATAGAACAGAGCTGAAGAGAACGCGAGGCCGCTGCAAAAATGCTATCGGGAGATGATGGTCTCCCACGCACTCGCGGGCAGGAAGCGGGACTGCGCGAAAGGATTATGGGAGGTCGAAGCCTCAGCGGAGATCTCCCTAGTGGACGCTCGCAGACACCTATCACTAACGGCTATTCCCAGAGGCTACAAAAAGCCCAGGGCGGCCGGATTTCTGCCAGCCATGACCCAGGGCACGATAAGGGGCATAGATTCAGGAATCCCGGGCATCCTGGGCACTTCGGTTTCCAGTGGAAATAGAATAAAAGAAAGGTAGATAATTATCCTCTCAGAACTCTGGCCCAGAGATACGCCCTTACGCCTACAAAAAAGAGATGGCTTTATGCCGTCGCTGCTGCACCTCCTGCTGGAAGTTTCCCGGTTTGGATGAACTCCACGGCCTCACGAGCCTGGCGACTTGCCTTCAGGACCCAGCGGGGATTATTCTTCAAGGGCTTCAGCCAAGACTGGACATAGGCGGCGGAGTTCTTGAGCGTCTCTGAAGAGTCCAGGCCAGCGAGCTGGCATAGGTAGGCAGCACCAATCTCAGCGACGAGTTCCTCCTGGCTACGGATATCTTCTCCAAAGTTATAGTTCAAAATCTCGGATCGTGCCAGGCGCGAAGGGCCTCCAGTCCAATGGATGAGTTCATGAAATGCAGCTGAGTAGTACTTCTCTGAAGATTCAAACATCTCCCTGGAGGGAAGGTGCAGAGTATCATCCTCTAGCCGGAAAAAGCACTTTTTAAGGTCCGGCTTGATAATGGGATTCCTGAGCCTCAGGAGATCCTCAGCGGATTGAATCTGCTGGTTATCCCTCGCATCCTTTGGCCTCTTTTCTGGTATGCCTTTTGATTGCTCCCAGTTGAAGACCGTATAATACTTGAGAAAGCGGACCAATCGGGGCTTTTCAGTATCAGCATCCACTTTTTCATAATAGTCAACAAAGACAATTGGGCGGCCATGCTCTCCGGCTTTGATGGATCCTCCCATCTTCTGGGCCTGGCGAAAGGTAAGCCAGTAGGGGCTACCATATTCTGATTGCAGGAGGAAGATGTTGATTCCCTGGTACATCTTGTTTGAAGTGTAGGATGTAGGCCAGCAGGCTTTCCAGGGTCGCCGCCAGGGTATTATGCCCTCTTCCAGTTGCTTTAGAATCTGGTTGGTTACAACAGAGAAGACGTCTTTCATTTTCACGCCTCCTCAAACCCCAGGGCCTGGAGTTCGCCCAGGACATTATTGGCCAGCTTGTTTGCCAGTTCCTCCTGATCGGAAAGAGGAAGCCTGAGGGCCTCCTCCAAAATTCTGTCTTTAGAGGAAGCTGCTTGCATAAACCTCAACTCCCTTTGGAGCCATCTTTCGGGCAGCTTCCATCATGCCAGCAATCTGGGCCTCTTCCTCCTCGGTGTAATCATCCTTGAACTTGTATCGGATTGTCAGACTTGGGAGTCCATCACTCTCTACTCTAACATAATCGAACAGTAGATGCTTTTCTTTCAAGGCGGCTGTGACCAGCTCCTTAAGCTCCTCCATCTCTGCGGGCGTTGGGTCCCTTGGATCCTCGGCTTGTGCCTTGGGCTTTGGTGCATAGGGCCTGGCCTGGATTCTGGCCTTTCTGTCTGCCTTGATCTGATCAATTATCGCCTTGTTCCTGGCTGCTTGCTCCGGGAATGCGTCGGCATAATGGCGGCAATAGCCCACGCCATAGCGCTTCGAGTAATACCAGCCCTTGCAGGTACATCCTCCCTGCTCGGTTACCCTGTAATAGAACTGCTCTGTTGATGAGAGTTCCAGGACGATCTTTTCAAAAATCGTCTCAGGCATCATTATCTTTTGTGGCCTTGCTGCGGAAGGGCGGCCTGTGAGGATCTCCACCAGAGCCTGGACGACCCTCGCTTCGTATTTTCCATCTCCCTGAAGCTGGGGGAGGGGCTGCTTGGCGGCATCCTCTCTGGCGGGCGCTGCAATCTCCTCAGCGCTTGTCGCGAGTGCGGCCTTCTGCTTCTGAATTCTGGCCTGATCGCGGGCCTTCCGTGCATAGCGAGCCGCCCTCTTTTCGGCTGTCGTCAGTGGGCCTCGTGGGATACTCACAGATCCGATGCAATGCGTTTCCTGGCTTGCGCCATCGAAAGTTGTTCGTGCTGACATTCTAGTACACCAGTATCCTATAGGATAGAATCCTATAAATACTTATTGGATAAGTAATGCTTATATAGAATGATATCCAAAAGGATAAGGTATGGCCACTAAAAAGAAGGTCCAGGTTTCAGCCACTATAGACGAAGATCTGTTAGCCTGGATAGACAAAGGGATTGAAGAAAGCAGGTTTGCCACTCGGAGCCATGCGATAGTGTACGCACTGACACGGCTGATGAAAGAAGAAGAGGCCAAGGCAAGATAGCAACAGAGAAACGGCAAGCGCTCCCTGCTGCTACTTGGTGACATTTTGTATTGGTGTACTAAAATGTCAATGGGTGTTCTGCTGGCCAGCTTAAATGCCTTATGCAATTTTGCCCAACCGGTGGAGCATTGCAGGCACATTCTCGGCAAGGCCTCCGGGCCGGTCTCCTCTGGAAGGATGCAGTTCTATGACATTATTTAGGGTACTCCTGCAAAATATCATAGAACCAGGCGGAGAGAAAAAGGCAGCGCTTCGGGCCACTCGCGGAGCGCGTCTGCGAAGCATTTGCGGTAATAGATCCGGTTGGCGACCCCCGCCCGTCACCCCCTCAGCGGAGCGTACCTGCGCTTTCGGAGATCCCAGGGCCGTTTCTGACGAGGCGGCGGCAGGCCCCAAAGATGCAGCATTTGCGTACAATGAGTCCGGAGGCTCCCCGGCGAACTTACCCAAGGCTCGCCGCAAAAAGGTTCGGCAGATGAGCTGATCATGCCAGCGCCGAAAGGGAAGCCCGAAGGGCCGCTGGCTTGATCTGCTCAGATGCCGGCAAGAAGGCGAGCCTGGGGCCAGCCGGGGAGCCTGACGAGAGACGCAAATGCAAGAAAGGGGCCAAGGCCGAACTGCTCGTTCTGCCCGGCCCTGGGGGATGTCAGGCTGCAAGAAGTTCATGCCCCCTGATTACTGGCAGAGATCCCCGTGCCCCAGGATATCTGGCGTTGGTGACTCCCGCCCCCGAAGTTTCCGCTTCTAGCGGTCACCGCCCCCAGATTGCTGACTGGCTAACATTCTCCCTCTGAGGGGTTAGTGCTCAGCAAAACCTTTAGCGTAGCGCCTTCGTTAGCTAGAGCTGCGTCCTAAGGAGAATTAATTCCCTGATTTCTTTTTTTTTAATAGGGATCTATCTCGATTCTCAAACAATTCATTCGAACTGTTTGTTCTATTTTGGTCGAAATCTTTTTCGTTAGATCATTCGCTAATGAATACCTGGAGGGATTCTAGCGAAGCCGAAAATATGGGTCCTGATAGCATTATGCGTATTGATCTCCGGATGCATGGAAAGCCCAAGAACACTCATGGAAAGCCCAAGAACACTCGCTCCTCCTATATCAATCCCAAACCCCTATTATGCAAAGGTGGATCCCTGGCTCGATCACTCCATTTTCGGAGTTGAATCCCTAATAGGCTCTGGCATCCTAAGAAGATATGATACAAGGGTCTTTGATTGCAGCGAGATGGCTGCATACCTGGAATGGATGCTCGAAAAGCACGGCTTTGACACCAAAATCTGCCTTGCTGATAATTTCGATAACGATTACGTGGGCCATGCCTGGGTCGCAGTAGACATCCCTCCAAGGAGATACTATGTTGAGCCCACAGCCGTGAACCCTGGCGGCTTCATCTTCTCAACAATAAAGCCATATGATGGAAACTACAAGGACTATGGCAGATACGACGGGATATATGACGATATATATGAAGCTACGAAAAATAATCCCGTCTCTGAGTTTGACTGGTGGAACGATCCTCAACTGGCATACAAACTCAAGGAGTCTCAAGGAGGAAATTAAATGGGAAAATGGACTGCAGCAATTTTATCGTTATTGATCATAGGGCTAGGACAATTCTATGCAGGCCATCTCTGGAGGGCTCTTGCCTGGTTCTTCGGATCAATCCTGATAGTTGCGCTTCTAACCATGCTCACTGGATTCGGCGGTCTCATTGTCGGTCTGCTCCTCTGGATCGGATGTGCCTGGGATGCCTATAACCTCGCAAAATGATGTTGCTACTGGCGACTCTGGCTTCCTGCACTCTCCTGTAGCAGCGCCTGGGCATCCGCGTGCATGCCAGCGAGCTTCCTGGTGATCGAGTGCTGAGGGCCGTACTCCTGCTCCGCCAGCCTTTTGATCCGTCAGATTGAGAGGTATGCCATGAACCATGAAGCCATTTTAACTGTTCTTCCCGAGTGCAAAGACGATGCCAAGTCCCTGAAGGAGATCGCAGAGGCCTTGGGCCTGGAGATAAATTCCTATATCGACTGGATTCGCATCGAGAGGCGACTGTCCAGCTCTCTGAGGGCTCTGGCAAGGTGGGGCTGGGTGGCCAGCGACAGGAGACAGAGAGAAGTGGGCCATAAGTTTTGGTATAACGCATACTGGAAGACCGAGCCCGTCCCAGGGAGCCGTTGAAGACGGCATATGATCCCCTCCTAGAATTTCACGTCCACCTCTACGATCTTCGCCCCCAGCCTCTGCGCCTCCTCTACCGCTGCCCGGTCCTTCATGAGGAAGATGCGCCATTCTGGAGTCTCGATCATGGCCACGGAGTTCTTCAGCACGGGAGCGTATCTGCTGTATTTGGGCAGCTTGACCGCATAGCCCCTCAGGTCCTGCACCAGATCCACCTCGAAGCCGCGCAGGTCCAGGAGCTTGAGTGCCTTGTTCCTCTCGCCCACAGTCTTGAACTCGAAGCGGTAGAGGTCCTTGTTGTAGTAGTCGGCCAGCTCCCGGAAGATCTCCTGGTCATCGAAGAAGTGCTTGAAGATCCAGCGGCCTCCTGCCTTGAACATGGTGATGCGCTTGCGCCTGGGAACTACGTCGAAGGTTTTGGGCTGCAGGGAGAAGGCCTCCTCTGCTGAGAAATATCACGATAATTAGATATAAAATTTTGTGAGAGCTGGCCTAATGGGGCTGCTTAAGGGCCGTCTTATGTGCCAGCAGATCACTTCATCTCCCAGAAAGTACACATAATACGGCATGAACCCGAGGGCCTCAAAAAGAAGCTGGCTGCGATCCGGGAGCGTTGGGCCAGGATCTATGCCGAGATTGATCAGCTTGAAGCCCAGCTCGACGCCCAGGAGCGGACCGGGCAGAAGGGCGGCGACTCTTATATGCTGCAGACTATGAGGTGAGGAAGGCCCACGGCTGCTGCGCTAGGCTTGGCGGAGAGCTTCATGGGCCGTATTGGTAAAATTACTATCGGAAGGATGGGAAGATTTTACATCTAGGTTCTGCATCATTGTTCCAGTACGAAATAATTAAATCAATAAATTGACGGGGGATTTGACCCCCTGATCATCAACTCAATTATCCTTAAATGGTGGATAGATGAATACCCCATTTGTATTCAAATCGAAGTCTATGTTGCAGAACTCATCCACGTATTCCTGATGTATCGCCTGAGGGTCTACATCCTTGAAAAGTTCCGGATACATCAATTTCGCAACATAGAGCGACCCTATCAAGGTCTGACCTGCACCTCCGAGTATAGACTCGTCAAGCACGTAAACATTTCCGCTTTTCACAGCATCTACATTGGCCAGCTCGGGCCGATTCATCAAATCATCCCTTAATGCTGCCATCGCTGATGGATCGTTGGTCTCAAAGCCATGATCGGATGCATTTAGCTGTGTTGACGCATGTATAAATATGAACTCTGGATCGTGCTCAATCACGTATTCAGGATCTATGTCAAAGACGGAAAAATACTGCGAAGATTCGGGCCCAACCATATCGTCAGCGATGTTCTTTCCGCCAGCCATTATGTAAGACTTGGAATATCTGTCGCCAGAGCCCTTTGTCTGGTAGCGCCTGTACTCAAAGTACACCCTCTTCTTGTCCTCATCTGTCAGGTTTTCGATCCGAGATTCGACAAGGTTCTGTTGCTTATCTATCCAGCTGGCAAACGTCTCTGCTTCATCCTCCTTGTCGATGATATATCCGTATGTTCTAATATTTCTTGATAAATTATCCAGTTCTCGTACATTCAGGGATATGAGTGGAATGCCTGGAAGATTATCTTTGAACTTTTCATACTGAGCGCGTCCGCTTTCCGCAACTGCCCAATTGGCCTCAAGATTGGTTTGAACAGCATCAGGGTCAAGCGATAGCACTGTTTCAAAATCGCATTTATCGGCAGAATCGCCCACTGCTGGTAGTTGGCTGATATAGGGATACGATATGGGCGTGCTCTTTCTATAATCATTCCCAACTGCCAAAATTAAATTCTCGGCACCAAGGGCACGCGTGACATCTACGCCGTTCCACCCTAGGTTGACCAAGCGTTCGATGGGTTTGTTGACGGTCACAGCTTCGCCGAAGATATCCATATAGATTAATTTCTTTTCACTTTTGTTTATGATCTGTTCTATCTGCAGGATATCATTTTCATCGATTGTGCCATCGTTGTTCGCATCTGCAAATTCAGTGGGTTCGACGGATCCGTTTATGATCTTATTTAGATAAGCGATATCGTTCTCATCAATTATGTTATCTAGGTTGGCATTGCCATATACGGCAAGTCCGTAATCTGAAGAACTGCCCAGCGATGCAAGAATTACAGCGAGTATTAACGGCACGAGCATCCTAATTCCCATTTAAGTCACTCCTTTGTTCGCTATAAGTTTGATTATTCATTCAATAAAAGCAAATATAATATATAACTCTTTCGTAATTAGTATTAATAATTATGATTATTGTATTTTATTTGATTATTTACTTCATCTGCAGATTATTATTAATAATTTGCTAAAATATTTGTTACTGAAGGTGCTGAAGGTGCAAACATGCAACCATGGTTTTTCAGGTAATACGACATCAAGAGAGGCAATCAGACAGGAGTGCGCCGAACTATCCCAGAGCTATGACTGCTAGGTTGTGGGGGCATCAAAAACGCAAGAAGAACGAGAGGCTTGAAAAAAGGAACTGGAAAGAAGTGCTTCCTGCAAGCCAGCTTGATGTGTGGATATGAGCTGCGAAACAGACGAAATGAGCCTGCTCCTCTGTGCCCTACCAGAGCCTGCCCTTCTAGCAGGGATGAGAAGTGATCTATGATATCATTGTTTAAGCCAAAAATATATCATAGATCGATATCGAACTTTTCTGCAAACTGGATTTATTTTAGATGCCCGAAAAGAGACCATACAACTTGAAGGGGGGGTAGCATGAGACTTCCGGGCCTATTGAAGTTTCGCTTTAGATATCTTAAAGCTTTAGCTCTTTCCTATCTGATTCTACAGTTCTATCAGCTTCTCGATGCCGATCTTCTTTGCCCTGGGCTTCCAGATCTTGTCTGGCATCCAGGCCGGGGCGCTCTTGGGCTTGTCCATCTGCACTCTCTTGCCCTCGAAGAGATGCACCTTCTTGGTGCCTCGCTCGCGGAGTTTGATGTCCGTGTAGCCCCGGTTGGCCGCTTTCAGGGCCGCCTGGCGGGGCGATTTGCTGGTGAAGAAGCCTATCTCGTCTTGTCCCTGCGTAGAAATTCTGGTTAGACTCCCAAGTATTCCGCCAAAGTAGTTATTCGATTTTCTAGGTCTTCATCATGTCTTATGGTGAAAATACGGTAGCCCATTGCATCCAGTTTTTCACGCTTCTTCCTGTCGCTCTCCTTTACGAAGTCTTTTTCGTGGTCCGGTCCATCAACAAAGACTACCAACCTCTCCCTCTCATAATAGAAGTCTGCCTGGGCTATTGGTGCATCTCTATCAAAGATTGTCTTCTGTACATCGGTTGGAAGTGGGAGTTTGCGCTTATGGATCGCTTCGAGAACCATCTTTTCAAAATCAGACTCGCATAGCCCAAGAAGCTTATCATACCCATCTTTTGAAGCATCGACTTGGACTATCTCTGCCTTCTCAAGTCTTGCTAGGAAGGGCAACACAAGTTTGCGATCAAGGATCTCATGAACGGCCTGATTATAGTAGTTGCAGAGACAGCCATAGCAGGCCCGTTCACATTGATCTTCTGGATCATCAAACTCATGGAGGATCTCTCTGGTCTGCTGTACTACTGCATGCAATACTGCTGTTTGCTGCAATGCGTGGAGGATGCCTGCCCCTCCTTCTGCACTCTCATAGAGAAGAACGCCAAATTTCCCCTCATCTTTGGGCAGAAGGAAAGACTCAACTTCGTCCACATCGATATTCATGCTGATCTGCAGCCCTTGGATGAGAGCCTGTGCAAGAGTAGCATAGAATGCCTCGTAGTTCTCAGGATCGACCTCTTCAGGAGGTTCGCAATCCAATGTGACCACATCGTGAAGCGACTCAGTGCAAAGGGTGAGGTTCCCAATAATGTCCTCTTTAGTTGCATTACGCCAGCAGTGATAGCTTTTATTGCTGGTATCTAGATGCCGCGCAACGTTCTCATCCCCGAAAATCCAACGATTGCAGGCGGTACAAAGTGTAAATCCATCCTCTTGATGGTCGGCCTCGACCCTCCTGGTCCCCATGTTTACGCGTAATATCCTTCCATTGTGCTCGTAGCTGAGAGTGAGGATCTTGCTTCCATTCTCCAGCACGTTCCAGAGGGTTACTCTTGGCCCACGATGATAATGCTCACTAACTTTGTAGCCAAGACGCATCCTCTCTTCCTCGTCGCTGGTGATCCCCTGACGCCTGACTGCAAACTGATCTGGCATCTCAATGGCATTGTTGATGGCGTTCTGGTCCTGAAGTGAGGCGCCACAGGTGCAAGCGCCTCCTGAGGTCTTTATCTCATCATCCATGTAATAGGTCTCACACTTCGGGCAGATGAGCAGGCTCTTTGTTACTGGCCGACCAGCTCGCAGCTTGAGTCTGGCCTCTGAGACGATATAACGGCCGCCTTGATAGTATATGCTATTTCCAGGGGCATATTCGCTTACAGCAATAGCTCTGTCTCTTTGGAGAGAGATCTCTTCCGCATCGCGCTTGCCACGACGATCCAAGGATAGCAGGGTAATGTTAGTGGGAAAACCGTAGTTGGGGGTGAATCCCTGGCCAGCGAGATAGCGATAAGTAAAATAGTCCTTTCCGCCTTCACGCATATCGCTCATCTTGTTCTCAATGGCGGTCCTTCGCCAAGTCATTTCGTTGGTTAAACGCTCTCTTTCGCCAAGGGCATTGATGGCATACCGAGTTTTCTTTAAGTCTTCATACTCTTTTCTGAAGTAGCCAAATGATGAGTCGAAGTCCTGCACAAACTGGTTTATGGTGCTCTCTATGAAAGCATCATTGAACCAGTTGTACTGCTCTATTTCAGTCTTCAATGCATCATGAACAGTTCTGATTATCTCGCTTTTTGCCCCGCTAACTGCAGCTTCTAGCTCTCTCTTGAAATCAGGCTTAAGAGGCAGATTTTCCTGTTCTATATCCAGGATCTCCCCGATCTTCTGAGGCACTCTGGCGCCGATGGTCTCCAGGGTGAGAGAGTGAATGTGAGCTCTAACTAGCGCCTTATTGTCCAGCATGAATCTTGGAGGACTGATCTCGCCTGATATTATTTTACTGGGATAACGATAGAAATATTGATCGTGAGGGCCTCTCCTGGATCCAACACCGCAGAAGGTATTCACAATTGCAGCCTGAGATCGGCGGCCAGCCCTTCCCGCTCTTTGTGCGTAGTTTGATGGCGAGGGAGGGACATTCCTCATATAGACTGCTGAAAGCTTGCCTATATCGATTCCCAGCTCCATCGTTGGCGTGCAGACTATGACATTGAGAGGTTCTTCCGGATCCCGGAACTTTACTTCCAAGTTCTTTCTCGTCTCTCCATCGATCTGGGCGCTGTGCTCAGCAGCATTCAGAGGGACTATATCGCCAAAGCCGCGACTATACTCGAACCGGAAGTAGTTGTCTCGGAAGTGCCTCTCAACAAGGTCCTGGCATTTAGACCCAGTGCATAGATTCAGCTCCTGGAAATGGTGAACCAGACCGCATTTTTTGCAGACTTTATGCGAGTCTCCAGCTGGCGCGGAGAGAAGCACCGATCCGGGATTTATCATGAGGAGCTCGCCCACACGCCTTATCCTTACTCTCTCTAGCCATCCATTATTAGCTAGATTTCTAGCTGCTAACTTCACTATCTCTGCAGCTCGGTCCCTGTCAACTTGGAGCACTTTTGAGGTCCAGTAGACAAGTCTACCCGTTTTCCAGGAGAGACGATAAACCCGAGCATCTCTGGTGTTATTATCAGCTTCATCGCTATATCCATGGGGTTGGCCTATGCGGAGCTCATTGTGGAAGAGAACTTCTTCATCGAGTTTGCTCTCGACCTTCATTTTGAAATCTCTGGGCTCTAAGAGGTATTCGTAAGCTATCGCTGTTTCATAACGCATGATATCCAAAAAGCCTGTTAAGAAGTCTTGGCGCTGTATTTCGTTTATATCCAGGAACTCCTGCGCTTCTCTCCAAAGGTCAACCTTGCAGGCCAGCTTATCCAAGTTCCTATAGGAGATCTTGAGCAGGCCCACATCTTCCAGATTGGGCTGGTTTCGTCTCTGAGATGAACCAAGCTCTATGATCGTATTGAAGAGTAGATACTCTTTGAATGCATTTTCTTCAACTTTGCTCGAGCCCATCATCATTAGGGAGTCCCCGCTAGAACGGGAGAACTTGGGCATAACACCTTCCCGATCCAAGACCTTGAAGATCCTGTCACCTGCTTCAAGCAGCTCTACCGGCTCTTCGGCACTCTGCAAGACCTTGTAGAGCGCCCGGCGGAAATGCATGCGCTTCTGGATATTGTTCATGTGGGCTGCCTGAAGAGCAGTATCTTGGCGATTATCACTGAAGACCAGGATCTTCCTCTCCTTTTCGGGCAGGGTGTTCAATGTATTGGAGACAATGACATCGGTAGCCGTGGAACGGCCAACGGTGCCGAATGAGAAGAGCTTATTGAACTCCCTGGGTCTGCGGTCATAGAATACCCCACAACCTTCAGAGGGGCAGAAAAGGAATGGATAAGCAACCACAGAGACTTTCATCTTTAGGGGGCAGTGGCATGGCTCAACCCCTCCATTGAGATATATCTTGTTGCACTCAGGACAGTACGTTGCAACCCTCGGTTCAGCGTACTTCTTATATTTGTCATGGAGGTTTCCTGTCTTAGTGAGCCATATATCCGGAGGAGGCGTCTTCTCCGAATCATGCAGCCCCAAGAAGATGTAGGCAGGCTCCCCCTCCACCTCGATGTCGTCGATATCTCTGGGTCGAAGGGTCCCATCGGGCATGATCTCCACGCCGTAGTACTCCTGACCGCAGGCCCTGCAGAATACTAGAGGAAAGGTCTTTCTGATCCTGGTCTTGTTTTTCTTAGCACACTCAGGACATGTGACCTCTCCCGCATCATTTAAGTGAGGAGCGTCTTGAGTTATGCAGCTCTTGATCTCTCGGCCCTGGCTGAAGAAAGAGTGGATCTTGGGGATGATACGTTTCTGTGTCTTGCCTCGGACATCAATCTCAGTGTTCATGCCTGCCACGATGGCGGCATTCAGCTCTCGCCGGCATTCTTCATCGCTGGATTCAGGCCGGATCTCAGCCTTGTAGGCCTCCACCAGCTTATCCAAGCTCAGAGAGTTCTTGAAGAGCACCTTCTCTATGAATTGAACAGTCTTCTGGCTGCCGAGAAGATCTCCCATCTCTCGCAACGTTGCCTTATCATCAGGAATGTGCCTGCCGAGAAGTGCTTCAACGAGAGCTCTTGTTCTTTCTGCAGAGCCATCGAAGCTTTTGAGCATATCGTCTGTTACCAGTACTTTTTCAGGCAACACTCCATCGCCTTCATGGAGCGGCTCATCATAGGTCTCTGTGATGACAAATTCCCTCTGAAACTCTTCGCCGAAGAGCCGGGATGCAAAGTACGAGATGGCTGCAGATGAATCCTCTCCAGCACTGCTCTGGACAGTAGCGCTGGTGCCAATACAGACCAGCTCGCCTGCTGTGCCGGTGTGCTGCTTCAAGCGGCGGATGAGATAAGCCACATCTGCGCCCTGCTTGCCGGTGTAAGTGTGGACTTCATCCAGGACGAGGAATTTGAGAACTCCCATGTTCTCTGCAGGGAAGATCTCCTTATCCTCGAAGCGAGTGAGGATGTACTCGAGCATGACGTAGTTGGTCAGCAAAATATCTGGGGGAGTAGCCTTGATCTCCTCTCTAGAGAGAAGTTCGCTATCGTAGGGCTCTTTTCTCCCCGTAAGAGTCAGATAGCTGGATAACGCCTCTTTCTTAGAGTTAGGTGTGTCGCCGGTATAGAGGGCGATCTTGAGGCCGGAGCTGTGCAAGCGTGTGGCGAACTCGTCGTATTGGGAGTTGGCTAGAGCATTCATGGGATAGACGATGATCGCCTTGACCCCTTTCACGCCCCGATCCCTTAAGCGCAGGCACTCGCTAACAATGGGAATGCCAAAGCAGAAGCTCTTGCCACTGCCGGTTCCTGTGGCGATGACGGTGTTTCTGCCGGAGGCGATATTTCGGATGGCTTCGGACTGATGGCGGTAAAGTTCCACTACTGGCGAAGACTTATCCTCCGGCCTCGAAGTGAAACATCGGGGTGTCTCTGTGTGGAGGAGGCCCTCCGAGATAAGATCTTCAAATGAGTCGCCGGCCTGAAAGCGACGGTTGAGTTCGATATACGGGCCTTTGAAGATGAGAGTGCCCCTTGCCAGCTTCTCGCCTACCCAGTCCTGGATCATTGGGTTCTTGAAACGCTGAAATGTCTCCACGTATTTTCTGTAGGCATCCCGAATGCTATCAAGGGCCTCGAATGGGTCCAGCCTTTGTGACTGTGCAGCCATCTATTTCTATCTCTCCTGTTTGTGCGTAATGAAAGACGGTTTTGTTATCCACAACCCGACTTACGAATACTATGATACCAGCAATCTTCATTGTGAATATGAACTCGCTTGTTTAGTATCCACTTAGTATCCACAAATCGGCTTTGGTCTCTATATGATTACCGTATTACTATTTCATAGTATTAATTTGAGTTATTTCTATTAAACTGGCAAATATGTAGGTTGTTGGCCGACGTCCCTGCCCTTGTCGCAGGACCTCGAGGATGTCATTATCCTTCAACTCACTCAGTATCTTCGTGGCGCTCTCCCTGGGAATGGCGGATATCCTGGAGAATTCGCGAGTATTGAATATGGGGCGGGAGAAGATAGCATCTATTGCTTGAATCGAATACCTGGAGCCTGTGATATCCGGAATTCTCGTCTTCATGTCGTCGTAAAGGGAGAGTATGGCTCTGGCCTTCATGCTATTCAGGTCGGCCTGTTCTATCACCGCTTGCAAGAAGAAGTCGATCCATCCATTCCAGTCGCCATCCCGCGAGATTGCAAGCAATCGATCATGATATGTGTCTCGATTTCGTTCAAGATAGTCACTGATGTAGAAGTTGGGGCTGGAGATTATCTTCTTACTGTAGAGGATAAGAGGGACGAGCATGCGGCCTATGCGGCCATTTCCATCCAAGAAGGGATGGATAAGCTCGAACTGAGCCTTGAGGACGGCGAGCTGGACCAGGGGGTCCTTTTCATCGCTGTGCAGGTACATCTCCCAGTTAGAGAGTGCATCCATCAGAATGGGTGGTTCAGGTGGAACAAAGATGGCCCGCTCTATGGGGGTGCCAGGCGGTGCGATATAATTTTGGATGCGACGAATCTCGCCTGGGGCCTTTCTCTCCCCCCGAACGCCTGTGAGGAGGATGCGATGGAGGTCGCAGATCGTATTGATGTTGAGAGGGCGGTGCTCCAAAGCCTCAACGGCGGCTTTCATGGCCTGGCGGTAGTTGATAACCTCACGGATTTCATCGATTCGGGGTAGGTCCCTTCGATCCTTCTCGATTCGTTCTCCCATCTCTGCCTCGTACACAAGGACGTCTTCAAGAGTGGCCTGGGTCCCCTCGATCCTAGACGATAAGACTGCCTCGTGAGTGGCTAAAGGAGAGAGCAGAACCTGGGGGTTGACGATGCCCAGAAGAACTCCGTCGTAACGGGCTAGGGCCCTATTGGCCCTGCCGATGAGAGGAACATGCCGTTCCCAGACGATGCTGTTGAGCGGGAGGTTGTCTGGTATGTAGGGCTCCATCGAATCATTCCTCCTTTGGGTCGGAGTTGACGATTCCGACATAATAATCGTAGTACTTCAGTATCATCTCCTTCGTCCTGTAGCTCCTGTACTTCTCGATATCATTTCTCTTCACAATCGGGAACGTCTCCAGGATATAGTCCAGCTCATCTCTTGTCAGCCCGTACAGATGCGCATAGATCGCATCCAGCTCCGCTCGCAAGCGTGCCCGCCGCTCTTCATCCCACTTGAAGGGCGGCAGAGGAATGCCCTTTTCTGGGTCGGTCTCGATCTCCGGGCAGGCCTCGATCCACTCAGGCATGTCCCAGGCGTGGCCGCCCGTCTCCTGGGCGTTATCCTCCCACTGTCGGCGAAGGGATGTCCGTAGATCCTCGTCCGCCTCCCTCCAGATATTGTCTGCGAAGGGCTTGAGGTCCCAGGCGGTGTAGGTGAGTTCGAGAACGCGGGGCAGGATGAAGCGCAGGTCCTCGGCGGTGTAGGCGGTGGGGGGGAGGACTGGAAATTGTTTTACATAGAAGAAGTTCATTGTCGTTCCTCCCAGTTTTTGTCGAGTAGCGAAGTCAAATGACAATGAACACATGTTCGCTAGAAGACAAGCTTGTAGTAAATGCAAGGGGTTTGCGAAATGCAAGAGTGGAATCTTATTTCCCACTCCTGCCCGCGGCAGCATGCTGAAGATGGCCGTGCGCTCGTTGGTGGAATTGGTCACATCCCGCCATCCCATCAGCCACCCGCGCCCCCACTCACTCAGCTTTTTCTCCACCTCCCTCGCAGGCACCCAGTACCAGGGCTGCGCGAGGAAGCAGGCGTCAGCGTGCTCATCGTCGCTAGGTTTCGGGAGGTGGGTATTTGAGCGGTCCCGGACGCCTGAGTAGGTGCCGTAGCGATGGTCGTAGTGCCAGATCATCTTGGCCTCATAGAGGGGAAGATAGACCTCCTTGTCTTTCAAGAAGCGGTTGCCCATCATGCGGAAGCCCTCCGCCTCCAGCTGCTCTGCCGTCCGGAAGAGATGGGAGTCGTTGGCCATGTGGAACATCGCTAGAAACCGCACTCCCCAGGGGTTCTCACCAGTCCTCTCGTTTATCAGCACTGGCACACGCTCGTAGATGGCACGTGTGATCTCTGCGTCCCGGCGGGCTCGGAAGACCGGCAGCGTCCGGGTGTTGGGGTTGATGAGAGAGATGTCCGCAGGGGATAGTGTGAAGCGGCGATTGGTGTCCCGTAGGTTTTCGACACGGGTGGCGAAGAATGCGAACTCCGGGGGGGCCTTTTGTTCACCTCTGGCCATTGTCAGCAGGCTGAACTTGTAGCTGCGATGAACGTGTGGGAATATCGCTTCACGATTCTCGAAATCGAACAGGCTGACTAGCTCGCCCCGGTCCACCAAATCTGCGAAGAAATGCTTGTTGGTGTCATCGGTGGCGATTCCGCTGGGAACGATGATTCCAGCCCGTCCACCCTGGCGAAGCAGCTTTCTCATTCTCTCAGCGAAGACCGAGTAGGTGTTGATGTCGCCCCTGCCCGTGAGCGGATATTGTCCTGAGCCGCGCAGGAACCTGCTGGTGCTCTCTGCAGCGTGCAGAGCGTTCTGATACTCCTGCCAGAGCTCCGGTTTGGTATCGGCCAGATTATTTATGAGTCTCTTGCGTGCAGCTTTGTTGAGCGCATTGGCGATCTCAGGGTCATTGGTCGCAAAGAACTCCTGCTCCTGCAGCTTTATCCGCTCCCACGGCGGATTTCCCAGAACAACATCAAAGCCACGATGTTCGCTCTGCTTGTTCTGATCGAAGACCTCGGGGAACTCCAGATGCCAGTGGAAGAAGTGATGATTCTCTGCTATCTCTCGAATAGCAGACGTCAGGGAATCTTCTCCGCCCTCCGCCCCAAGCCTTCGAACTTCGGCGGTTGTGGGAAGCCCGGTTAGAGAGCCGTCCAGTGGCAAGAAGAATGCAGCTGTCCAGGCGTCAGCCTCAAGCTTCAACCTCTGGAACTCAGTATCCCTCTGAAACATGTGATACGCCTTGCACTTGTCAACAACACCGGTCGAAGAATCCTCACTGATCGCAGAGAGCCTTGAGAACCTCTCCATTAGAGCCTTAATTGAATCTCTTCCCACAGCATCAAATGTTTTGTTGGACCGCTGTCGCTTGTTAATCCGTTTTGCCTCATTTGCAATCTTTTTGTTGTCACCTGCGACCGGCTCAAAAGCGTCATCAGGGACTCCGGATGCTATTAGCTCCGGCGTTGCTCCAATCAGACTGTTGCCGCACTTGATGTGATGGTCCAGGAAATTGAGCGGTTTGTCTTTGACCATAGCGTTGATCCAGAGGGATACTTTAGCCAGCTCCACTGCCCAGTTGTTGAGATCCACTCCGTAGATGCAGCTTTGCAAAACATCTCTTTTGGCCCTCTGGATATCATCCTCATCCGGAACCCCAGGATCCTTCCTCACCCTGGCTAACTCCAGGGCCAGGCGATTGCAGGCGGCGATCAGAAACGCCCCGCTGCCGCAGGCCGGATCGCAGACCTTTATGGACAGTATGGCCTTCTCTCTGGCGTCCTTGTCCGGGCCTGCCTCTTTTAGCCTCTCCTGCATGACTGGCTCGAGAGCGCTCTTGATCAGCTCCTGCACAAGGTCCGGATGTGTATAGTAGCTGCCAGTGGTCTTCCTGGCCGAACCTCGGGGATCAAGTATGAAACTGTTGGCTGGATAGGAGATATCCTCTATCTCTTCTGGTTGATCGGTAATGCGGGGCGTAAAGTCCAGCAGGCTCTCATAGATGGAGCCTATCTCCTCCACGTTGATCTCTGAATAATTGATCCTCCTGGCCGTGCCGTCAATCTCAGTGAGAGTGAGAAAGCGAATGGCCTCCAGCAGATCCGAATTTTTGCAGCCAAACCGGGTGGTATATTCCTCTCCTGAGGTCTCGAAGAGCATCCCGTTGTAGGGATAGATCCCAAGCTCTGCAGCGCCTTTCCAGATCATCCGGAATGTGTTCTGCAGGCCGATCCACAGATCCGTATGGCTATCTTCCTTGCTATGCCTCGCTGCTCTCTCTCTCAAAGCAGAAAGGCTATACTCTTCCAAATAGAGATTATTGCTTGAAGATCCGCCCAACATCCCCCGCTGCTCGGCATAGAGCAAGAAGATGATGCGGTAGACGGTCTTGAGGATTTCCTCGTAAAATTTGCGGCACTTATACTGGTCCCCCTTTAGCTCTGATATGAACTCAGCATCTAGAAATCCATTGCCCAATGTGATAATGGCCGAGATCACGCTCTTTCTGAGACCATCTCCGACCTTCTCCCCTACGGCCTGGTTGTGCTTGAAGTACTCCTCTAGGTAGATCTCGCTCGATTCCGATGGCAAGAACCTGCTAGCATGAGCTAGCCGATAGAGGGCCTGGAAGTCACTGAAGGAGCGAGTTAAAAAGATGGCCTCCAAATCGAACTCTATGTAGCCCTTGGTGTAGGTATGGTGATAATCTCGGAGCAGCCGCAGATAAAGGCCATTGGTGACCATTCCCCACTTATCCCCATGGACATTGAGATAAGCCTGGAGGGCGTCATGAGGGCATGGCTGCCCTTTCTCTTCCGCAGACCGCTCATCCAGGTCCTGGGCAGGAGGAACAACATGAACCACGGGCGGTTTGCCGTTTTCTTGAGATTCTATCCAACCCCTATGGGAGAACCTGAACTTCATGGCATCGCTGATCTCAATATGCTTTGGTGTGGACACAGGCTCGTAGCCCAGAGCCTCCAGCAGGGGCAGGGTCCAGCGGCTTCTGGCGTCGGCTGGGTCCATACTCTGAAGTTTGCCGTAGCCGTAGAGGTCCCAGCGCTCCAGCAGCTCTCTCCAGGCCTGAGATACCCGAAGCTCATACTCCTTTTTATCCAGGGAAGCATTAGACTTTGACCAGGGAAGCCGGAAGGTCTTGGGCGCTACCAATGGATGAGATACAGAGTCTTCCCGCATCAGGGCTATGAAATGCTCTGATAGAAGACCTCCTGAGCAGGTGATGTTCTCCAGCTCTCTGTTCTTGATCCTCATCTGTTGGCACCTCTTGGGGTGACTGGATAATAGATGGTCACAGAGAGCAGGTCCGTCGAGGCCTGTGATACGTCATCGATCCCCTCCAGCCAGAGCTGATCAGACTCATCAAACTTCTTCTTCAGTTCGGCACGCTCCTGCTTTATGGCCTCAAGCCTTTTATCTAGACGCTGTTGCAGAATTGGCGTGTAGATCGCAGGATCAACGGCTTTCTTGAGGTGAGGCAGTATCTCCTCTCTAGTACGCCTCATTGGCTCTGGCCTGGACCTCCAGATAGCCTCGATCTCCTTGGAATCAAGCGGATCTGAGCCGGTCAAGTCGCAGGCCACGGGCAAGATCTCCTCGATGATTCCGGCAGGCTTGGTGTTTACTGTGAACCTGGCCAGGAAATGGTATAGAAGGATGACCTTCTGCACGGCAGCAGTGGCAATGGCAGCCGTCCTGCCATAATTAGCAGTCTTTCCCTCGAAGACCGACTGGCGAACTAGCTCGATGGCCTTGCGGACCATGGGGCGGCCTGCGTTGAGCTGGACAATGTCTTTATTCTGAAGAGCAAGCTTGGGGTCGAATGTGGCCCGCTTGATCTCATCTTCATGGCCAGGAATTGTGAGTTGTGAGTTTTTAAAATTGATATGCAATGTGTTTTCGAAGTCATGGTTTTCTTCTATGGTGCAGCCCAGTTTCCTGAAGGCGTTTAGAACCAAATTGCGAAAATCCTCTTCGCTGCCTATCAGCTCTTCTGTCTCCTTCATCCGATTGCGTACCTCAGAAAAGTCGACATCTGATTGGCCGTAGAAGCTCTCAGATTTTATTCTCTCAATGGTCTCCTCATCGAAGGGATTGATCTGCTCTTGGCTCCTGCTGTCTTCGCCAAAGTCTATCAGCTTCTTTTGGGCAGATGGAACATCAATGCCCTGCTCTCGGATTATGTCAATGACGTTGGCGTCATCTCCGAAGAAGGGCGGCGAGAAGCCAAATTCCTCACGAATGCGCCTGGCCTTCTCCACTAGCACCTTGAGAATTGTGGCATCCAGGGTATCGCTCATTACCATTGTCCTTATATGCACCTGTGGAACCTTCTGGCCGTATCTATCGATCCTGCCGTTTCTCTGTTCCAGGCGGTTGGGGTTCCAGGGAAGCTCATAATGGACCATGATATTGGCCATATGCTGTAGGTTAATTCCCTCACTGATGCAGTCGGTGGCGATGAGAATACCTTTTTCTAGCCGCTGGAACTCGTTGAGCCGCTCTTTTCGTTGCGCCTCGTTGAGTTCACCGTAAACTGTTATTATCTTTATGTCAGACTTAGACTCCGGAAGCCTTCTTGGGATCTCTCTTTCCAGATAATCCAGAGTGTCCTTATAGCGAGTGAATATGATTATCTTGGCAGGCCCATAATATCCAGATATGGCCTGGCTGAGAAAGTCTCTTGTGAGCTTTCGGAGCTTGCTGTCCTTGGCTGGCGTAATCTTTTCAGCTAAGGGCAATAGCTTCTCCAGCTCAGCCAGCTCTGCTTTATTAGCCTCCAGCGAGCCAAAGACGTTCCTATCAGCTTTATAATACGCTTCCTCATCCGTTTCATCATCGCCCAAGTCTTCATCAAGAACTGTGGCCTTGGCCTGTTCGAAAGGCAGACTCGCCTGGTCCTCGGACTCGGCACTTTTTATCTTGGATAAAAGCTTGTTTTTGCGGTTCTTGAGGGACTGGCGCAGAGCGGCAGGAGAGGATATTCCCCTTTTATGCAGGTGCATCACAGTCCATTTTGCAGTTATCTGGGTCTTGTACGAACCGCCTTCTGCTGAATCGAGAATCTTCGTTCCGTAGCTGCTCAAGGTTCGGAGTATCTGCTTCTCTTCATCAAAGATCAGATCTACCAGTACTTCTTCTTGCTTTCTCTCTGGGAATGGATTCTCCTCCTCGGAATGCTCCTTGAACCAATCCTCGACATCTTTCCTTCTTCGCTGACAGATATGCTCCCTAGCGAGATCTCGATTGATTTTGGGCTCATTAATGGGGCCGGAGACCAAGTTGCCATCCAGCATTCGAAGCAGGCTGGCGTAAGAGTCCGTATAGCCATTGTGGGGAGTGGCGGTTAGGAAAAGAAGATGCTTGGCCCTGGCAGATAACTCACGGACGAAATCATATCGATCCATTGAGACGCTCTGATTCTCTCCGCTCTGGTGAGGCTTGGCAGCGAGGTGGGCCTCGTCCACTATCACCAGGTCCCAAGGAATTGCCAGAACCTGATGTTTTATTGGATCTTTTTTAACGTAGTCTATTGAAGCCACCAGGCAGCGATAATGCTCCCAGGGGCTTGCACCAGGGGGAAGCTG
The DNA here is from genome assembly GCA_002067365.1 of Methanosaeta sp. PtaU1.Bin060. Lineage (GTDB taxonomy): Archaea > Halobacteriota > Methanosarcinia > Methanotrichales > Methanotrichaceae > Methanothrix. The sequence continues at coordinate 7,169 of MVRK01000090.1, read as the reverse complement.
GCGCTCAAGCACTCTGCGATGCATGGATGATATAACCCGAGCATCGATGTGGAAGAAGTACTCCAGGGCTTCTCGCCATTGCTCACGAAGGTTTCGTGGGCAGACCACTAAAATCCGGGATGCGAGGTTCCTGGCCATAAGCTCGGCTACGATAAGACCAGCCTCGATAGTCTTTCCCAGGCCCACATCGTCAGCGATCATCATTCGGACTCTGTTGCTCTTCTCCAGGGCCATGACCACAGGCACTAGCTGATAGCTGGTGGGAATCACGCTGCTTCGTTGCAGGCTAAGCAGCGGGGCAGCACCATGAAGCATAGAATAGCGATAGGATTGAATCAAGAGCTTGTTTGAGGCTGGATCGCCTAAGATCCCTGGGTTCGGAGGCTCAATATTTGCTTTGCGAACAGTCTCAAAAGGCAGGAAAAAATGCCTCTGCTCGATCTCCCCTCCCTCGATATTTGTAGCCGCAAGAGCATCTCCTTCAAGGGAATCCACACGCCATAAGCGGCTGCGGAGCTCTACGATGTCTCCCACTTTTGCATCCAAAGCCTACACCGATTAAAGGATTGTGAAAAGCATATTAAGGGATGGCGGTCTCGTAAATTTGGGAAAGCACTCTTCGGCAGCGCTCGCAGGACGTGCGTCTCCTGGGGTCGTTGATGTCCCGCCTAGCCCCCTGGCCTTCAGCTCGCGTGCCGCGATCTCCCGCAGGCCGTCCCCTGCCGAAAGCAAAGCACAATCAAGACAGGTTGGGAAATTCATCTTCGGAGACTGTACTGATGCCGTCTGTGGTCTCCGGGTTAGCAGGCAAGATGAGCTGCCAGACCGTATATTTATATTCATCTGAATATTCGATCAATTCAAATTTTAGAGGTTCATTCAGGCGGAACATGAGAAGGTCTTCGGTGAATTGTTTCAGATTTCTATCCCAGTTCCGGCCATGTGAGAAATAGACGTAATATGTTCCTGGTGCAATATTGTCGGCAGCGTAGCTGTCACCTGCTCTGATGTAAAATGCTGAATACACCCGTTTTATCGAGTCTGCTAAAACCACTACAGCATCCTGGTTGTATTGGTTAGAAACAGTCAATTTTCCGTATCCATTGCTTCTGCTAAGCTCTATCATCCAGCCAGTAAGGGGCCGTCTTATCGAAGAAGACTTAGTCTCCAATTTGCTGCTATCATCAATATCAGAGGGGGAATTCTGGATGGCACGACTGGAGCTCTGGTAATCCTCTGGCACGGATCCAGGGATAGTGGCATCAGTGGTGGTAAAGAGAGCAAAGAAGGCTAAGCATATCGTGAGAGCTATCCCGATGAGAAGGAATGAGACAGATCTATGGATAGTTGATACCTCCTGCTCAGCAAATATAACCTATGAGAGAATACTAATAAATACTTTCTTGAAGCACAGTAGCACTAAACCAGAATATGGGTTCAAGATAGGGGAGGTCTGGCGATTCATGATAGCATCTGCTAACGGCAGACAGCAGATCTTCAAGCTCCCAGACCGCCAGGGAGGGCATATCCTATGAGCGACGAAGAAGAAAAAGCGCCAATGATCCACGAAGAAGACGAACAGGGCAATATCCTGATCTATCCTGCCTGGTCAAAGAAGAACGCACCGAAGGATCGGAAGGACAAGTGGGAAGTTCCGATTTATATGTGAAGTCGTCTTAAGGCCCTGAAGCGTTAATACTTATCTCCTCAATACTCCCAGCATAGCCGTTTAGGATCGCCTCACACTCCTCGATCAGCGCCCTGCCGGTTTCGTATAGCTTTTTAGCCTCATCAGGCGGCAATTTTCCCGCATCAATCTGTGAAATGATTTCTTCAATTCTATGAATATTATTAAAATATTTCTGGTCTTCCATTCTTGTCACCCTCTGAGTAAGAATATCAATAAAATGAGCGCCAAAAAGGCTGCAAGTGCCACAATAGCAACTTTATACTTAAAGAGATCTGATCTGACCCCCTCCGTGGCCTGCCTTATCTCCTCGTCCTTCTTGCCTATTTCGACCTCACTCGCTCTAATCTTGAGGCTCAGGACGTAGGCCTCGTAAGAGCGGTTCAAGTTCGTGCTCAATGAACTCAAACCAGTTCTGAGCCTCTGAAGCTCCTCTCGCTTGGCTCGCACTTCTTTCTCTTTTGCATCGATAGCAAGCAGATAGGACTTGTAAGAACGCTCTAGGTTCGCTTTGAGAGGAAGAAGTGTTTCCCCTAGCTCCTGCACATCAGGAATAGCCGCTTTAGCCGCAGCAGTAGGCGTGGAGGTCCTGAAGTCCGCCGCTAGATCAGCCAGGCAGTTATCCCGCTCATGACCGATGCCGGTTATCACAGGCTTGGGGCTTGTGGCTATGGCTCGAACCAGGCTCTCATCATTGAAGGCCATGAAATCCTCAGAGGGACCGCCACCCCTGGCCAGAATGATGACATCTACATCGTTGACTCTATTGAGATAGCTCAAGGCCCGGACTATGCTGCCAGGGGCACCGTCTCCCTGAATGGTGGCATAGGCCATAACCAGATCTATCTTTGGGCAGCGGGAATTGACCACGGTCAGAATATCCGTGATGGCGGCGCTGTCCCTTGAGGTGATGATGCCCACTTTCCTAGGCAGGCGAGGCAGCGGCTTCTTCCGTGACTGATCGAAAAGGCCTTCGCCCTCCAGCTTCTCCCGGAGGAGCTTCAGCCTCTGCGCGGATAAGCCATCTCCTACTGGTATGATCTTCTTGACGTGCAGCTGATACTGGCTCCTGGGCGCGTAGCCGGTTAGAGATCCCATGGCCACTATCTGCAGGCCGTCACCCAGATCGTTGCAGCCCGCCTCCTGGAGACGTCTGAAATATGCGCATGCAATGACGCAGTTCTCATCCCTGAGATTGAAGTAGATGTGACCCGATGCGGCCCGGGAAAAGTTCGAGATCTCACCTTTCAAGAGAAGGCTGTTGAATTGAGGATTGGCCGCAAAAGAGTCTTTAATGTGCCGGGATATCTCAGTCACCGTATAAATGGCAGAAGGATCGATATCGGCAAGACTGAGATTCTCTTGAGAAGTCCCGATTTCTGGTGGCATCCGATCCCTCAAGACCCGCGACTTCGGCGTGATCAGCCCTGGACTGAGCAGTATTCTTTATTCCCTCTTGAATCCCATCCCGCTCTTTTTATGAGGTTGCCTCTCCGCTTTCTGCTGCTTGCTTTAGCATATACAAAGCGTAATTAAGGGCATGGGTTCTATTGCTGAATCGCTTTTTCTCGACTTCTTTGTCGACCCACCCGAGTAGATCATCATCCACCCTCGCACTAATCCTGGTTTTCCCATCGCCCATAATTGGACCCTCATATGACTTTGTGCTTTCATGTCATATATAAGCATATTTCCAATTTATTTATACGTCGTATGTCTATAAATTACAATTATTATAATTACGGCATTGGTTGGAACATCTTAGAATAGCAGCAGGAGGCAAGATTTAATATCTGAAACATTTTAAAAATTGCTATAATATTCTTTTATTGTGTTAATGAAGTTCGGCTTGATTTGCAAAAAACGCAGACTCATGAGGGACTTATTCGCGACAAGAGTGCATCACCACTATGTCCCCGCACTCATACGAGCAGGCATTCTCCTCCTCCGTAGGCTCTCCCGCTCCCCTCGTGGCATAGATGAACCTCCATCTTGACCCAAATCCCGTCTGCGTCAGAGTCGCCAGCAGGCTCGTCCTCGCCAGATCGCTGTATATCTTCAGCGTCACAGTTCCCGATTCTCTTAGAAGGGTGCAGTAGTAGACCGTGTCGAGGGCTATCTCATACCTCGGCCCTTCTCCTCCATCCAGCCTGTCAAGCTGAATATAGCAGGCCTGCATCACACCGCTCAAGAAATCCGCCCGCAGCTGCACGGCCAGATCGTCATCTGTTAAGGACTTCCTCTGGCCGCTCCTCCTGTTAGAGAAGCAGAGCGTTCCGTGCTTTATCGTCCTTGCCTCTGTAATATCTGCCTGATAGCTGGCCGATATCAGCTTGACATAGAAGTTCACCTCGAAGTCCTCGAAGGCTCCATACCCGTAACAGCGGTAAAGATAATGGTCATATCCTAGCGTTGCATCCGTGACTATGACCTTATCCTCCGTGATCTCCCAGCTCTCCGGCCCTGGGCTTAGGACGAAGTACCTCGTCAGATCCTCGTCGCCTGGCAATGGAGCTGTCTGATTACAGCATGGCGACACACGGCACCTCATTGCCAGGCTGTGCCATCCTATAGAGTCATTGTCATAGGGCGCAAAATAGAAGTAGAGATCGTCTGCAGCCACGCCCCTGTATCCATAAGACTCCATCTCGCCGTCTGAGTTCGCCACATCCCTGACGGTCCAGGCCGAGGGATCTGTGAATGGCAATTCAGTATTATAGGCCAGCAGATCGTTTGTGTAAGGTCCAAACAGTACATACTGCCCATAGAAGTAGCATGAGGCATGAGCCTGTGGGTATGGCTCCAAATCCCTGAGGTCCAGGATCTCCCATGCAGCAGGGTCCTCAAAGGGCAGCTCCTTGTCATACCTGGCAATGCACAGAGCGAATGTCTCCACCCACACCCACTGCCCGGGCGGGAAGTAGACATATCTATCGTCTGCCGCGGGTGTACCGAGGTTCACGCAGTTGGCATCTATCGCCTCAAGGTCCATGACACTCCACGAGGCAGCGTCCTTGAAGGGCATGGAAATGTTATACCGCAGGACCTTTCCATTGTCGGTTATGCGGTTGTAAGGCGAGAAGTAAATGTACTCTCCACTCTTCACCCCGCCCCAATAGCCCTTGTTCGGCCCGCCTCCGATGCTTCCTGCATCGTAGGCCGCCCACGACTCGGCCTCCTTGAACGGGCCTTGGGTGTCGTACCTTAGAAAGGTACTGTGGAATCCGGATGATCCATCGTTCATGTAGGGCACGAAGTAGATGTACCTGCCATCAAAGACTCCGCCCCTGTAGCCCCTGCAAACCTTCCCATCGGTGCCTTCTGCATCGTAAGCTGCCCACGAATCGGCCTTCTTGAATGGACTTTGTGTGTCATACCTCAGAACTCGACAGTGAGCATAAGGCGCATCCTTGCAGCTTGCAGGCACGAAGTACAGAAACCGGCCATCGAACACCAGCCCGAAATAGCCCTTAGTGTTCAGGCCGTCAGTGTTTCCGGCGTCATAGATCGACCAGGCCGAGAGGTCCTTAAAGGGCAATTCAGTGTTGTACCTGAGAACTACCCCGCTCTCCCCATCCTCATCAAAGGGACAGTAGTAGACGAACTGGCCGTCGAAGAGAACGTCAGAATAGCCGCTTGCCCCTAATGTGTCCGTCGGGTCAGCATTGTAGACCTGGATCTTCCCAAAATAGTTTATTGCCATAAATCAGCAAACTTGCTCAAGTTATTGTGTAGCTCAGGGTGATCTCTCTATCTTCCGTATCAGCATCATCCCAGAGCACAGGGTCATCGGCCACCTGGACCTTGATCTGATTCGTCCCAACGTCGCAGTATAGCGTCCTCCACTTCCATGAGTTGCCCGTCTGCCAGCCTGTCTTGTCGACCCAAACGTCGCCAGTTCCAGGGCCTTTCTGCCAGAAACGATATCGAATGTTCATCGTCTTGTTGGCAGTGGCCGTGAACAATACGGTCGTCTCGTTGGCCTGAGGGCTGGAAAGCGAGGGGGTAACAGACACCAGAGAGGCCCTCGATATGTCGATTGAGGCAGTCTCTTCGTCATCAAAAGAGTTCTCCAATGAATGCAGGCCATCTCGGACCTGGCACTTGATGTCTATGCTTGGGTAGTCCAGCTTGTCTATCGTGTAGCTGGCCCAGTTCTTTTTCTCCCAGCCCGTCAGGGCCTCCCACAAACCAGAGCTCCTCTTGATGAAAAATTTATAGAGTATCTGGTCCCCATCGGCATCTGTGGCAGTTGCGATGATGTGGACCTTCTGACCTACAAAGTACGGTCCAGTCTCTTCAAAGGAGACATCTGATATCGTGGGAGGTCTGTTTGGCATTTTAATCTAGGGTGAACTCCAGGTCTCCTGCATCGAACTGCAATGTGTCACCGCTTCCGATGGCCTTGGACGAGGCGAGCGTTGCGAAGGCCAGCACATTTCCGCCAGAGCTGGCGTCAGCTATGAATACATCTGTGATCGTTCCCCAGCTCCCCGTTGCCTCGGCGAAAGCTATTGCTGAATGGTTCTCGATCTTCGTCACCCCCGCGACCTGCGAATAATCCCAATTTGAGTCTCCATTTCCTACCGAGACTCTGGCATACCCGTTACCCGAAGGCTCGCCCGTTATCGTTCCATCCTCGGCCACTCCTCCGGTGCAAACTCCAATATAGAACGTGCTCGGTGGCGAGAATGCCAAAATGCCAAACAGATCCTTCAACAGCTTCTCCTCAAGGTAATTTGTAAAGCTCCCTGTCATATTTTACCCACTCATTCATACTTCGCATATACTTTCAGCACCACGCTCTCCCCAAGGTGCTTGCTGCTTTCTCCAAATTCTACATAGGCCTGTAACACATAGTCGCCACTGGCATCAAGATCGCCATCTGCAGTTACATAATAGATCGTTGTGCTGTCGTACTGCGAGGCCGTCCACTCAGTTTCTGTGCCATTCGGCCTCTTGACCAGAATCTTCATCGATGTGGCTTCAGCCAGGTTCTGGTCTGTGTCCAGCCTTATCTCGACTCCAACCGCCCCTGCATAGATCTTCGTCATCTCAGATTGGACCTCATAGGTGGGACCTCATTGACCGCATCCTCGTTATCTTTGAGAGAATGCTTAGGATGACCCTTTTTTCTGCGGCTGTTGCTGCTATCGAAGCCTCGGCCCCTATAGTTGCCCTTGCCACTGCCAGGATTGCAGCCTCTGCCAAGAGCTCAGACCTACCGGCCACTAGGGCCTCGGCCACCCTCAGAACTATGGCGTCGGCATTCCCCGAAGCCACGCCCTCCAAAAGTGCTGAGCTAGCCCTCAGAGCTCTTGCATCTGCCAGACAGGACGATTGATCCTCAAGCAGAGCTGCCACAGTCCTAATGGCACTCGCAAGCCCAGTTACTCCAGAGTCAGCCTCTATCAGGGCTGAAGCCAGCTTCGAGGATATGGTTTCGACAGAGACAGATGATTCGGCCTCTAGCAGGGCCGCC
>MVRK01000089.1 GCA_002067365.1 Methanosaeta sp. PtaU1.Bin060 | reverse complement strand
TAACCGATGCCCAATAAAAGGATGAAGTGAGACACCTCGCAGTTTCCCTCGCGCGAGCCCCCTTCTCATTTTCATGCAAAGTCGCAAAGTTATGATTTCTGTGCTCATCAAGATGAGAGAGGTAGACTACCTGAAAGACAATAAAGATTAAATCACCCCCGTGCTCTAAAACTGCGAGGATTGGCATGGACAAGTACGATAAGGTAACCGAGCTCGCCAAGAGAAGGGGCTTCCTCTGGCCTGCCTTCGAGCTATATGGCGGAGCTGCGGGTTTTTACGATTACGGCCCCTTGGGCGCGCCCCTGAAGCGCCGCATCGAGGATATCTGGCGGCAGTTCTTCGTCATCCAGGAGGGCTTCGCCGAGATCGAGGCCCCGACCATCGGGGTAGAGGGCATCTTCCAGGCATCCGGCCACCTGAGCGGCTTCTCCGATCCCCTGACAGCCTGCAAGGAGTGCAAGGAGATCTACAGGGCGGACCACCTCATCAAGCACATCGTAGAGGTCCCTGACGCCCTCTCCAATGAGGAGATCTATCGGACCATCAAGGAGAATGAGATCGGCTGCCCCGAGTGCGGCGGCGAGCTCTCCGAGGTCTACGAGTTCAACCTGATGTTCAAGACGATGATAGGCCCCGGCGGAAAGACCCCTGGCTACCTGCGCCCCGAGACCGCTCAGGGCATGTTCATCAATTTTCCCAGGCTCCTGCGCCACTTCCGCGACTCGCTTCCCTTCGCAGCCGTGCAGATCGGCAAGTCCTTCCGCAACGAGATCTCGCCGCGCCAGGGCGTGATAAGGCTGCGGGAGTTCACCCAGGCCGAGGCTGAGATCTTCATAGATCCGAGAGACAAGAGCCATCCCCGCTTCGCCGAGGTCAAAGACATGAGGATGCGGTTCTATTCCCAGGAGGCACAGGAGAAGGGCGTCGAGGAGGAGATGACCTTCGGCGAGGCCGTAGAGCGGGGCATCGTCGCCCACGAGACCCTCGCCTACTACGTCGCCAGGACCTACCAGTTCCTGCTGGCCGTGGGCATAGCCCCGGACAAGCTGCGCTTCCGCCAGCATAAGTCTGATGAGATGGCACACTATGCGGCCGATTGCTGGGACGCCGAGGTCCTCCTCGACCGCCTTGGCTGGATAGAAATCGTGGGCGTGGCAGACAGGACCGACTACGATCTCAAGGCCCACGCGACCCAGAGCAAAGTCAAATTGAGCGTCTTCGTCCACTATGACCAGCCTGTCAAGCGGGAGCGGCTGATGGTCAAGCCCGACATGAAGGCGCTTGGGCCAAGGTTCAAGGGCAAAGCCAAGGCGGTGGCCGACTGCCTCAAGGCCCTCAGCCCTGAGGATCGGCATAGTGACAATAAATTCCACATAATGATGGATGATGGAGAGGAGATCGAAATAGATTCGTCTCTTGTGTCCTTCGAAACCATTGAGGAGGAGATCAGAGGAGAGGAGATAGTCCCCCATGTCGTCGAGCCATCCTTCGGCATCGACCGCATCCTGTACACAGTCCTCGACCACTCCTACTACGAGGATTCCACAGACGACGAGATTCGTGCAGTCTTGCGCCTCAAGCCCGCTGTCGCTCCCATCGAGGTGGCTGTGCTTCCATTGATGGACAGGGAAGAGCTTGTCTCTGACGCCAGGAAGATCCAGGAGGAGCTGAGGGGCCTGGGCATGAGGGTGGACTATGACACATCGGGCTCGATCGGGCGCAGATACCGCCGCAACGACGAGGTGGGCACGCCCTACGAGATCACAGTGGATTACGAGACATTGGAGCAGGGCACAGTCACCATCAGGGACAGAGATTCCATGAAGCAGATCCGCGTCCCGAAATGGCAAGTTGTAGAGAAGCTGCGGGCGCTCCTCGACGGCTGCCTGAGGTTCGAAGAGGCAGGGGATCCGGTTCAATCCGCAAAGGAGTAATCGATGCTCGACGAGGCACATGATACCCCAGTGAAGGAGTGAGATTTGATTTGTGCAAGATCGATCCCCTATGGCGCACCAAGCTTGGCAGAGAGGTCAGAAGGAAGCTGATCCACCTCACGGGCCTCTCAGTTCCACTAGGCATTCTGATCTTGGGGAGGATCTATACAGCTGCCTTAATCGCCGTCGCCCTGGTAGTGGCCTTGGTGATCGAGGCCGGGAGGCTCAGGGGCAGTGTGAACCTGCCGGCTGTCAGGGAGCACGAGCAGGAGAAGGTGGCGGGCTACATCTACTACATCTTCGGCAGCCTGCTCACTGTGATCATCTTTCAGCCAATGATAGCAATCGCGGCCATGCTCATGCTCTCCCTGGGAGACGCCATCAGCGGCCTTGTGGGCTCAGTCATCGAGAACTCAAACGTGCGTGGATCGAGCGATGGCTGGCACGTCAAGCCCCTGCCCATTGTGATGGGAATGTTCCTGGCCTGCCTTGCCATCGGATATCTCTCCTCCGGCATCACCCGCCTTCCCTTTCATGTCTATCTCGCGGGAGCTATCGGTGCCACTGTGGCTGATGCCGTGGCCATAGTCATCTTTAACCGCGGTCTGGACGACAACCTCACCATTCCCATATTCTCAGGAGCCCTGATGAGCGCAGCCCTCCTCGCGGGCTGATCGGGGCCCGGCTCTAGAAAGGTTTTTTAAAGTATGGGAGAGTACTTCAAAACCGCTGTGGCTAGTGCAGCTTTGGCCACTGCGGCTTTGGCTGACTGGTCAGCGGAATAAAGGAGGAGGAAAATCATGGACATCATTCTGCTCGGACCGCCTGGATCTGGCAAGGGCACCCAGGCCAAGATGATCGCAGACAAGTACAAGGTCAAGCACATCTCCACCGGTGACATCCTGAGGGAGAATGTCAGGAACGGCACGCCTCTTGGGAATGAGGCCAAGAAGTTCATGGACGCTGGCCAGCTCGTCCCTGACGCTCTGCTCGTGGACATCATCAAGGACCGCCTGGCAAAGCCGGACGTCAAGGGCGGCTGGATGCTCGACGGCTACCCGAGGACAATCCCGCAGGCCGAGGCCCTGGAGAAGATCCTTCCCGCTCTTGGCCAAAAGATCGATGTCGTCCTGAACATCGACGTCCCTGATGCCGAGCTGGTGAACCGCCTCTCCGGCAGAAGGATGTGCAAGTGCGGCGTCAGCTACCACCTGCAGTTCAACCCCCCGAAAGTAGCCGGAAAGTGCGACGCCTGCGGAGGAGAGCTCTATCACAGGAGCGACGACCAGGCAGAGGCCATCATGAAGAGGCTTGACGCCTACCACAAGCAGACCCAGCCGCTCATCGACTACTACACAAAGAAGGGCATCATCGCCACCATCAATGGTGCTGGCGACATCAAGGCGATCTTCGGCGATATCACAAAGGTCCTGGACAAGATCTGAAGTCAGGATCAAGCCCCATATCCATTTTTTCGTTTACAATTTATTTTATTCGGGATTAATCCTTGTCCGATTCCTCTGTTCTACCTGAGGATCACCTTGCTCATTGTGATCAGGAAGAGCGCCATCAGTATCCATCCCACCAGGGATTCCATCACAGTCAGATATTCGTACCCTTCGACGATGTGCAGGTTCTCGGGATTCTTGCCGAGGAACTGCATGCTGCTGAAGTAGAAGGCGTCCTTCAGTGAGATGTGGTAAGTCTGGTTCTCCTGGAGGGGCTGACTGTCGTGCTCTATGGCATGCGCAAAGGCCAGGAAGGCCGCAAATAGTAATATTATACCTGCACTCAGGAGGATCGTGTGCGATGGACGGACACCGTAGCCGCAGGAGAGCCAGGCCACTCTATCGACGAGCTTGCCGACCCGAGAGGTCGCACGCGCCTGCTTCTCCTTCCGGTACTGGTAGTAGCATTCGTCCTCATCCTCGAACTGCTCCAGATTCCTGAAGTTCTTCGTCAGGGCCAGGTAGATGGACCCGTTGAAGGACAGATGATCCCTGATGGTCTCCCACCGGACCTTTATGCGGCTGTAATCCAGGTCCATCAGGTTCAGGCTCGATCCCTCTTCAAGCCTGGCATCTAAGAGAAGCACACTTGAGAGCTTGGCGCTGGCAAGGTTCAGGTTCCGATGGAACTTCGCATTCCTGAAGTCGACGTCTCCGAACCTGGCGCGAGAGAAGTTGGCCTCGGTCAGAAACTCGGCCCTGGAGAAGTTGGCCTCGCCCTCGAACCTGGCCTCGGAGAAGCCTGCATCCTCGCAGAACATAGAGTCGGAGAACTTGGCGGCCTGGGTGAAGACTGTACCGTCGAAATCCACAAGGCCGGCGAAGGTTGAGCGGTCGAAGAAGACATCGCCCTTGATCATGGAGTACTCGATCTTTATCACAGATCTGATGATCTGCCGCTTGTTCCGGTCCCGAGGCAGGTCGAGCCTGGATAGGTCCAAGTCCCCGAAGATGATGATGTTCTCGTACTCGACAGGCTCACCCACCTCGATCTTCTCCAGCACCTCCTCTGCCTTGATCATGAGCAGATTATCGACCATGAGCGGTGCAGTTTACGACAATGGCGGATAATCTTTGCGGTCAGAGTCAGGATAATCTCATGCCGATGGATCTTCGAGAATAACAAATGCTTCAGGAGACAGGGCCATCTTGCCCCTGTGCCCCGAGCAGCATCTCTCGCACCCAATCCCAGTCGTGCTCGTAGATGTGCGCCGAGGAGCTTGTGGTGGATATCGAGCCTGGCTCTGCCCCGACCTCACGGGAGACATACTCCAGGACCCTTGCGAGGCCGTAGAGGTTGGCAGGGTAGGCTCCGGCGAAATCGTGGCTCCTGAAGAAGACTGCCAGGTTCAGCGAGCCATCGCGCAGCTTGAAGTCGTCCACGATCATGCAGGGAACCTCGTCCTTGGAGTTGTCTACAGGCGGAATCCAGGTCACTGCAGTGGCACGCCGCGTGGAGGGCGACCTCCTGAGGCGGCGGATGACGTGATCGATCTGGTCCACAGGAGATGAGACATAAAGGCGCATAGACGCATCTTGCGACGATGTGGATCGACTGGCCTCAGGGATTTCCCAATGTCGCAGCCTCTCTCCATAGGTGTACTCGAACCCAGGGTTCTCGCCGGTCAGGAGCTGGTGAGCATACTCCTCCAGCCGCTCATCGTTCCAGGAGTATTCGTGAGGTATCATCTCATGGTAGGGGTCCTCAACCACGACCTGAAGCGAGAGCAGCTCCTTGATCCTGGTGCCCCGCTCGTCGGTGATCTCGGCCCCCTGCCGCCAGATGAGATTGAGGCCGCGGTGCCAGGCGTCAGGGATGCTCCTCGCGCGAATGAACCTGCCCACTTTTGCCATGAAGATAAGGAGAGAGGAGGATGTAAAAAAGGTTAATTCCTCTCCGGAGTTACCCTGTCGGGAAGCCATTTCTATCTGGAGACAGTCTCTTTTCGGGAGAGCGTCTCTGGCTCTGGATGTTACCTCCCGGCCTGGTGGGCCCCAGGCATTCTGTCTCGGCTGCCGCTATTTGGCCGTGCCTATTTTTTTGGATTGCTCCAGCCTGGTGTGCTATTGGGAGTATGGGAGTTCCGTTACGCTATGTGGCCGCGCCTATTTTTTGGATTGCTCCAGATCGGCGATCGCCTCAGGCGGCATGGCCCTGACGATGTCCGCCTTCTTGACGCAGCGTGTGGCGATGCCGTACTTCTTTGCGATCGGCCGCAGCTCGCTCATGCTGTACTTCTTGGCGATCTCTTCGGCGTCCATGAGATCATCTTCGCCTGAGAGATACTTAAATATTTTTGGACCACTATTGGCTATTTTGGTTCAATAGGAGTTTTAGTGGATGTTTGGTTTTCGATGCCTGCACAAGGCCCTTCGCAAACAGCCCATGATGCAGGGTACTTTACATGGCTTTTTTCAGGAGAATCGACAGGAGAAGAGGATGCACCTCCACAGATAGCCCTCCGTAGCTGATCTCGATGGAGACGAGGCCGGAGTGCATCAATAGTAGTAATACTATGATTACGAGGTCCAGGAAGACCAGCGCCGCTAACAGAATCAGCCTCAGTCTTGGAGCCTGCAACATCTCGAAGACGAAATCCCACAGAGTCCTTCCCACCACCATCAGAAACTCCTGGCGCTCCTGCCGAAAACTGCACAGCGCATCGGAGGATCTTGGCCGCACAGGTGATAAATCGTTGGAATGCAGGCGGCGCGAAAGTAACCCGAGCGAGATGCAGGAAGTCATCGGTGAGGAGCGAATTCATCGAGGAAAAAGGCATATTTCATAAGGCCAAAAGATGAGCCTGATGGGCGACTTCGAGTGGGCTCTTGTCAATGCCCTGAACACATTCTTCCAGAGAGATGGGATAACCGCTATAGCCTACCGCCTCAAGCAGTCCAGGTTCGTCTCGCAGGTGGTGGACATCCTCGTGGACTCGCGCCGCCCCGAGTACTATCTGGCAATCGAATGCAAGAGCCTCGATGCCCGAAAGACTAAGTCGCTCTACTTCAAACAGCACTTCAGCTTTGCCGCAGGAGGCCATCAGTTCACGCGGGAGACGGAGTTTCTCTCAAGATCGGGCCGCCACGGCATTTTGGCCGTCGAGCTGCGCCACGGCCTGGGCAGGCCACGGACAGCCCACCTAGTCCCCTGGGGACAGGTCTTCGAGAGCTACGACACAGGAAAGAAGGGCCTGACCCTGCAGGAGATCGAGATCAATCCGGCTCTCGAAAGGCGTAAAGGCTCCTACGAGATCTCGCGCCTGGACATCGAGAGGATCACAGGATACTATGACCTGGCCTCCGACTGCGACGAGCACGACCCTGATTGTGACCTCTTCTAGCCAGGAGCAGACGACTCATCAGAGACCAATCTGCAGGGCGCCGCAGGGCTGGACCATCCGATCCAGCCGACGGATCTTCCTAGAAGGGGTGATGCCCAAAATCAGGAACAGCATCGAGGTTGAGATCCCACGTTAGAATTGCATAATTTAACTTCGAACAAGTTCACTTGGATTAACCTTTTATCCCTGTCCGCAATCGAGAATAGCATGAAGCTCCCTGGAACAGCGACGCAGGCTGAGAACATCCACATAATCATGGGAAAGCTGGATATCCAGAAGGGTGACCTCTTTCTGGACATCGGCTGCGGATCTGGAGCAGTCTCCCTGGCCGCCACACGCTTCACAGACAGGATATACGGCATTGATCTGCGGCCTGAGGCTGTGGAGGCGTCGAGGGCTCTGGTTCCTGGAGGCACATTCCTGGAGGGCGAGGCCCGGGAGATCCTGCCACATCTTCCCGAGATAGACAGATGCTTCATCGGCGGCACGCGCGGCATAGACGATTTCTTCCCGCTGCTCCTGCACAGGGCCAAACCCGGTTGCGTAATAGTCGCAGATCTGGCGAGGATCGGCATCGCCTCCCGCACAGCTGCGCTGATGAAAGAGGCTGGCATATTTCAGGAGCTTTTGCAGATCAATATCTTTCGAGGCTACAATCTCGCAGGCGACATCGCCCTCAGGCCCGTGAACCCGATATTCATGGTGGTGGGAAGATGCTGATAGGAATCAGCCTCGGCCCCGGAGACCCGCAGCTCATGACCTTCAAGGCGGCTGCGGCCCTGCGGGAGTGCACGAAGGTCTTCGTGCCAGGCGAGATGGCAGCAGATCTCGCCCGGCCCTACTGCGACCCGGTACTTCTGGAGTTCCCCATGATCGAGGACCCGAAGGAGCTGGATAGAATCTGGCATGAGAACGCCCGGGCTGTGGCAGGCTTCGCTGCAGAGGGGATGGTCGGCTTTGCCTGTATAGGCGACGTCAACACCTTCTCCACCTTCAGCCATCTCAAGCAGGTGATGAGGAAGGGCTGGCCAGAGATCAGAGTGGAGAGCATCCCTGGCGTGGGGGCGGTTCCCGCCATGGCCTCGCGCTTCGATGTCGCCCTCGAAGGCTCCTTCGAGGTCTCGGACGGCTCGCCCGTGGAGACTGTCATCAGGATGAAGGCCACCCGCCCCCTGAAACTGGCATCGGAGCTTCGCCTGCGTGGCTTCGACGATTTCATTCTAGGAACGAGGCTGTGCACCCCTGAGGAGAGGATCATCAGGGGAGAGCTGCCCGAGAAAAGCGACTACTTCAGCGTCCTCCTGGCCAGAAGAAGACGATTATGAAGGATGAAGCCGAAACGATCAAGCTGAGCCCCTAAAGCCGAAAGGATAGGTCCCGAAGATGAAAGTGGATGACGAAGAGACAGGATGCATGAGCGAAGGCGGAGATAAGGGAAGGAAGATGCGGGTATTCTTTGTGGGTGCCGGGCCTGGAGACCCTGACCTGATCACCCTGAAGGGCCGCAGGCTGCTCGATGAGGCGGACCTCGTCGTCTACGCCGGGTCCCTCGTGAACCCCGCACTACTGGAGGGCATCAGGGCCGAGACGCTCGACTCCAACGGCCTCTCCCTGGAGATCACCACCAAAAGGATCATCGATGCCCTTCGGGCTGGAAAGAATGTCGTCAGGCTTCACAGCGGAGATCCCTCGCTCTACGGGGCGATCCTGGAGCAGATGAGGCCCCTGGAGGATGCGGGCATCGATGTGGAGGTGGTGCCCGGCGTCTCCTCGCTCTTTGCGGCCTCTGCAGCCCTGAAGACCCAGCTGACCCTGAAGGGCATCTCCGAGTCTCTCATCATCACTAGGCCCGCAGGCACGACCCTGGACAAAGATGATCTTGCAGCACTCTCCAGGCACGGCATCACCATGGCGATCTTCCTTGGAGCTGGTAAGATAAAAGAGGTCGTCTCCTCTCTGGATCTCCCGAAAGAGACGCC
>MVRK01000088.1 GCA_002067365.1 Methanosaeta sp. PtaU1.Bin060 | reverse complement strand
GCTGCAGGGCCCCGTGATGCTCGAGGACGCAGGCCTCTTCATCGAGGCTCTCGGGGGCTTCCCGGGCGTCTACTCAGCCTATGTGCAGAAGACCCTTGGAAATGATGGAATTCTGCGCCTGATGGCTGGCGAAGCGGACCGCAGGGCCTTCTTCAAGTCTGTGGTGGCCTACGCTGAGCCTGGCCAGGAGACTCGAATGTTCGCCGGGGAGGTGCACGGCCAGATCGGTTTTTGGGCGCGCGGCACGAAGGGCTTCGGCTACGACCCCATCTTCTACGTGGGCGACCTAAGCCTGGGGGAGATGGAATTGGAGGAGAAGAATGAGATCTCTCATCGTGCGAAGTCCATGAGAGCCCTGAAGGAATGGCTGAATGGCCGCTGAGCAACAGCGCTATCTATTTTTGCCTTTTCTGAAGAGCGCATCGCGGCAGCATCCGCTCGTCTATGGCCTTGAGATACTGCGCCTGAAGGACAGAGATGTAGACCTTCCGCTCGCCCACCGCCATCACGAGATCCGTCGGCTTGGGCGGGCTGACCTTGATCGAGAAGATCAGGGGGCCCTCGCAGGTGGTGGCCACCCGCAGGTCAGTCGATCGCGAGAGAATGTACTTCTCCATCGCCGGAGTGACCCTGGCAGGGTGCGTCTTTTGCATCGTATAGGGCCAGTTGAGGGAATAGAAAAAGACTTTGGTTCGAGATTTCACAGACGAATTAAGCGTCCTCTCCTGTTTTGAAGGCCTGCTAGAGATTGAAACTTCCCTGGCCTGTGGAAAATTTTAAGTATGACGTGTGGCCTGCAATCCATCATAATTAAGCAGTCTAATTTGGCCGTTTAATGGACGCAGGAGAACTTGGAGGAGAGACATGAATCACAGAGGCACTTTCGGGTGGTCGGGCTTTCTGCTCGCCGTCCTGCTTTTCTCCCTGGTGGCGGGTGCATCAGGCTTTGAGATAACGAAGAAATTCGGCGGCCCGGAGAGGGACGCTGGTCTATCTGTTCGGAGCACATACGATGGCTTTATCATAGCCGGGCAGCACGGAACAGATGCGTGGTTGGTAAAAACTGACAAGAGTGGGAATATTAAATGGGATAAGATCTTCGGCAACGGCCTAGCCAAGTCTGTGGCTCTGACAAAGGATTCCAATTATGTCGTGACCGGCACAAAAGGCTCGAACCTGTGGCTGGCGAAGATAGATCGTGCGAATGGAGCCCTGAAATGGGAAAAGACCTTCGGAGGAACCGGGGAGAGCGTGGGGAATTGCGTGCGCCCGACCTCCGATGGTGGTTACATCATCGCGGGCACGACCGACTCAAAGGGTGCCGGAATGGATGACATCTGGCTGATAAAGACAGACTCCCAGGGCAACGCTAATTGGGATAAGACCTTCGGAGGCCCCTCCGACGATGCAGGATTCGAGGTCGACCAGACCGATGATGGCTATGTCCTCGCTGGAAGAATCGGCCTAGACCTGAACGGTGCAGGCCTAGATAGTGGCGGAATCCGACTTATCAAGACAGATCCCGCTGGCAATATACGCTGGAGAAGGACGTACTTGGCAACCTATCCTGACTGCTGCGGCTCCTGCACAGGCGAGAGGGGCTCGGAGTCGCCCGTCAAGGTGGGCAATGAGATCTACTATTATCTGGCCCTGACCAGATGCTACGATGGCAGTACGGCCAGCAATGGTTGGCTTCTCAAGATAGATGACGGCCAGCCTCTCTGGGAGAAGAACATCGGGGACCCGGTGATTGAGGATTTCATATCAGATATCCAGCCGACAAAGGATGGTAAGGGTCTTATTGCAGTCGGCACGAGTGGCTCGGATGGCAGTTGTGCGAAGGTCTACGTGGTTCGCGCCGATCTGGACGGAAACATCTTGTGGATGAAGGAGTATCCTCAGGCCATTGACGGATACAACCTTGGCAACTCCATCGATTCGACCCAAAACGGAGGCTACGTGATAACCGGGTCCAGCTATGACCATCAGAATACGGACGACCAGATGTTGCTGATAATCGTCGGCCCTAGCGGGGTAAGTCCAGGTTCTTCGAGTCTTCAGAACCTGACAACCCAAGGATGGTGGAAAAGGCGGCCAATAAAATTCGGCCCCTCCTAATCTTTAAATTTTTATGACAGTTTATGATCGATCTGCATCCTCGATCTCGATTATCACTATCCTCCGCATATTTTTATCCTCACCGAAAGAGCTAACTACCTTCGTAACAGAGAGATGATGAAGCGGCGCAAATTATGGCGCTGGACGCTGAGGTAGGGGTTTATTGTGGTTGGTGCAAAGGTCAGCGCATTTACGAGAGTAAAGTCAGGTATTCCTGGTTTTGATGAGATGATCGATGGCGGTTTTCATAAAGGGACTGTTAATACTATTACAGGCGCTTCGGGTACTGGAAAAACAGTCTTTGCCAGCCAGTTCATCCATCAGGGCACAAAGTTCGGGGAGAAGGGCATGATAGTCACCCCCTCGGAGAGCGCAGATTACCTGAAGAGGGAGATGAGTTCCTCCTTCGGGTGGGATTTCTCCGCCCTCGAAAAAGAGGGAAAGCTGTGCATTGTGGACGTCACTGACCCAGTGCTCCGCCTCCAGAAGTCCATCGAGATCGACCCGGTTGATTTTCTCATAAACTTCAGGAAACTCGTGGAGAGAAAGCTGCAGGAGGTGAAGCCCGAGCGGCTCTTCATCGACGACCTCTCAGCCTTCTTCATGGCGGTGGAGGCTCCCTTCAAGATCAGGTCCCTGACAGACGATCTCTTCGGAACTCTGCGAGCCAGCGGCGCTACCTCTGTGGTGACCATCGGCACAGCCTTCGGCATGAACCAGTTCCTGGAGTACGGGGCTGATTCTGCCACAGTGCTCAAGCGGGAGCGAATCGGCAACAATCTCATAAGATCCATTTTCATAATGAAGATGCGCGGATCCAAGATCGCAAACAGCATAAGAGTTCTGGACATCTCGGACGATGGGATGTCTGTTTCCTCATTATCGCCCTATCCATGAGGCGCAAATGATCGATCGGTGGATAATCCTGGCTGGTGAGGAGGCAGGCCCCTCCTCCAACAAGATGGGTGGAATCTGGAATGTCATCGATGCCGAGGCCGAGACCCTTGCAAGGCTCAGCTCTGAGGGCGCTATCGACAAAAATGCGAGGGTGGTGGTGGCAGGGCCTTACTATCCCTCCCAGGGATCTGACTGGAACACGGGAAAGAACAGGGTCACAGACATCTCCGGTTACGAAAAGCTCAATCTAGGCAGTGAGCTTGATTCGGTTCTCTCGGGCCTCAAGGCATCTGGGATCGAGGCCGAGACATGCCAAAGAGAGATCGACGGGGTGACTGTGGCATATCTGCTCTTCAACACCACCTACTACCAATCTCGCATGGTGCGCTGGAAGGGCGAGGAGATGACCCTCAACAATGCCATCAAGACAGAGGCATATTCTCTGATCGGCCTCGACTCGATGCGGTACGAGAGGCTGCACTACGGCCAGGAGTACAATCACTACCTTGAGCTCTCTTACGCCATCTCTGAGCTGGTTCGCGGCCTTTCTTCGGTGCATGAAGAAAGAACTGAGAAGTATGAGGACAAGGCAGTCTCGGAGTTCGCCAAATCCGTGATGCCGAAGGTAAGGGTATCGCTGCACTGCCATGAGTTTGGCGTCTTCTATGCCATCGCACGGCTGAAGAAGCTGGGCGTCCCAGTGAGATCCGTGGCGACTCTGCATGCCACAGTCCCTGGAAGGACTGCAGGCAGCAGAACGCTTGAGAAGATAGTCCGAAACGACTCCAAGATGGAGCCGGGGACTCCTCTTGGCTTTGCGACCCTCGAGGCCCTGGCCCGCTACGCTGATACAGTCACCTTCGTGGGAGACTCGACTATGAAGGAGGCCATGCTCTTTCACCATCTGAAGGGGATTGTGATCAGGAATGGAATCGACGTGGACGCTGAGGAGATCGACTGGGCCAAGAAGGACCGCTGCCGGGCCAAGATCCAGAAGTTTCTGGCAGACAACCTCTACAAGTTCTGCGATGGCAAGTGCGTGGACGCCGACGACATAATCCCCCTCTTCACCATCTCTCGGATTGAGATCGAGAACAAAGGATATCCTCAGCTGCTGGACGCTCTGGTCTTTCAGGATCATCTGCTCAAGTACAGGTTAATCGGGCAGCGTCACATAGAAAGCACGCGAGTTGTCTGCTTCCTCATCGCAGCCCATGGACCAAAGCCCAAGGATAAGCTTCCTGAGGGCTTCCCCGTCAACCTTCTGCCTGAGGTCCTGGTGGGTGACGAGATCCGCCTGGAGAACATGATCAAAGAGAGGGGCCTGGACGAAAAGGAGCTGATCTCGGGCAAGAGGCTCGTCTCTGCTCTGCTCTACCCCCAGTGGGTAGGAAAGAACGACGGCGGCCTGGAGATGACAGCAGATGAGATCATGGCAGGGTGTGTGGCAGGCATATTCCCCTCCCAGTATGAGCCCTTCCTCCTCACGGCTCTCGAAGCTGGCAAGGAGGGAACGCCAAGCATCGTCAGCCGAGCGGCTGGCTATAGCGACGCCCTGAAAAAGGTCAAGCGCCGCGTGGCCGGGTTAGGGGGCGTGATAATCGTTGACAACATAGAGGTGCCCTTGTCGGAGACTGTCATCGATTATTCCCTCGCCATGGACTATTTCACCTGGACGTATCTTGAGGACGAGGTGAAGTACCATCTCCTCTGCGAGGAGTCCTTCTCCCTCGCCAAGCAGTTCGGATGGAGGGAGCCGGTGCTCGAGTATTACATGAACCTCGTGGTTTAGGATGGAGCGAAAAATGAGAGTTGCGTATTTCAGCACTGAGTATCCTCCCCTCGTCTACGGCGGCCTGGGTGTGTATGTGGAGAGCATATCCAAGGCGCTCGCATCCCTCGGCCAGGAGATCTCCGTCTTCACCTGGGGCAAGGAGGGGCTCAAGAGACATGAGGTGTTCGAGAAAGTCAGCGCTTTCAGGGAGACGCCCGTGCCCATGAGGGATGGCATGGAGATCTTCCTCTCGCCCGAGGCGCTCGCATGGGGCAGCGGCCTTGATTTTCTCATGGATCTTCTCAGCTATAACCAGCTCGCAGCTGCCGATCTCCTCGGAGAGGAGCCCTTTGATCTCTGCGTCGCTCATGACTGGCTCGGCCTGCCAGGCGGGATGGCTGTGAAGAGGGCAGGAGTCTCTCTGATATATCACGTGCACGGCCTGGAGATAGGGCGTTCCGATAATCCGAACCCCCAGCTGGTGGCCCTGGAGAGGAAGGGTGCCCTTACGGCCGACATTGTCCTCACAGTCTCTTATGCCATGAAGCTGCAGATCGTGAGCATGGGAGTTCCCGAGGAGAAGATCCGCGTCTGCCATCATGGCGTTGATGCCGAGTTCTTCAATCCGGAGAGGGTGGACCCTGCGAAGCTTCAGGCGCTGAGGGACAGGTACGGCTTCGGGGAGGAGGACCAAATTGTGCTCTTCCTCGGTAGGCTGGAGCCTGTGAAGGGCCTGGTACAGCTATTCTCCGCCATGTCTGAAGTGGTGAGCCGCCACCCCAAGGCGAAGCTCCTGGTGGTGGGAAGGGGCAGCCTTGAGGACTGGGCCAGGGAAGAGGCGAAGCATCTGGGATTTGTGACCCTAGTGACCGACTTCATCGACCCTGAGGAGAAGATGTACCATTACGCCCTCGCTGATCTGTCAGTCTTTCCCAGCCTCTATGAGCCCTTTGGCATCGTAGCCCTTGAGGCGGCAGCCATGGGAAAGCCTGCCGTCGTCGGAGCCAGCGGAACAAGCGGTCTTGGGGAGATCGTGGAGAACCCGGGCCAGGTGAAGCCTACCGGCGTGCATGTGGACGGACGAAGCCCTGAGGATATCGCCTGGGGAATCAACCTCGCCCTTGAGGACCCTGAGCGTCTGAAGGAATGGGGAAGAAATGCGAGGGCGAGAGTCGAGCAAGAGTTCACATTGATGAAGGCTGCGAAGAGGACCCTGGCGATCTATGAGGAGGCGGCAGCATCCCGGAGCTGAGGAAACACTATTTCCTTGACGAATACTGCATCATCGCCACAGAGCGCAAGAAGAGGCCGTCTGATTTCCAGCCGGCGAAGCAGGAGGCTGGGAGCGCCAAGGATTGCCCCTTCTGTCCGGGAAACGAGCAGCTCACTCCGCCTGCCACTGTGGTTTATACAGAGCGGGGGCTCTCCTCAGATGGGTCAGAGAGAGTCAGGCCGTGGAGGATGAGGGTCTTTCCCAATCTCTTCGCCGCCATGGTCCCAAGCCCCTCTCCGCCAACCACCGAATGGATAGCTCTTCCCGGCCACGGCTATCACGAGGTCATAGTGGACTCGCCAGGTCACAGCGACAACCCTGCTGATTTCAGCCAGGAGCATATGATGCTTCTTTTGCAGGCCTACAAAGACCGCTATTCCCACTATTGCTGTCTTGACGATGTGAATTACGTCTCGATCTTCAAGAACTGGGGCAGAGAGGCAGGAGCGTCTCTCTCCCACAGCCACTCTCAGATCATAGCCCTTCCGATCATGCCGCCTCTGATGAAGCGGGAGATCGATGCGATCTCAGCCGCACCTTTCTGTCCATTCTGCAACATCGTCATGCGTGAGATCTCATCAGCGAGGGCGATAGCCGAGAACGGAAGCTGGGTTCAGATCGCGCCCTTCTATTCCCAGGTGCCTTACGAGACATGGATTCTTCCAAAAAGCCATATCAGCAACCTGATGGAGATGGACGAGCGGCAACACTGCGATCTAGCCTCCCTGCTCAGAGATGCACTGCGGCGCATGAGGGATCTCCTGAACAATCCTCCCTACAACCTCATGATCCAGCAGATTGGATCTGGCTATCACATGAACATCAGGATACACCCTGCCATCACCAAGATCGCTGGCTTTGAGCGCAGCACAGGTGTCTTCATCAACCCGGTCTCTCCAGAGCAGGCTGCAGCCGAAATCCGTGGGGCATAACGAAAGCCGAAAAGTTAATCAATTATCGGAGCACATTTGTATTTGCAAAATGTTGTTTCTTGTTTCGGCTAGAGTGCATTCCGAAGATGTGTCTGGAACAGGGAACCGGATGCCGAGAAGACCTCTATGTCCCATATTGTCTATGGTGCTCGATCTCGTCCACGCTAGATGATCTTTATGCTTGTTGATGCCACCCCCCACCATGATTTCGCCATGATAATCGTAGCAGGAACGTCGATGAAGTGCAGTGCACAGGCCGGTGAATAGATGCGAATCGGAATGTTCTCGTGGGAAAGCCTGTACTCGACCCGGGTCGGCGGCGTTGCTCCCCATGTCTCTGAGATCTCCGAGGCTCTGGCCAGAAGGGGCCACGAGGTTCACATCTTCACGCGGAGGGGAGATTTCGAATCCTATGACAAGATCAACGGCGTCCATTATCAGAGGGTTGACATCGATGGCTCAGGAGACATCCTGGCCCAGATGAACAGGATGTGCGACGCCCTCTATGACCGTTTCGGAGCTGTGCAGAGGCTCTTCGGCCATTTTGATATCCTCCACGGGCACGACTGGCATCCTGTGCAGGCCTTGACCCGATTGAAGAATGATCATAGTCTGCCTTTCATCCTGACGATGCACAGCACTGAATGGGGAAGAAACGGAAACAACTTCGGTTATGGCATAGCCAAGGAGATCTCGCATCGCGAGTGGCTCGGCTGCTACGAGGCAGCGAAGGTGATAGTGACCACACGGCGCATGCAGGACGAGCTGATGTGGATATACTCTCTACCCTCGTACAAGATCAGGATCATACCGAACGGCATAGTGAAGGGAAAGCTGATGCGGCCTCTTGATGCTGGGCGGGTGAAGGAGAAGTATGGAATTCATCCCCTGGCCCCGATAGTCGTCTTCTGCGGCAGGATGAGCGTACAGAAAGGGCCTGATCTCCTGGTCGAGGCTGTGCCCTTCGTCCTGAAGTCCCGGCCAGATGTTCGCTTCGTATTCATGGGTGAGGGTGGCATGAGGTCGCACTGCGAGAACAGGGCAAGAGAGCTGGGTGTGGCTTATGCGTGCAGGTTTCTGGGCTACACCACCAGCGCCGAGAAAGAGGAGCTGGTAAACGCATGCGATCTGATGTGTGTGCCGAGCCGAAACGAGCCCTTCGGTGTGGTGGTCCTGGAGGCGTGGGACGCCTGCAAGCCAGTTGTGGCCACTGAGGCGATCAGCATCATAAAGAACTTCGAGGACGGCCTGCTGGCCTACATCGAGCCGCAGTCATTGGCCTGGTGCATAAACAGGCTGCTGGCAGACCCAGAGGAGATGCGCAGGCTGGCCGAGGCCGGACATGCCAGGATCGAGGCCGAGTTCAGCTGGGACAGGATAGCTCGAAGGACTGAGGATGTTTATAACGAGGTGCTGCAAGGATAAGCAGGCATCCGGAAGGCTGAAAGGGTCAATCCGGTCAGAGAATCGTTTGGATCACGTTGCAGAAGTCGAGAATAAATTGGAAAAGGATCTCAGGCACGTAACTGAGGTCCTTTGCTCTTCGAATGATTTTCTAGTCTTCTATCCAGCACTCCTCCACATGGTCATGATAGTATGTAGCTGCAGATGGGCCAAATGTGAATCCTTTCACTTTGCTATTCATCACTGCATACTGCACTTGATGCACTATGGGGATTACCGCTGCTTCTTCATATATTATATTACAGGCTTGACAAAGAGCATCATTGCGTTCTTTTGTGCTAATAGCATTTTGGACCTTGGTTACAGCAGTCCCAAGTGTCTCGTTTTGATTGCTGTAATGATTCAAGTAAATCCCATACATCTCTTTCAAATTGAAACCCCTTATTTCTTGGGCCGTGGGATTATATCGGCCCATATTGTACGATAATTTCAGATCAAAGTCACCAGTCTTAAAAGTATCTGAATAAGCACTCCATTCCAATGAGCAAATATTGACATCGATACCGATCTTCTTCAGTTGAGACTGCACCATTAGAGCTACTTCTTTTTGCCATATTAAGTCGGTAGAAGATGTGATAATAAAATTTAGTCCTTTGAGCGCTTTCCCATCTTTGTCCAGAATTCCATCACCGTCTATATCGTTCCATCCTGCCTCCGAAAGCAATTTCTTGGCCTTATCCAAATTATAATCGTAGCCGTTGTTGCAGCATTTAGGTACATCTGGTCTAAGAGGAGAGAGGACCATGGAATCTGTTGCTGGCAACGCATAGCCGCCAAAGGCGCCTTTCGCTATCTCCTCGCGATTCAAGGCATAATTGATAGCTTTTCTCAATAGTATCCCTTCGGTGCCATTGAACGGTTCTTTCCACCAAGCGGTACAAATCCAATATGTCGCAGTTTCTGGATAAGTTTTAATTGTTATCTTTGGATTCCCCTCAAGCTGGCGAAGCGAATCCAAAGGCGCATTCCAGTATCGACATATATAATCGATATCGCCTTTCTCCAACGCCATAACGGCAGTCTGAGGGTCCACTATTTGAGTTAGGACAATCTTATCTAGCTTGGGCTTATGGAAGCTTTGATCGTCTCGCCAGGAGCCTCTCTTCTTAAGGACAACTTTCTCGTTGGGGATCGACTCATTCTCATCAACATAATAGGGTCCAAGACCGTTATATTTCTTTTCTGGTTTAAGAACCCCTTTGATGTCCCAAGCCGGTTCCACATCCCAGGGACTTATAAACAAACCATAGACGCTTTTGGCAGCAAGCTCAATTGGTATATCGAGGCAACTCTTATTGAAATAGAGACTAAATGTATAATCATCTGGTGTTTCTGAATGAGCGTAATATTTAAAGGTGTCGAGATTTGAGGTAATACCCCATTGTGCATAGCCATAGGTCAGGACTCTATCAAAGTTGAACTTTATGACTGAAGCATTGACTGGCATCCCATCTGCGAATTTCACACCTTTCCGCAGGTGGAAGTTTATGCTCTTATGATCGTCAGAAACGTCATAGGATTCCGCCATCCAAGGTATGATATTTGCATCCCCATCCATAGAGATCAAGGGTGAGAAATGGGAATAATAATGATAGGCCTGACTGCCTACCAATCCTGGCATTAAGTCCTTATAAATCGATGGATCAGTTCCAAGTTCGCGTATCGCACTGCCATGACTTGCTGAGCCCATGCTCATCGTTAACGTCTGCTCCGTCGCCATCGCCGCCTGCACCCACGCGCCGAGCAAGGCAGCCAGCACCAGCAACGCCGTGAGGCGCGCGGCCGTTATTCGGATATTCAGTATCATATCTCACATCAACTCATATCTCTTTATTGATTGATAACATTTAATGCCACTAGATTATCCAAATGTACAAAAAGGTTTGCATCCTATCAAAAAAAAACAATAAGAGCACATTCGACGTTGACCCCCGAGATGTTGGTGACCAGAAATCCGGATGTCATTTTCAAGAGCATAATCGATCGATTCTGCAGTTCTGGATATGTTGTCACAAACACAACTGAACTGGAGGCGTGGAGGAGCCAGATTCTAAGCCGTCCTGAGATCGCCAATACTGACGCGTTCAAGGATAAGAGAGTGTATCTGATAAACATGTATGCAGGATCGATACATCCCAGCATTTACCGCCTATACTTGGCCAAGTGCCTCTATCCAGAGCTATTCCGGGATATGGACCCAGTGGCTCTTCAGGCAGAATGGACAGGGAAGTTCTTGGGCACTGATTTCACAGGCGTCTATGCATACCCCCTGCCAGAATAGCATTATCTGATAGGGCCATCACACAGAGGCCCTATTTTTCATTTCTCCTCTCAAGAGCTGATACTACAATGAGCACAAAAAGGTTAGATGATCCTGGCAGGTTAATCATAATCAACTCACCTGTTCTTGTTTCTATGCCAAGATGGCGGGGTTTGTGAAAATAGTGCTAAATTATGTGAAATTGGCTTCTATTTAGATTATGTCCTCCTCACTTAGATTTGGGCCATCTGCCAATCGCATGTGCACCAGGTGCAAGGATACGAAAAGGTTTACCAGTATAATCCAAGTCTGCAGGCAAGCTGATGGTTTTGATAGGCCCACAGTTGCCCAAAAAAGGAAAAATTGCCGGCAATTTGTATGCTGAACGACGCCGAAGGTCACGATGTCACTTCGTGCGCGTTGCATACGGACTGACGATTTGCTAATCCGTCACCTGATACGGGAACGAAACCACTGAACTTATCTGATCTATATGCGTCTATGGTGTCGCCAGAGTACAGCGTCACCCCTGGAACGTCTCGTGCAAGCTGCTCCTGTATCGCAAATGATTTAGCATTCTGCTCTTCAGTCGTGGTTGCGCCAAGCAGTGAATCCACAAGCTTAAAGAACGTCTCGTTTTTATATCCAGGTATATCGCAGTATATCAGATCTACATAGGCGCTCTTGTACGGGCTGTCGAGCAGCGACACAGTTGTAAGCAACGTATCAAACGTATGCTTGTGAAGGAACTCCTCCGTCCAAATAGAGAAATCTACGCCCTTGATCTCAATTTTGATTCCTGCGCCCTTCATCCAATTGCTTATCAGCTCCGCTTCCCTCATGTACTCGGCGTCTGGTCCTGGAACATAAAGATCGATCGCTAGATCGCTTCCATCTGGAAGCTCTCGAATCCCATCTTTATCGGTGTCGTTGAAACCTGTTGAGTTCAGCAGCATGTTTGCCATGGTCACATTCCTGGTATATCTGGTAGCATCGGGATTGAACCACCACATCGAAGATGAAATGTCTGGACCATAGCCACCTGCTTCGCCATAATCTAATACAGAAATCGAAGCGAGCTGGTCGTAATCTATGCAGTACGCCATTGCTTGTCTGACTGCCGTTATGTTCATCGGGTAGTTGCGCAAGTTAAACCATATGTTTTTCATAGAGAGGCTGGGGGTAAGTACAGTCTTAATATCTTCTTCACGCAGGAGAGAAGGCACCGAGGTCCCTTTGATTTTGCTTACCATATCAATATCACCTTTTTTAAGCGCTAATAACATGCTATCCTCGGTTCTGAACATATGAATCTCCACGCGAGCGACCTTTGGCTTCTCCGAGAAGTACTCGTTGTTCACTTTGAGCACAATTACATTCCTGTCCTTATCCAGCTTCTCGAAAATGAATGGCCCAAAACCAGTCATGTCTTCAGATTCCCCTGCCTTTTCAGGGTTTATGTCTTTCCATATGTGTTCTGGGATGATCTCCTGTCCTCCAAGGGTATACCATGTTAAGAATGGCGAGAATGGTTTTTTCATGTGGAAGATTACGGTATGTTCATCAGGTGTCTCTATCTTGTCGAGATATTCCTTCATGAACTCCTCATATCTGGTATCGGTTTTGCGAATAAATTCGTTGGTAAATTTCACATCTCCGGATGTTACTGGTTTTCCATCTTGCCATTTAGCCTTTTCATTGAGATAAAATACCCACGTTTTGCATGCGTCTTTCATTTCCCATTTTTTGGCTAAAGCTGGTTGTATTTCCAGGTTTGAACCATGTTGGACCAAGGGTTCGATTACTAAACCACGAATAAGAACGCCCCATTGCCTTCCTGTGCCGGGCGGGAAAAAGCCTACTCTTTCATATATTTGTGAAGTACCTATCCGCAATGTTCCATTTGAAGCATTCCCAAGAGTGGTATTCGCGTCACCTTGGATACTTGGCGTATAATCCTCAGCATTAGTCGATATGACTGCACACAGTATGCATAAGGCCATCATTGCAATCCTATATTTCCAAATTTTCGTGTTAATCACTCCTAGTTTTTATGTATTATTTCTCACTTAGTAATAAGGATTTTCATTAGATAAAAATAAATTAAGATGATATTGAGCCAAATATTTGAATTTGGATTTTGGATCTTTAACTAAAATTCAAGATTTGGTATATTAGTGACATTAATTGCTAATTAATAGTGTATTCAAGCATAAAAATTAATACCGTTAATGTAAAATAGAGGTTGCAAGAAGATGGGACAAGAGATGGCAAAATTGCCAGAGAGGCAAAGAAAGAAAAAGCTAGGGGTTGAGGAAACATGTCTCAAGCTATAAGAGCAATGTACAATGTAATAAATTTATGTAATATAAGATGCAAAAATTATTACTATAATCCAGGCATGCCTTTAAAAACTGAATTGACTCTTGAAGAAACACATAACTACATGAGGGGCGCAGGAACTTTCAAACAGGCGATCGACGCCATAAGAATTATAAAAGACAATGAAATAAAAGTTTATGCAAGAATGACTGCGACAAAGAAATCTCAAAATAACGTTGAACCTCTTGCCAAATGCATTGCAGATCTAAATATTGATAGTCTTTCTGCCGCTCAATCTATACCAATCTATAATGCAATGGCACATAAGGATGTTTATGCTGAGCGCTGATGAAACAAACATGTTATATAATAAATTATTTATGATCCTTAATGGATATATCGGCAAAACGAAGATATGCAGATATACACGGCTTTTTCGATATTTATCTTAAGAGCTGATACGAGGCAGTCTACCGATAATGAGCTGTTGAACATGAAAACCGCAGCGAAGGCGTCATATCTCTGGCATGCACTTATCAGGGCCGATTAAATGCATCACCGTTTTTCTTGCCAACCATGCAATCCTCGAAGGATCGGTAAACTCAATGAGGGCAGATTACCTGATACGAATCTGAGTGAAAAATATCATACCAAAATAAATATCGATCGCGCTAAAACGGCTATTTCGGATTTTACCCAGCGAGCGAGGTGCTATGATCATTATCTGAGGACATCACCCCGTCACAGGGTTGAGCAGGCCATAATCGAATTGGG
>MVRK01000087.1 GCA_002067365.1 Methanosaeta sp. PtaU1.Bin060 | reverse complement strand
TTGATGGCATTCAGGATCAGGGCGAACTTCATATCATCTTGGCCGACGATCGATGTGAATGGTATGGTTCTTCTCTTGATATGATGCATTTTATTTCACCTATGCTATCCCTTCGTTGAGGGACCTCAGAGGAATGATGTACGGCCTGTCCAGGTCATCCATTACAATGGCCTCGACTCCGTAAACCTCTCGAATATTCTTGGAGTTCAAAAGATCAGCAGGCTCTCCTGCGGCGTAGATCTTTCCGCCCTTGAGGATCGCCAGCTTGTCCACGAACATGGCTGCCAAATTCAGATCGTGTAATGCCATGACGGCAGAGATCTTCTTCTCTTTGACGAGAGCAGTTATCATCTCCATGACCTCCAGCTGGTGTTTCATGTCCAGACTTGAGGTGGGCTCGTCCAACAGGAGAACAGATGGCTCCTGGCACAGGGCCCTAGCTATCATGACCTTCTGCTTCTGGCCACCGCTGAGCTGATCGAAATCCCTCATGGCCAGCTCTTCCAGCTTCAAAAGCTCCAGGACGTTAGCAACCTTATCTATATCCGCATCCGAGACGCGCCAGCTCATATGGGGCCTCCTGCCCATGAGCACAGTATCAAAAACGGTGGTTGCCAGAGAGGTCGAGCTGGACTGGGGAACATATCCCAGGTGCTTCGCCATCTCTGTTCTGTTCATGGTCTGGATATCCGCGCCATCCAGGAGTATGCTTCCCTTGGGTTTGAGTATCCTGTCGATGCACTTGATCAGGGTGGTCTTGCCCGAGCCGTTTGGGCCGACCAGGCCTAAGACCTGAGAATCGTCGATCACGAGATCCAGGTCATTCAAGATCATGGAGCTGTTGTAGTTGAAAGAGAGGTCCTTGATTGTAATATTTACCAAAACGCTCGCCTCCTTCTCATGAATAGATAAATAAAGAATGGTACTCCCAGAAATGATGTCATAACGCCTACAGGCAGTATCACTGGTGCGAGGACTGTCCTGGCCAGCGTATCTGCACCCAAGAGGATCGCTGCGCCTGTCAGCGCCGATCCGGGCAGAAGAAAACGATGGTCACCTCCTATGACCATCCTTGTGATATGGGGGCCGACGAGCCCCACAAAACCAATGGTCCCGGTGAAGCAGATAATGCTGGCTGTTATGAGCGAAGCCAGCATCATGCTCGTCACTCGCGTCCTTTCTACGTCCACGCCCAGGCTCTTGGCAGTCTCATCGCCTGCGCCGATGGCATTGATGTCCCAGGACTTGATGACGAGATAAGGGAGGCATAAAACGAGAATAGCTGTGATCAGGCCGATTCTCTCCCATGTGGCCCCATCCAGAGAGCCCATCATCCAGAAGACGACATCGTGCAGTTCCTCCACCCTGCCCATGTACTGCAGGAAGGTGGTCATGGCAGAGAAGAGGTATGTGATGGCGATTCCGGCCAAGATCAGCGTCTCAGGGGTGATGCCCTTGTACCTGGCGAGGCCGTAGACTGTGAAGGACGCTATCAGAGTGAAGACGAAGGCATTGCCGATTATCAGATACTCCCCACCGGCAAAGCCTGCGCCAAGAACAATCGCCAACGAGGCCCCTAAGCAGGCTGCAGAATCCATTCCCAGGGTGAACTCGCTCGCTAGAGGATTCTTTAGGATGCCCTGCATGGTTGCACCTGCTATCGATAATCCCATGCCTGCCACTATGCCCATGAGGATTCGATTGAGCCTGAGGGACCAGACGATATTATCTGCAAAGCGCGTTGAGGTGAAATAGTCGGGCAGGAACCTTGCAAGGATGGCCATGCAGACTTCCTTGATGCTGAGACCTGCCGAGCCCTGGCTGACAGATATGCATGCCAAGAAGATGGTCCCTATTATCAGAACCAAGAAGAAGAGCAGCTTCTTGTTCAAAAACCTTTGATACTCCTCCCTCAGATCGGTTCTCTTGAAGGTGCTCATTCGCTGATCATCGCCATCCCTTCAATGAGATAAAATCCAAAGAGCGTCTCCTCTTCGTAAAAGACATCAGCCCTAAGAGCTTGAGGGATATACGTAGGGCCGCTCCTCCTGACTCTGGCCGTAGAACTTCTCGACGAGCTCTCGCTGCACCGCCTCGGGATCTATGTCCTTGAATTGATCAGGATTGAAGCACTTTGCAAGGTAAAGCTCGCCGATTATCGAGTTTATTCCATACATGACCTCGCCGGAGATCACATAAACGCGACCGGTCTTGACCGCCTTCGCATCCTTAAGCTCCGGCCGTGAGAGTATGGCGTCCCTGAATTCCTTCAAATCGGCCTCGTTTAGCGGCTTATCGCTGGTCGGAGTTTGGATGATGACATCTGGGTCAGTTTTTACTACCCATTCAGGACTAACGGAGAGAAATGAATGGGTACCATTTCCCAGATTCTTTGCAATGTTTCTCCCTCCTGCAAGGCCTATCAATGTATCTGATGAGGAGCCGTTAGAGACTGTATAGTATGGCTTTTTGGTCCACTCAAAGAATACCCTGGGCCTATCCTCTTGCTTTATGCCAGAGGTGCGCTCCCGGATCAGGTCCTGATACCTCTCGATAAATCCGATGAGCTCATTAGCACGCTCTTCTTTGCCCATCACACGGCCCAGATCCTCCATCACCTTTATGCCTTGTACAGGATCTGCGATCCACTCCATCAGAACAGGGATACCCGCGCTCTCCAGCTTCTTGCGGTTCTCATCGGAGATCATGCTATCTGCGACGACAAGGTCCGGGTTCAGCTTCATGATGAGCTCGAGGTCCGGAGAATAGGAACTCGTCCCCGCTACAGGCACTTTTTGAAGATCATTTGGGAGGTATGAATACGAATCCCGACCTACCAGGCACAGTCCTTTATCCAGGGCGTAGATGTACCCTGCATCGCCCGTTCCGAGGGAGACCACCTTATGCACAGGAGCCTCCACGTTCACAATGTGCCCTTCGAGATCAACAACATTGACCTTCTCAGCGCTTGCCGCTGTCGCAAGGAGACTGAAGCATACCAGTATCCAAAGTACGTTCCTGATCACGTTCTTCCCTTCAGTAAAACGGAGTTTGTTATAACACAAATCAACTTGTATTTAAGTTTAACTCGGAAGACTTAAATCAAGTTGTATTACCTTAGGTCCACCGTATTTACTAATAGGATGGGAGACGATGAAAGACAGAGATCATCTAATGCCACCAAGCAGAGCACCAGAGAATCTTGATCTGGGCTGCTTCATACATCGCATAGCTGCTGTTACAATTGTGGTTCTCATGATCACGGGCACTTCGTTGGCAGGCATCTTTGATTTTAATCCCGATCAGCAGGGCAATCGGTACAAGAATGAGATGCAAAATGACGTGACAGGGACAGGGTATGTATTTGAATACATGAAGGTGAACACCAACAACCTCTCCCTGCTGCAATACTCTCATGGAAGCGGTTCTATGGATTTCGCTGACATCGTGAGTTCAGAACAGAAGAAGACAACAAAGTCGGGCTACTACTATTATGTTGACGCAAATGGTAATTGGGTGAAGAAGTATGGCGCGACCAGCACAATTTCCATGACGAGGCAGTACGATAATAAGCAATCGCCCACCAGCTTTGCCTATGGAACCGGCTGGTATGCGTCTCATCCAGTCACATACAACTCGCTTCTAAAGGATAAGACAGACGCCAAGAGCTACCAGGAGGCAATCGCAATGGAGCGACAGATCGAGTATGCGCGTGGCGTCAAGGGCGACATCGCAGTGGACCTGAACTGCACGGGTCCAACAGCAAAGGCAGACGGCAAAGGCATTGCGAGCATGAAGATCGCTGATGATGTGGCTCAGGGAACAATGCACATCAGTGAGAGGATGGTAAACACACTGAGGGGCTCTGACGGAAAACTAAAAGAGATGAAGATTCAGGGCGTAAAGAACACCGTAATCGACGTGGACCTGAATTACATCGGCGACTTCTCAGTCCAGAAGAACATGAAGGCGGAAATAACAAAGTACCAGGCTACTTGGTATGAGCCCTGGCTGCCCTGCTGCTTTGGCGGCTTCAACGACATTCCTTCTCATAACCTGCTGAAGGAGCGTTCGGACGTTGCAGGCATCTTCGATTGCACCTGCCGCGAAACATCCTTGAGCACATTCAAGCCTGAATGGAATGGCTCAACTGCTCAGTTCCCTGAGAGCACATATGGCTCTAAGCCGTGAGCGTGTTTGTTGGCGAGCCTGTCGAACAAGATGTAAGGCGTGCAAAGAAGGGTCCATGCGATGATGCCTGATAGAGATCTGGCCTTGCTGTAGCCTAATTCTGACCATATGTCAGATAAGCGGGGGATGATGACAAGTGTGAGGCAATCGAATATCCCTAATTAAATCCCTCCATTTTTTAAAAAAATCAGATTTTGTTGGCATTCTCCGATTGAGATGGTGCTCGCTTGCCTCCACGTGAGCAGAATCTTGAAGCATGGGAGGCGCTCTGCCTGTGAGTTCATCAGCATTTTTTGCCGCAAAAATGCCGGCAGGGCCTCTCATCAGGCGTTTGCCGATCTTGATCCCCGGTCTTCTGGCATTTCGGATGTTTGAGGCTTTTCATCCTCTATGCAGCCCTCGATCTCCAGGTATAAATTGCGAAGCTCCTCCTTCATCTCATCGGATGCGTGCCACATCCCCCGCTCCACAGCCTCAAGGAGCCTCTCTGTGATGTTTTGCAGGGCGTGAGGATTCACATCCTTCAGCCAGTCCTGCATCTCCTCGTTCAGAGCATACTTATCGGCAAGCTCCTCATACATCCAGTCCTCCATGACCTCGGCTGTTGCATCCCAGCCGAAGGCCAAGTCCACCACTCTTGAGATATCGCCAGCTCCCTTGTAGCCGTGGCGCTTCATGCTCTCGATCCACTTGGGATTGAGGATGCGGGCTCGAAAGATGTGCTTTGTCTCCTCAACAGTGCTCCTGGCCTTCACCCTGTCGGGATCGGAGCTGTCACCGCAGTACGACCTGGGCAGCTCTCCCCTCAGGGCTTTGACCGCAGCAATCATGCCCCCGTGATATGAGTAGAAGTCGTCGCTGTCCAGCATGTCGTGCTCGCGGTTATCCTCGTTCTTGACAGTAAGATCGAGTCGGCTCAGGCGCTTGCGAAACTCATCAGGGACGGTCACGCCAAAATTCTTGCGGCCATAGGCATATCCTCCCCACTTGACATAGATCTCTGCCAGGTCTTTCTCATCCTTCCAGTTCTTGGAGTCTATGGCATGGGATACACCCGCACCGTAAGCTCCTGGACGGCAGCCGAAGATGCGGTAGGTCGCCTCAATTCGCGCTTGATCCAAGTCGATTCCAGCGGAGGTCTTCTCCAGGACATCAGATGCCACATGCTTTGCCAGGTAGTTATGTTCAGCAGACTCCTTTTGTCCTGCCACAATCTCGACTGCTTTGTCAACGAGGTTCACGATATTTGGAAACGCATCCCTGAAAAAGCCGCTGATGCGAAGCATCACATCTACACGAGGGCGCTTCAGCTCCTCCATAGGGATGATCTCAAGCCCTGTGACCCTGCCGCTCTTCGCCTCCCAGACTGGACGAACGCCCATGAGACAGAGGACCTCGGCGATGTCATCGCCCTTGGTGCGCATGGTAGGACTGCCCCAGATCACAATTCCAAGAGACTCAGGGTAGCGTCCCTCGTCTGCCAAGTAGCGCTTGAGCAGGGCGTCAGCCTGGGCGACGCCCACCTTCCAGGCGGCCTTGGAAGGTATCGCCTGGGGATCGACAGAATAAAAGTTCCTGCCCGTCGGAAGGATGTCCGCCATTCCGCGCGTGGGCGCGCCGGAGGGACCCGGCGAGATATAGCCGCCATCTGAGACAGAAAGAACGCTTGAAAGCTCATCGGTGGTTGCTTCGATGCTGGGCGCAAGCGCTGTTGCGATGTATCCCAATACCTTCTCGACATTCTGACTTCTCTTCCCCAGAATCTCGTCTTCCAATGCGGGAATCTGCTCTCCGGCAAAGCCCTTCTCGTGAAGCCCTGCCACCAGCTGCATGCCAAGGGCGTTCAGCTCTTCAATCACATGGCCGCAAGTCCTCGGGCCGGAGAGAATCTTTCCACGGTTGGCCAAGAGATGGTCATAGTCGTAGCCCATGAACTCTGCCAGCGACTGCCTGAGAGACGGCATGCCACAGTTAGAAAGCCTGGTCAGGGAGACCAAAAACTCATCCAGGCGCGATCCCTGTGGAGGCACGCCCAGGATATGAAGCCCATCTCTGATCTGGGTGTCTGCCATCTCGTGCAGGTATTCGTGCAGCCTCTCCAGGAACTTGTCAAAATCAGAGAACGCTGCCTCTTCAGTCGTCTCCAGGTCATGGTCGAGCTTAGCCTGGATGACCTTCTCCCAGATCATCTTCTTTTGCGTCGGCTGCTTTGAGGGGTCTTCCAGGGCCGACTGGTAGTAGTCGCGCAGCATCACATCAAGCTCTGCCATCTCATCGTAGGAATCTGCGTTGTGCATCACGGGAATCAGGTGGTCGATGATGCAGCAGTAGCTCCTTCTCTTGGCCTGGGTTCCCTCACCGGGATTATTGATGATATAGGGATATATATGGGGCAGATCGGATATGGCCAAATCAGGGAAGCATGAATCCGAGAGGCCCACAGACTTTCCGGGGAGCCACTCCAGGGTGCCGTGCTTGCCGATGTGCATGACAAGGTTGGCGCAGAAGACATCCCTGATCCAGCGGTAATAAGCATAGTAGTGATGCGGAATGGGATGATCAGGGCTATGGTAGATGGCTGCCGGGTCTTCCAGGAATCCTCGGGGTGGCTGGAGGCCTATGAAGATGTTGCCTTTGATGACCCCTGGAATTATCAGGCTCTTATTATGAACAAAGAGATCGCCAGGAGGCGCTCCCCAGGCGGCAGTCATCTTATCCTGCACTGCAGCGGGAAGCTCTCCAAACCATTCGAGATAATCCTTCTCGGATACGGAATCAATCGCCCTCCTCGCGAGTTCATCCGGGCTCCTCCAGCGGCGGTCGAGGGTGAGGCGGCTCTTCACGTCCTCGATCAGGGCCTGGCCGCTCTCGGGCATCCCCTCAATAGTGTAGCCAGCGCCTTGCATAATCTTCATGATGTTCAGGACGGAGGCAGGCGAGTCAAGGCCGAAGGCTGCTCCTATGCGGTCGTCACGGGGAGGGTAGTTGTGGAAGATGACAGCGACCTTTTTCTGGGAGTTGGGAATATGCCGCAGCTTTGCCCAATTCAGGCTCAGCCGAACTATTTTGTCGATGCGCTCCGGCAGCGGCACAAATCGGATTACCTTTGCTCCCGTCAGCGGATCAGCGTCTGATCGATCTCTTGCTGCTACGGGAACTGTGATCAGCATGCCGTCGAATTCGGGCATGGCTACTCCCATGGATATCTCCATAGGTCCCAAGCCCTGCAGGGATTGTCTCCACTCGCCTGGCGAGCCATAAGTAAGAATTGCCTTCAGGACTGGGACATTCAGCTTCTTGAGAAACCACTCTTCGGATCTGGAGACCTCTGCAGCACCAGCCGATCCCTTCCAAGGCTTGATGGAAAGAGAGAACATGAGGGTGCTGATCAGGACGTCGATGAGGGGCTTTCCGTCCTTCATGAAGAAGTTATCGACCACCCATTCGGCACCCTTTGCTCCCCGCTCGACATCTTTGAGGGAATGAAGGAAGACGGGGATGACATTTGCACCCTTCCTCTCGATCTCCGCAATCAGCCCGTCGATGAATCTGGTGTTTCCAGCCTGCAAGAGGCTCTGGTAAAACCAGATGCCGACTGTCGGCCGCCCCTCAACATATTTTCTCTTCAAATACTCGTCATGTGATGGAATATGATCGAAGTCGGGATGATAGATGCCCTCCCAGAGGGGCTTCAGCGGCTCAACGACTGCATAATCCGCACCCAAGAGATGGTTTGCCAGGTAGAGGAGCAGATTGTAGAAGTTCTCTTTTCCCCCATAATCCAGGTACTGTGAAGCTTTTCCATAGACCACTTCGTCCACAGTGGAGAGCCTCATAAGCTCGATCTCGGGCTCATTCGAGGCCGAGTGGGCAAGGATGTTGGCCCTCGACCCCTGCAGGTTCTGGATCAGCTCATCAAAGCAAGGAAGGCTCCTTTTTCCGCCATGCAAATTGAAGATCACAATCTGGCAGCCTGCTGCGATTCGCTCAAACTCCTCCAGGCGCGTCCTGTCCATGAGGTCTTCTCCTGATCTGATGGCCACATCAGCCAGCTCTCCCTTCCGGCGAATAAGCTCGTTCAGTGCTGATATTAACGGAAAAACGTCGCTTGCTTCCTGTGTTGTGATGTAGGCGATTTTGATCCCAGTCATTGTAATCCCATTCATTGTATCCAATTTGCGGTTTAGGATTCTTTGAAATCAACGAAACATATATTTAGTTATAACAAACTATGTTAATTAAATAAAGCTTTCGAGACCCAAATTCAGTGGGTGGGAAGAAAGAGCATCAAGATCATAGGCGCAAAAAAACGCCCATAAAAGATGAATCGAATGAATCCAGATCCCAACGAAGACTTGAAGGTCGCCCTGATCCACGCCTCTATTTTCTGGAGAGATAAAGATAAAAATGTATCAAAATTATTGGCCCTGAATGAGGAGGCGGCAAGAAAAGGCTCAAAAATCATAGTGAATACGGAGCTTGCTACTACAGGTTACGCCTTTGAGAGCAGAAGGGATATTGCCCCGCTGGTCGAGAGCATTCCTGGGCCGACGACTGAGGCCTTCGGCAAGATCGCAATGAAGTATGGTTGCTATATCTGCATGGGTCTTCCTGAGCGCGATCCAAAGACTGGCATATTCTACAATTCTGCGGCCCTGTTGGGGCCGGCTGGGAGCGTCGTGGCCAAACACCGCAAGCTGTCTCCTGCCTTCAGGGAAAATCTATGGGCCGCAAAGGGCAACCTCCCGATTCCCGTGGTCAGGACTGAATTCGGGCCACTGAGCTTTGTGATTTGTGCCGACTCTTACTTTTACAGGCCGGCAAGGATTGCCGCACTTCAAGGGGCGAGGCTCATGATGGTTCCCGCCAACTGGCCTCCAGAGCACCACAACCCTGAAAAATTTTGGCGGGCCAGGGCCCTTGAAAACGGCATGTATATCCTTGCCTGTAATCGAACTGGAAAAGACAAGGTCATGGACTGCAATCATGCACAATCCTGTATCGTAGGCCCCCAGGGAAAAGCGATGGCTCAGATCAGCTCTCCGGAGGATACCATCATCTACGGCACTTTGCCTTTAAGCGATATCAGGACCCAAAATGCCCTTAGCGCCAGGCATCCGCGGTGCTATGGGAACATCACCTTAGATCCCTACTCTCACATCAGCATCGAGTTCCTGCTGGGATTGCCCCAAGCCGCAGATTTCACTGCCGCGACCCTTCAATTTAGCTCCAAGCCCCTGGAGGTTGAGGCCAACGTGAAAAGAGCACTTCAGCTCATCGACGATGCAGAGGCGAAGGCTGCCAGAGACGGGCAGGCGATCGATCTCGTCGTCCTGCCAGAGCTCTTGACATCGGGCCCCATCTTTGCTCTGGAGGAAGCAATGACGTGCTCTGAGGGCATACCGGGTGAGATCTGCGATGCTTTTGCCAAAAAAGCACGGGAAAAGGATCTCTTCATCGTATTTGGCATGGCTGAGCATGATGTCGATGAGATGAATAGGATGGCGTTTTACAACAGCTCACTCCTTGTAGGGCCAAACGGAGTGATGGGCAGGTACAGAAAGGTCCATCTCTCCCCGAGTGATAGAAGCTGGGCCCTTCCAGGGAACTGCGGTTTTTCGACAGTTGACCTCCCCTTCGCCAGGATCGGCATGCTCATAGGTCACGACCTGATGTTCCCGGAAGCTTCTGATTCGCTGGCGAAGCTCGGCGCCGATATGCTCTGTGTGCCAGCTCTCTGGGACAACGCGAGCAGCAAGTTCATCTGGGAGGCGCGACTGAGTGAGCAGACGCATCTGGCCATTGCGAACCAGTGGGGAAACTGCGGCAGGCACCATGCCATGGGCGAGAGCCTGCTGTGTAATTACTCCAGATTTCCTGAAAGGATCACCCTTTTGTCGTCTCCATCTGAGGGAGATGCCGTCAATATCCTGAAATTCCAAACGAAAGACTCCCGCGAAAAGAGGTTCATGGAGAACATCGATTACAGTGTGCTGCTCGATCTGACTGATTAAACCGCTATCATTCGATCTTTTATTGCTGATAAATCACTGCTCCGGTTGGGAATAAAAATATATTCTACTTAGTAAAAGCTTTATAGCATAACGAATATTATTCCAATTATGGCTAATTCCATTCCCGACAAAACCCGCTATACTTACGTCTACCATCCATCGAGACCGCACAAGGAACGATGGGAGAAGGCCGCGGCAAAGGCCCGCACATCGCTTTCAAAGTTCATTATTGCGGCTGTGGATGAGCAGATTGATGAAAAGGAAGAACTGGCACCACGGCATGTTCGCGAGCTGGATGGCCTGAAGAATGAGGTCAAGACCCTGCGCGAAGATCTCCAGAGAAAGAACGTCCTCCTGGAGCGCTATGAGGCCGAATTGAAGAGATACCGCGCGACTCCCTGGATGGAAGCCGACTTTGCAGGCTCCAGGCGGTTGAGCGAGGATCTTGTGAGCGTCCTGAAGGCCCGCGGCCAGGTGGACAGGTTCCAGTTGCTTGAAGCGTTGGGCATAGACCGACGAGAGACAGACCTGATCAACGCTGTTGGTGGCCAGCTTGAGACCCTGGAAGGCTTCGGCATGGTCAAGAACGAGAAAGGCGTCCTGCGGTGGGTAGCCTAGTGGCCGAAGACCTCATTGGCAGCTACCTGGTTGACTGTGAAGTGCGAGGGATGGCGCCAGGATCCTTGCCACGCTACAAATCAGTCCTCCGACTATTCCAGGAGTACATGGCAGGGCGGGAGATCGCGACTGCCACCAGAGCGGAGCTGGTGGGCTTCATAAGGTACCTGAGAGAGGACCGCAGGACCTCACAGAAGACCATCGAGAACTACTTCTCAGTGCTCTCCAGCTTCTATGAATACCTGGTCTTTGAAGGCATAATTTCCTCAAATACGGCTCTTCCGATACGGAAGCGCTACCTGCGACGGTATAAGGACAATAATGATTCTCATGAAAGGCAATTGATCAGCATCGAGGCCGCGGGCCAGATGATCAAAGGGGCCCCAAACATCAGGGATAAAGCTATGCTGGTGCTGCTCTTCAAGACCGGCATGAGGCGGGGCGAGCTGGTCAGCTTGGACATCTCAGATGTGGATTTCGTTGAAAACACTATCAGGCTCAAACCAACAGCGAAAAGGAGCAACAGGACGCTATTCATGGATGGCGAAGCTGCCTATGTCCTCCGACGATGGCTCCGGGTCAGGGAGGGAGTGAACCGAAGGAAGGAGAGGGCTCTATTCCTCAGCTCATGGGGCTACAGGATCAGCAGAAATGATGTCTATCGGGCTGTAACTGAAGCCGCATCTCGCGTTGGCCTGCATGACCCCGAGTCCAAACGCCTGGAGGACCATTTCTCACCACATGCATGTAGACACTGGTTCTGCACTCACCTCTTCCGGGCCGGGATGAGGCGCGAGTACATCAAGGAATTGCGGGGCGATAGCAGGAAAGAGGCGTTTGATTTGTATAACCACATAGACCTCAAGGAGCTGAAGGAGGCCTATCTGGCGTGCATACCGCAGTTGGGGATTTAGAGAGATCTGAAATATGCCCTGTCGTGGTGATCGAAATTCAGGAGAACGATCTCATTCCCCTCGATCATATAAACGATGACCCAGTTGCCAATGTGGGTACTGAGCATGCCCGCCAGGTTGTGGCTCAATGACTCTCCAATGGCAGGATTATCAATAATCTCGGAGAGCTTCTTATAAACGCGGTCTCTCAAAATGTGATCTTTCTTAGTAAGGTGATGGAAATTCTTCTCGAATCTGGGAGTGAGGCGTAAGGCGTACGCCATATCAGGATTTTTCTAAGTAGGCCTTCAGATCCTCGACGCTGTTGAATTTCTTCCCGAGGCCTGCCTTGTACTCAGCCAGGCCTTCGAGGGCCCCAGCTACTATTCCAGGATCTTCCTCGATTGTCAGTTTCTTAGCTTCGGCTCCGGCCATGGTATGTACTCCACTTTGTTAGGCTATAAGCATTGCGAAAAGACACTCCCACTGCTCATCTTTGCACCTCAAGGTACACATCACAATGTGTAACTAATTCTATAACAGCTTTGTCTGTATATTCTTTGTGCCGGGTGGCACAGGACAAGGCAGGGCATCAGTCTCTATTCACCCTCTCCTCCTTGTAGCGATCATGCGCATATCTTTTTGCCTGACCTGCATCCCACAGTTGGGGATTTGATCAAGCTTTAAATCCTTGCAGCGCGCATAAATGGTTGATATGTTTGCAGAGTACATTAGGGCGGCACTGGCCAAGGCCGATTACAAGATTCTGGATAACGGCGAGTATGTTGCTACCGTTCCGGGTCTGCAAGGTGTTTGGGCTACAGGCAAGACCGTTGAAGGAGCCCGCACTGAGCTTGTCGAGGTTATTGAGGGTTGGATAGCTGTGCGTCTGAGACTAGGGTTGCCAATCCCATCAATAGACAACCAGGCCATAGAAGCATCAGCGGAGCCTATCGCAATTGGCTAGATTAACACCAGTATCACGGCGTGAGCTGATTAGGCGACTCCGGAAGCTGGGATTTGATGGTCCATATCCTGGCGGGAAACACGCCTACATGAAGCGAGGTATGGTAACC
This sequence comes from Methanosaeta sp. PtaU1.Bin060, assembly GCA_002067365.1. Lineage (GTDB taxonomy): Archaea > Halobacteriota > Methanosarcinia > Methanotrichales > Methanotrichaceae > Methanothrix. The sequence continues at coordinate 2,502 of MVRK01000087.1, read as the reverse complement.
GCCCGCATACCAAATCCTCATCACGGTGATGAGATAGATCCCTCTCTGCTGGACACCATTTTAGATGAAGCTGGGATCAGTCGAGAGGATTGGTTCTCGGTAGCTTGAAACTCCTCTTCTTGAAGTCGAATAGGTTTCGATGTGGTGAGACCATCGGGCTCAGGGCGGCCAGGGCCAGAAGAGGATCGCACGCAGGGCGAAGAACAAGCTTGATCTGGCGGCTGTTGGCGAAGCTGAGGATGTGGATATGAGAAAGAAAAGAGGAGCGAGCGGGGCTATTTGGGCAGCTCTTCTCCTTCTCGGCTTGGTGCCTTTTCTATCATCCGATATTTTTTATTTGCTTCCAAAAACTCCGTTTCCGTTGTCTCCCGCTCCGCTCCTCCCTTTTCAGATAAGAAATAGTGTGTGCCGTCTTTGTCCGAATGGATAGACATATGAAATATTTCCGGGCCACGCGGAATTTTCTTTTCTTTGAATAGGGGCGGCTCTTCCAAACATTCCTTCAATCCTTCGGGTTTCCATCTCATCCACTGTAGCTGTTTGATATCAATCGTTGTGGGATCGCGTAATATCCGTCCGCTTTCATTAACCCCGGTTTCGTCATTATAACCATTAAAACTCAAATGGAACGGGTTTTGTGCGGTTTGTCTCATTTGCATGAGCTTATCCATTTGTGCTTTATTATATTCAACATCACGACAAACAGGATCTGGTATGCATGGGTCCACATAGAATCTAATTTTGGTGAAGTGATCCAATAACCTCTTATGTAAATCGATTTCCTCTTTCATAGCAGTGCGAGATACAGAATCAATGGTGCACTTCCCTGGAGCACTGGTAGGGATGACAACTCCCCACACCCTAAAAGCGCTATCTGTCCCGTTTTCATGTGCTCCCACCGGCCAGGGATCGGTGATTTGTAGTAAAGCCTCTGTTACATCAAGCGATTTTGATAAATGCTCGAAATCTATCACTTCATGAAGCTCCTCTTGTGGGAAGAAATTTAGAATTAAATTAATGTCTTCTAAATTCTGTTTTAGCTCAATTAATTTTTTTCTAAGCCTGAAATTCAAATTTTTCCTTTCGGGCACAGTCAAAGTTTCGCGATGTAATATCCTTTCTCGTTCTAATTCTGTGAGCATGCCCCTATTTAGGACTTAGGAATTTAAAACTTTAACGGTATAAGATAAATATAAACAAACTCAAATGGAAATGTATAAGTAGGAGTTTCAGAATAATGAGATATATGCCTAGATATGAGCAAGTTCCTGAGCTTCTGGCGTTAAAGTTGTCAAAATCCGATATGGAATGGCTGAGGACTCGTGCTGAAAAACTACAGCTTCGGCCAGCAATTGTGGGGCGCATGCTTCTCAGCCAGGCCATAAAGATCGACAGACAAGAACCGGGAAAACTTTTCGCGGAGGCAGTATGAAAACGGGATGCACCGCCGATGTTACCAGCATCGGCAGGGCGGGCGAACATATGTCAACCATCCATGGCTCGGAGGTTTACAATGGGAACTTATCCTTGTTCTTTTGAGATGAACTTTTCGGTCTCTGATGCTGTCCACCTCGATCCCTGGATGGAGGCCCGTGGCCCATTGGCCGAACTCAAGGAAGAGAACGGGAGGCTGATTGCGAAGATTGGACCTGTGACAGTTACACTCCCTATTGAGCTTTCGCAAAAGTTGGAAGCCCATATCGGTCAGAAAATCGCTATTTTGAGGACCGACGCAGACTACAGATGCCGATTCCTGGACGAGGAGGTGCGCGATGCCACCTGAGAGCGCAACCGGCACACCAACGCCCCGGCGTGAACCCGAGACCACGAAGGAACGAGAATATCGACGTGCGCATGTCTCGCGTGATGAGGCCAGGGGGCTGGCATGGTTGCCCTGGTCCTCCAACGGCCAAGAGCACGGCCTGAAGCGGCATCCAGTCAATCAAGACGGTACCGTTCGCGAGATAGGGGATCGCGCGCCGAAGCCGAGGCCTGACGCTATCAGGATGAGGCAGGCGCGACGCTTTGCGAAGAGGGGGTGCTGAATGGCCGAAATCCCAGGAGTATTCAATCAGCCCGCCGCCGCCTTCGTTCTTCTCCCGGACGGGATCAAATTCCCGCCCATCGAAAAAGAATGGCAAAGGCACCCCCACGCCTTCCAGGAAGCGAAGGCCCATAACGGAAACGTTGGCGCAATGGCTGGCAACGGCTACATTGGCCTGGACCAGGATGAACCCGCCGCCTTCGAAGGGCTGGAGCTTCCCACCAGCACGACATGGGAGACTAGACCTGGGCGCTTTGGGATGTGGTTCGTCTGCCACGACCGCACGCCTGAGGTTTTGGCGAAATATGGAAAGAAGGCGGATCAAGCACAGCTCAAGCTCTTCAAAGACGGCCAGGCGATAGGTGAACTCAAACTGGAGCGGACCTATCAGGTTATCCCTCCATCATGGAAGACCTTGGAAGATGGCACCAGAGCAGATTACAGGCTCCTCCAAGAGA
>MVRK01000086.1 GCA_002067365.1 Methanosaeta sp. PtaU1.Bin060 | reverse complement strand
GATAGCGGCGGCAGCGACGCCGGTCGGGCCGCGGCCCGAGGTCAGCTCCTTCTCGTCGGCCTGCCTATCGTCCTTTCAAAAAGGATTTGGATCTGATATTCAGGCTTATTGAAGAGAGGGATATCTCAATTCTTCCGATCAATGATGATCCGGACGATTGGAGCAGAGCCATGATCAGATACAATTTGCTGCCCAATGATGTAATAATCGCTTCGACCTGTCTTGAGCATGAGATCACCCAGATTGCCACTTTTGATAGCGACTTCTTAAGAGTGGATTGGTTGAAGGTAATCGGTCAAAACCAATGATATCTATGCTCTTCCTGCTCGAAGGATAGCTGAGAACTGAGCGCTCTTCACGCACGCCAGGGCCTTGTTCCCGGGGCCACCGTCCGAAGTATATATCTTTTGCATTACATGGCTCTGCCTGCGATGTCCACGCGAGTGGTTGCCATATTCATTGTACTGGCCATTCCAGATTGATCATCTCCCGTACAGTGAAAGGATTTGTCTTGCCCCAAGACTCGACTGCCCTCCCACGAATCAGGCTCCTGTTCCTGTTCATCTCTGTGAGATGCGAAGGAAACGCCTCATGCTTACTCATATTTTTGAGTGCAGGACGAGTTAATTTGATATATGTTGAGCGAGAAACCCCATATTATGTCGAGGCTCAGCGTTTCCGTTTTTAGTCAAGGGCACGGCTATGATGTATCCTTAGATACATCTCCAAAGAAATTCTGCCCATAGAGCCCAATCCTGTAAAGACTTGGATTGGGTGTTGAGAATGATCTCGATGGCAGAATCGAGTTAGAAGGCCAGACAAATAGAAGCAGAGGCCAGGTTTGAAAGGATTGGCCGGATGAAGCCCCATGGAATGCAGTTTAGAGGGTTCATCGGGTTGGTTGCATCGCTGTCATCTGGATAATTGAGCGTTTTGATGTCAGCGGTAGCTAACGGCGGCCAACCGGACTTAAGGTGGTTGATGCAGGTGATATTAGCTTACTGCAATTGTGAAAATGAATGCCGAGAGATGATGTATGGCAAGGGAATGAGGGATCACAACCTTATGAACGGCGGCAAACTCCACGAGACGAAAAGCTGTTTCGAAGGCCAGTGCACAGTTTGCGGCACAGAGTGGAGGAGGCTGGACTGAGATGGTGGGCATATCAGTTAGTCTTCCCCAGTGTCCCTGCTGCGGCTCGGAGTGGATAGCTCACAGCGAGGACAAAATCAATGCGATCTGCGAGACATGCGGCCAGAAGCTGAGGAAGAAAGACGAATTTAGCTATGAGAAGGCTTGAAAATGGCAAACGATGGATATTATTACTACTACTCTGAAAAGCAAAAGAAAGTCAGGTCAGCGATAGACGATCATCCCACGTTCTTCGCCAAGATCAACGGCAAGGTGATGGAGTGCACAGAGCGGAACACAGAGAAAAGGCCCGCATCCGCCTTCGATGATTACATCTACCTCGGCCAAGGCGAGTACATCGGCAACAAACCGAGCTGAGGAAAAGGATTTGTCTTCCTGGTGTCGTCGTGGATTTTGAGACCAAATTGACTGCGCTAGCCCTTGCCAGCGCAGTCCTGTTGCTTTTAACAACTGTTCTGCGCACCTGATTATGGGCGTCGAAGGATGATCTTTAGGGATTTCTCAAGACGCAGAAGTCGAGTGGCGGGAGACATTTCTGATGATCAACCTCTCTTGAGGGCCTGCCTTATGATGAGAATCGATGTGGACCGGATGACTGATAGAAGGCATCCATCCTTAGAGGAGGGAACCGGATCGGATACAGGCTACTACAAATCGCAGCACTTCTGGAACTCTTGGATGATGAAGCGGGAAGGTCCCGTAAATTTAATAACATTTGACGGCGATAATTATATGATGGTGTTTTGATTGCAGGTGAAAGAGGCGTTTTCAGAAAGACAAGATGAAGAACTACGGCGGCTCTTGTGCGAGGTCAGGGCCAAGAACGGCCTGTCACGTGCCAGAATCAATCGCGCCTTGAGGCGACTAGAGCTGAGAAAAATCAATTGAGAGGCGCTCTCGGCTGCATCTGCGGATTTCTTGTGCAAGCCAGATATCTGAGATCTATGAAGATCATCTACTCCCGAAGTCCGCTCTTTTCGTAGTGGTGTCCTTCCCTGTATCTCAGCATCCCATTTGCAGCCAGCAGAGCTATTCCTGCACATAGCACAACCATGCTGGCCAAGAGAAGCTCGAAGGTGAGTTGCGCCTCGATGCCCACTGCGGAAGCCACCCGCGGAGTCAGGATCATGATGATGCCAGCAAGGGTCAGGAAGACTCCATTGATGAGCCTGCGTTCGTATCTCGCCTTAGGATCATCCTTCTCCTGGACCCCCTTCTCCATGAGATACATCTTCCTCTTATGCCACAGGTAATAGACCAGACCAAGCAGTGGAATGCCCTCAATTATCAGAAGCTGGACCGCCACATCGGTCAATATATCATCCTCAACCGCACTCATCTGCATGCTCTTAGATAATCTTTTCGTTAAGCTAATTAAAATTAATAAATTAAAATGTAATATGTCGAAGAAAAATAACATTTAGTATTATCGGTTTTATACCACATGCTATTTAAAGGTTGTAGCCCAAAGACTCATGTCATGAACTGCATACGTCTGTGCGTGAGACGGCTGAGCAGGAGGTGGCAACTCGTATTGGAGAAAAGAGCGGCGGCTACAGTAGCTCTGCTTCTCCTATTGTTTTTGGTTTGGGGGACGACTGGATTCGCGCAGAACAACAGCTCTTCAGACGATTCTCTATCGAGCATTTCGGCGAATCAATCCAATGGATCATTCAGCGGCCCGTATAATGTCCACGTCTATATCACAAATAGGGACGACGACAGCCTGGAGATCTCCCTATTCATCGATTCTGAGCTGATGGAAACAAAGCGTATATCGTCTGACTCAGAGGAAAAGTTCGACAGCTATCCGCTCGCCAGGGGGCAGCATAGCTTCAAGATCACATGGTACGACGAAGATGTCAAGAGGCCACTTGAATTCGAGTCGGCAGAAGATATCCAAGGAGAGACTTCTGTAAATCTATATGCCGAATTGAATGATAAACCTGAGAAATTCGATTTATCCATACAGGTCTGCAACGAGAACTCCAAAGACCTGGACGCATATCTATACGTCGACGGCAGCTTTGAGAAAGATAAGGAGGTCAGCAAAGAGGAAACATCGGACTTCGGATCCATCTCCCTGGAAGAGGGCGAACATAATCTCTCCTTAAGATGGCGAGACATGGATACCATGATCGAGTACGAGAAGAAAAAGAAGATCACCATCACCAAGGACGATGTGATAGTCTTCTATCTCCCGGCAGGCATCTCTTTTGACGCTGTAAAGAGCGCTTCAGGCTCTGCTTCAATAAGCAACGAAGAAAGGCAGGCTTCGGCCATCGAAGAGACCGCCGATGAGGAATCCACAGATGAAGATTCGACGAATGATGAGATTGAGACTGAATCGGAGACTGAAAACAACACAACAATAGTTGCCTCGTCTGATTCTGCATCATCAAGCTATGACATGCAATCGAGTGTATCCTCGTATCCCGCCAGCAGCCCGTCATCAGATAACACAAACGTCCGCTCCAGCGACATAATGAACGACGGCAACAATATTCTGATCTATGCTGGCGTGCTGATCATCGCAGTCTATCTCTTCTTCAGGCATTGATATGTTCAAGCTGCTGATGGCCCTCATTCTCATCTTATCCACGGCACAGGCGGTGATCTGGAATGAAGGGATGACGGCAGAGCTTCACTGGGGCGAGGCGATGGTTCTTGGAAACTATACATTGGACCTGATCGATTTCTCCAATGAGAATTCGAACCCATCACTAGTTCTCGTTGAGCTGCTGGAGGACAACCTGACACTTACTTCCCGTGCTCTTTCGGCAGGCGAGTCCTTTTCCTGGAACGATTCTGTAAGGGTCACTGCTCGAAAGATAGTCGATGATGACAAAGTAGATGAGCCGTATGCGGTCATCGCAGTTCAGCTCAAGGCATCACCTGAAATAGCGCTCCTCCTCTCAGCCGAGAAAGATGTCTACCGAGGAGGCGACATGATCCGGCTCGAGCTTGGGATAGAGAATACGGGAATCGTGGATGCCGAGAGCATGAAGATCGCGCTGGACTCAAAGCCGCCCCTGGTCTATGGCAGTTACAGCAAATCGATTCTTGTGGCTGGGCGAGTTTGGGATGAGAATGAGCGCACTTCGGAGATAGAGCCGGTCAAAGCTTCATTCACTGCACCGTATCTCCCTGAGCCTGCCGAATTCGAGGTGAGGGTTCAAGCCGAGTACGAAGACCCGGACGGGAATATACATGAAGCATTCGGAGGAACAACCTTCAGAGTGGAGGGCTGTCTCCAGGCTCACAAGCAAGTGGAGGATTCCCAGGATTTTGGGAAGAGCTACTACGTCATAGACTCCCTGCGAAACTGCGGCAATAGAACCCTTGAGCTGGAGCTTTCCGATTCGACTGGGGAGGACTTCCAGACGGACTCGTATTTGCACTGGCAGGTCAATTTATCTCCTGGCGAGGCCAAGACGGTAAGCTATAAGATCGCAGGAAAGAGGCCGGTTCAAGGGCGATCTCTTCCACCGGCAGAGGCGAGCTTCGTCTTTGAGGGAAAAACATTCAGGGTCTCCTCGGAGAGCCCTGTGGTGGATGTGCTGGGTCCTTTCATCGAGGGACGAAGGAGCATCAGCCCCAGGAAGGTCGCTCCTGGAAAGGATGTCGTTGTATCCCTCAATCTGAGCAATACAGGAAACAGGAGGGGAAGAGTCTCATTTCTTGAGAAAATACCAAGAGGGGCGAAGCTTGTCGACGGCTTGATCAGCGGGGAATTTATGCTCAGCCCCCAGGAGAGCAGGGTCGCGGAGTATACTCTGCGCTGCCTCGATCCAGGCGACGTAGTCCTTCCACCAGACAATGTATCATATCATGACATTCATGGATCGTCCTACAGCGCCGACAACCCGCCTCTTGTGATTGAGGTGGTGGCTGAGAAGAAGGTCAATATCACCAGCCTGAACATATCCCGGACTGAAGCGATCGAAAGGGAGACAAAATTGCCAGAAGAGAACTCATTTGCATTTATTTCGCTCGTCTTTATCATAGGATTCTGGGCGGCATTCAGCAGGTATCTATGAACTGATATTCATTTTACCAAAAGATTTATTACTAAAAGCATTTAATTTCGATATCCAAGGTGATAAAATCATGATAAAATTCAAGATGTTATATGCAATAATGGCGACGATGATGATATTAGTTGCATTGTCGCCTGTTCTTGCAGAACCCGATTCGTCTGAGAAGATCATTAAGGCCGACCTGATCTTCGGACCGGAAAAGGGGCTCAATCCCGCTTACGAATATACAGGCTGGTACATGCGCGAAGCAGGAATATACGAGACGCTCTTTGCCCTGGACAAGGATATGAACATAGTGCCTGAACTGGCAACAGGCTTCGACCAAGTCAGTGATACTGAGTACAAGATCCATCTTAGAACTGATGTGAAGTTCCATGATGGCTCCCCGATGAATGCTGATGCTGTGGTCAAGTCGCTCAATGATCTGATCTCCTCATCAGATCGCCGCAGCGAGTACAGCTTCATCGATTCAGTCAAGAAGGATGACGAGAGCACAATCACAATCAAGACAAAGGATCCTTATGCTCCGACCATAGCGAGCCTGGCTGATCCCCTGGCCTCCATTGTTAATACTGATGTTGATCTCAATAAGACGCCTTCTGGAACAGGTCCATTCAAATTCGAATCCTTCGAGAAGGGCGTCAAGATGGCCGTGAAGAGAAATGATGACTACTGGGGAAGGAAGGCAAATCTCAGTGGTGCAGTCCTATACTTTGTCAGCGATGCGATGACAAGGGCCTTGCAGCTTGAGGGATACGATATTGATATCACCAGAGGTCTCCCTCAGACCGAGGTTAAAAAAATCGAGAGCGACAAAGACCTGGATGTGCTGCAGAAAGAGACCCTTCGTTTGAACCTGTTGTATGTGAATACAAAAAAAGCACCATTTGACAACCCATCCGTCCGCCAGGCGCTCAACTATGCGATCAACCGCCAGGAGATCGTTGATACGGCCCTCGAAGGCGTAGGTGGCGTTCCAGCAATCGGACCTTTCTCCTCGGATAATCCCTGGTCCGCGAATGATGAGCTGAAAGCCTATGCTTATGACCCATCGAAGGCCAAAGAGCTTCTCGAGCAGGCCGGAATCACAGATACGAATGGGGATGGCTTGCTGGAGTTCGACGGAAAGCCCTTCAACATCACCATAAAGACGTATACATCAAGGGCGGAGAATAAGCCGTCTGCGGAAGTTGTTGCAGCTCAGCTGGAAAAGATAGGGATCAAGTCAAATGTGCAGGTACTGGAAGTAGGTGCCATCAGGAGCGATCTCTCCAAAGGCGACTACGACATGGCTCTTTATTCCTGGAGCACCGGCACGACTGGAGATCCCGACTACTTCTTATCCAAGCACTTCGAATCGACTGGTGCCGAGGCCAAGAAGACCGGCTACTCCAATCCCGATGTGGATTCCTGGATTAAGGCAGGCAGAACCACCTTCGACCAGAAGGAGAGGATGAACTACTACGCCAAGGCGCAGGAGCGGGTGCTGAAAGACTCCCCGGAGATATTCCTCTTCTATCTCAATGAGCTTGTGGGAGTGAACAAGAACGTGAAGGGATATGTGATCTATCCGTCCTGCGAGATCACATTCCTGACTCCGGATATATCCCTCGGAGAGTAGCTTTGCCGCAGGAGATGCATAGACCGTCAGATCCAGACGATCCGCCCAATAAGGTGGAAGCTACTGGATTTCAGCTTTGCAAAGCGAGCGAGCAGCTTCTGAGATGAGGAGAGCAGTCTGGATGAGGTGCCTGGCGCCAATCGCCTCCAATCCAGAGCCGTGCAATGCTCTGGATGTCGGCGCAGGCACCGACTTCCTCTCCTTTATGGATGAGGATCCTTCGGCCTGGCGCGAGGAGCCTGGCAGGCAAATGGTTTGATCAGGCTATGCATCGATCTCTGCTCGAAGATGTCCTGCTGGAAGACATGACCCTCGACCGCTTGTGCAAAATGAGGATCGAGACGAGCCATTCATGTAGGCTGGCCGATCACGATGCCATTTTCATCGTGAAGGGAAGCAGTGGCGGATCTATTGGTGTATAGGAAATGCTGGCCTTTCTCATAAGAAGAATTCTCCTTCTGTTGCCGGTCTTATTTCTTGTCTCGGCAATCTCATTCACTCTCTTCTATCTGGCCCCGGGGGACCCGGCTGAGCTGCTTCTAACGGGGCCACAGGGCCCACCTGATCCGGCAGCAGTCCAGGAGCTGCGTCAGAAGGCGGGTTTTGATGATCCGCCGCAGATCCAGTATATAAGGTGGCTGAATAAAGCCATTCGAGGAGATCTTGGGTACTCATTTATCACTGGCGATAAGGTGCTGGATGATGTGCGAGACAGCTTCAGATCCACCCTCAAGCTGGCCCTGGCAAGCCTTGTCATCTCATTCCTGATATCAATTCCATTAGGGATTCTCTCAGCCGTGAAGCGCAACTCTGCCATAGATAACCTTGCCATGACACTGTCACTGCTCGGAGTATCTGTCCCGAATTTCTGGTTAGCTTATCTATTGATCATCTTCTTCGCCATTCAGCTCGATGTTCTCCCTGTGGCAGGATACGGGGAGAGCGGCGACCTGGAGCACATGGTATTGCCTGCAGTTACATTAGGTCTCTCGGCGGCCGCGGTGACCAGCAGAATGATGCGAAGCTGCATGCTGGAGGTTCTTTCCCAGGACTACATCCTGGCAGCTAGGGCAAAGGGCCTGCCAAATTGGTCGGTGGTTCTGAAGCATGCTCTTCCCAATGCGCTTTTGCCGGTGATCACAGTGATGGGATTGAACTTCACATATCTGCTCAATGGATCTGCGGTGGTCGAGACAGTCTTCGCCTGGCCTGGAATCGGCAATCTCATGATTCATTCCATCTACGACAGAGATTATCCTGTGATCATGGGCAGCCTGCTCTTCCTGGCCACATTATTTCTAATCCTCAATTTGCTAATTGATGTCTTCTATTACTATCTGAATCCGAGGATGAGGGATTGAAACAGAGGATTGGCATGAGAACCTGGATCGCCTTCTTGATAATAGCTGGCCTCATATTAGCAGCCATCTTTGCAGAGCAGCTCTCACCCAACGATCCCGATACAGCCAATCTCTCTCAGCGGCTGAAAGCCCCCTGCTGGGACTATCCTTTGGGCACAGATCACCTAGGACGCTGCATCCTGAGCAGGATCATATTCGGGATCAGAATGTCGCTTTTTATAGGAGGCTCAGTAGTTTTATTCTCCGCAATTCTTGGCATCATCTTGGGAAGCGCAGCAGGGTACTTTGGCGGCATTCTGGATGAGGCCATAATGCGCGTTGTGGACGCATTCCTCGCCTTCCCGAGCATCTTCTTGGCATTGGCGGCGATAGGCTTCCTCGGATCCGGCATGATAAATCTGATGCTCTCCCTGATCCTCGTCGAATGGACTGGCTATGCGAGACTTGTGAGGAGCATAATCCTATCATTGAGAGGCAAAGAGTTCCTTGAGGCTGCAGCAAGCCTCGGGGCCTCGGATTTTTATATCATGAGGAGGCACATTCTTCCGATTGTTCTTCCCCAGGTATTGGTGATGGCCACTCTTGGCATAGGCTATGCAATTCTCGATTCGACCTCATTGAGCTTCCTTGGACTCGGCATTCAGCCGCCTACGCCGGAATGGGGCTCCATGATGAATGACGCCAGGCCCTTCGTAAGAGCCGATCCGCTGATGATGATATTTCCTGGAATCGCCATCACATCGTCTGTTTTGGCATTCAATCTTGCTGGAGAGTGGCTCAGAGAGCAGGTGGACCCTCGATCAGACGCCCCCCAAGAGATCTGATCAGATCTCATTGGGGGATTCTATTCTGACTATCCTTCCTTTGTCCATCACTGCAATTCTATCGCTCATATGCCGGACGACCTCCAGATCATGAGAGATGAAAAGCATTGTGAGATCATAATCTCTCTTCAGATCCATTATCAAGTGCAATATCTGTGCCTGGACGGAGACGTCGAGAGAGGCCGTAGGCTCATCGGCAACGATGAACTCGGGATTTACTGCCAGGATTCTGGCCAGCACTACGCGCTGGTTCTGGCCACCGCTGAGCTGGTAGGGATAGCGGTTGACGTGCTCGGGGTTCAGGCCTACGACATCCACAAGATCCAGAACTCGGTCTCTGATCTCGCTCTTATTCATCTTTCCCCGAAGCCCCAGGCGAAACGGCTCTGCTATGCTTTCGCCTGTTTTCATCCTGGGATTGAGTGACGACTCGGGGTCCTGAAAGATCATCTGCATCCTTGGACGAAGCCTTCTCATCTCTTTTCGCTTGAGCCGGGTTATTTCTATCCCATCAAAGAATATTTGGCCGGAGGTGGGCTCGATCAGCCTGAGCACCAGGCGGCCGACAGTCGTCTTTCCACATCCGCTAGGCCCTATGAGCCCCAATGTCTCGCCTTTCTCAATGGAGAAGGAGACGTCGTCCACAGCCGTTGTGTGCTGCTTGTTCAGCAGCCCTGATGCGAAATCCTTCAATAAATCATTGACCTGGATCAGTGGCATAAGTGGCACCTCACAGAGTGGCCGTTCCCGAGATTGACCATCTCAGGATGTTTCGTCCTGCAGATCTCCACTGCACTATCGCATCGCGGATGGAACTTGCATCCCTGAGGCGGATCGATCAGCGACGGGCTGGAGCCGCGAATGGGCAAAAGGCCCTTGACTGGAAGGGAGTTGATAAATCCCTGAGTGTAGGGATGTGCCGGTCGATTTAGAATGGCCTCAGATGAGGCCTCCTCCAGCAGCTCTCCCGCATACATGACTGCTATCCTGTCGCAGATCTGACCTGCGACGCCCAGATCATGGGTTATTATCAGCATGGACTTCCGCTCAGTCATCTTCTTCAAGAGCTCCACGATCTGGGCTTTAGTCTCCGTATCGAGGCCCTTGGTCGGCTCATCTGCGAGGATCAGGGTGGGATTACATGCGAGGCCCATAGCGATCATGGCCCTCTCCTTCATCCCACCGGATAGCTCGTGCGGGTATTGGTTGGCCCTTTTAGATGCTTCGGGGATTCTGACGGACTCCAGCATCTCCACAGCCTTTTCTTTCGCCTCCTTTTTGTTGAGACCCTGATGAAGCTGTATCGCTTCGGCTACCTGATCGCCGATCTTTAAAACAGGGTTGAGGGATGTGGTCGGGTTCTGGAGGATCATGGCGATCTCCTTTCCCCGGTTTCGTCTCATCTCCTCTTCAGACAGCTTCAGCAGATCTTTTCCCTTGAAAAGGATCTGCCCCTCGATCATCGTAGTCGGCTGAAGCAGGCGGATTATGGACATGCCAAGAACTGTCTTTCCGCATCCGGTCTCGCCTATTAATCCGAGCCTTTCCCTCTCGCCAAGCGAAAGATCGACGCAGTCCACCGCCTTTACCATGCCATCCTGGGTGGGAAAGTGAGCTTTGAGGTTGATTATATCAAGCAGCATCCGGTAATCATATTTCCTGACCCGTATTAAAGGTTGCTACTATTTTTAAACTATTCATAAAAGGATGGTGAATACCCTCAGTTAAAATCTGCCGCACGACCGGCCGTGCATGCCTGCTGCAGACCAGATTGATATGACAGAATGAATCTGCTCCCCACATTGGAGAGCTATCCTATGACGACTCGCATGGTGATCTCGTATCAGTTTAAGAAACCCAGAATCATCAGATAATTGAGGAACTCATCGAGATCTAATTCTGCATCTTTTATCAGATTCCTGAGCAAACCTTTACGAAGCTCATTGTGAAGTGGAACAGATAGCGTTATTGGAGAGCCATCTTTTCTCATGATAGCGTGACTGCCCGATATTCTGTCCAAGTGCCACCCGGCTTTTGCAAATGCTTTTAGAGCCTGTTTTCCAGAGATCACAGGCAGCTTCCTGGCCATTCAGGTCAGACTGTTACTTCCACTACATTGGCATGAGAGCCGAATGCTTTAGCTCTCTCTTCACTAATGGATTCAAGACAACCGACTATAGCCTCTTTTATATTGTTTAATGCCTCCTCAACTGTGTCTCCTTGAGAATGGCAACCGGGCAGTGCCGGGAAACTAGCTATATAGCCTCCTTCTTCTGCATCCTCCAATACGACCTTGAATTTCATTGATATACATTTGCTATCGCGAGATGAAAAAGCTTCCGAATAGAGAGGAATGCCGCATGGCAGTGGAGATTGCTGTCCAGCAATCCTGTATTAACTGGGATTGGCCAGCGGATCGCCTGTACGATAGCCTAACTGGTCCGGCCGGGCACAGGGAGTAGGCAAGATCAGAGGGAGCCGGGCGCGCCCCCGTGATGCGCCTGCTCGCGGGTGTGACTGCTCATCGTTTAGCACTTTGTTTTCTTGGAACTTGCTCTTGGAC
>MVRK01000085.1 GCA_002067365.1 Methanosaeta sp. PtaU1.Bin060 | reverse complement strand
TGGTGCTATCGCCTCTGATTTTGGCCCGAATGATATATCTGATCTTCTTCTTTGTTAGCTTTACAACCTTATTCCCCTTTCCCATGCCCATTTGATGGGTATATAAAGTCAAAGGTTTCGGGACTACACAGGGAAAGCTACGATCTTGTAGAGTCGAATGTTTGGCATTTATATACCACGCGATTTCCTGCGCCTGAGGTTGCTGGGCAGCTATACCGTCCTCTGTCGTCTACTTAACGAATGGCATTCTAAAATCATTCCGCCAATTTTATCGCTTTTCATTGAGGCTTTCTAGCACTTCCTTCACTAATTCTCTGCATTCAGGTCGAATCGAGAAATTATCCTTCTCCCAAAGATGCCGAGGGTAGTCATATACAACCACCTGTCTGAGAAAATCATTCTTTTTCATCCCAAGCTGTGATGAAATCAGAGTGAGATAATATCCTACTTTTGACTCATCATAGTTCGGGTCGAACTCGACAAATGCCTTCTTTAGTTGTTCTCGACTCACCACCTTATTCCTTATGAGTGCTGGAATGAGTATATCGCGCATTCGTCGATTTGTAACCTTATCGCGCGAGAGGTAATCGTGCAACAATTGCTTCAGCAGAGGGATATCATAATTGCCGGGGTCGTCTGACATTGGAATTTCGAACTTCTTCTGCTTTCGACTCCGCTCCTGTTCCATCTCTTCAGAGATAATGGAGGTCTTCATTAGCAATTCATCCCCCGCGGTCGTCTTGACGTAACAGAGGACGATGGCATTAACATTGACTCCGTAAGAGTCCGACAACCACTCGATCATTCTTTCGAGCGATGATTCGATGGAGAAGCCAACAAGAACAATCCGCTGTGTGCTATTCAAATTCACACTTTCCAGATCTATGTCTGGAAATGCCTCGTTGAAAGCATCTTCGAATACTTCTTTTAGATACTCGGAACAGACTTCTCTGAGTTTTTCGACAGTCCATTCAGCAACGTCTGAAGCATAATCAATTGCTTGGGCCAGTGCCTCTCGCGGCAGCTCGCCGCGTTTGATCTCAATTATCACAGTATTTCCAGATTTATCAATGCCAAGGAGATCAATAGGACCAGACTTGGTGCTGACCTGTTGGCCTATGATCATAATGTCCGTCCCAACTATTTCTGGTTTTGATGCAATCCAAGGTTCAAGGTCATAAGGCTCTTTACGACCTTCTTTTTCAAGTGTTGTATCAATGGGTGTCAATTTTCCATTGGTTATCTGCCACGTTTTGATTTCGGTTCCCGTAATATCTCCCCCCTCACTTGAACCTTCCACGACGATTATCAGAAAAAAGTTTCGGTGTTGGATAACTAAGCTTTTACTACCAGCATCCTCTCGATCGCCCTCTTCGCCCTCGCAGCTGTCTCCTCGGGCACAGTCACGCGCGGCTCCAGGGTTTGCAACGCCCGCAGAAGATTCTCCAGATTGGTCTTCTTCATGTTCTGGCAGATCGCTTTCTCGCTCAGGGGATGAAACACCTTTCCGGGGTTCTCCTTTCGCAGGCGGTAGATCATCCCTACCTCAGTGCCGATGATGAACTCGCGCGCTTTGCTGGCCTGGGCATGCCTGCCCATGCCTGATGTGCTGAATACATGATCTGCCAGATCAATGACTTCTGGCCTGCACTCCGGGTGCACGAGCACCTCCGCCTCCGGATGAAGGGCGCGAGAGGCGCGCACCTCCTCGGGCGTGAATCGATCGTGAACATAGCAGTAGCCGTTCCAGGGGATGATCTGCTTCTCTGTGTGGCGTGCCACGTAGGCCGCCAGGTTCCTGTCCGGCACGAAGATGACCTGCTCTTGCTCCAGGGAGTTGACGACCTGAACGCCGTTAGCAGATGTGCAGCAGATGTCGCTCTCTGCCTTGACATCGGCGGTTGAGTTGACATAAGTGACCACGGCCGCATCAGGGTACACCGCCTTCATCTCCCTGAGCTGCTCCGGCGTGACCATGTGGGCCATGGGGCACCATGCCCCCTTCACCGGCAGAACGACCCTCTTCTGCGGCGAGAGGATGGCTGCTGTCTCTGCCATGAAGTCCACGCCGCAAAATACAATCACATCCGATTCGAGGCGCGCAGCTGCGCGGCTCAGCTCCAGGGAGTCGCCCACCAGGTCGGCGATGTCCTGAACCTCGGGATTCTGGTAGTTGTGAGCCAGAATCGTGGCACGACGCTCCTCCTTCAGTGCAATAATCTCTTCCATCATATAGATCGGGACGGCAAGACCTTTAGGATACTATTATTTCAACCTATTTAATAGATTTACTTAATAATATCATTTCAATTAAACCGGGATTGATCGAAAATCATCAGCGTGGTCGCGCCGATCCATCAGGGTTCTCATATCCGATGTCATGCCAAAAATGCGCTCGCGATTCCGTGAATTCTCCTTCAAACCATCCCGGCGATCTCCTTTACCCTCTCCAGGGCCGCCACTGCATCCTCTCTCTTGAGGTCTCTTCGCCCGCTCTTCAGGTAATCCCGAAGGCGTTCGAGAGCATCCTTTGGCACCGACGCCTCGCCCGCCAACAGCATCCGCTCGTATGTCCTCTCAGGAAAATATAGGGACCTTGCAGCCTCGAAGAGCCTGTCTCGCGCGAAGGAATCTATGATGCCGCACCCCAGGGCCAGTCCGAGGTTGAACCTGATATTGACCAGCGGCTCCGAGCGCGGCTCGAAGGTGAAGGGATCGAAGATCAGAGCGACCTCGTCATCGGAGATCAGGTCTCCCCTCCTGTACGCCTGATATATCTCGCCCACCCCCTCCATGCCGTAGACGTCCAGCTCCGAGGCACGCAGAGCGCCCATGCTGGATGCGCCTATAACCCGCGCTCCTCTCTCCAGGGCATAGAGGACCTCCTTGTGGGCGACTGAGCAGTCCTGGAAGAAGACGCCATCGATCAGGCAGATGATCTCTGCGCCGTCCCTTGCTGCCCGGTAGATGTCGCCCCGCCTGGCAGGAGGCAGACACTTGGCATCCTGGACGCCTCCTTCCTTCAGGAACCTCTCAGCCTCATCGCGCGGCAGGCTTGGTCCCAGGAAGACGACGATTCTTGGCATCTCTGCACCTTTTGCCCACCCTCTCCGAGTCGACTGCAGCCATCTCAAGGCCGGGCACAATCACCCTCACCACGGGAATGCCTATCTCCTCTCTCGTCAGGTCCACCACGATCACCCTCTGCATCCCCGCGTCCTCGAGCCTCTTTTGCATGTGCTTTATGTCCTGCAGAAAGTCGTCGCTCTCGAAGGACGGAATCTCGCTGAAGCTCTTCTGCTCTCCTTTCTCGAACCAGTGGCGATTGAGCCTCTTTGTTCTCTCGTATCCGATCTGCTTTCGGATGTCTGCGAGGGTGGTGTCCTCCCTCGCGCCGTGGATCTGGGTCAGCCTGCTCTGCGCCACCTCAGTCAGCGCCCGCAGCACAGCCACTTTCGCGCTGGTATGGGTCCCCATGCCTGTGGTGAGCAGAGTCGGGTCCCTCATCCGGACGTCGTCGGCGGCAGCAGCGCAGGTGGGGATGCCTATGTCGCTCGTGATGTCCCTCAGATAGACATCCACCTCCGCCCTGGCGAATCTATCTAGCAGAGACCGGGCGAGCCTGTCCTCGATGCCGTCTGTATCGATCAGCGGGGCCGAGCGGCGCGCAGCCTCGACGAGTGCCCAGGCATCCCTCTCAATCACCTCAGCCAGGCCGTGAAAGATCGCCTCCTCGATCTTGTTCCCCGATGCGAGGCCGCTGGTGTTGGTCCTGAAGAGACGCCTGTACTCTTGGGGCAGCGGATGAAAGACGGCATTCGCAGGCACCATGATCTCCTCGTTGTTCATGATGTCCCAGCCGGGGACCCATGGAATCTCTGCCTCAGTGTCCGCTCCTGCAGGCAGGATCAGATCTGATGGGCTCAGGGCAGTGGGCCCAATCTCCGAAAATCTCGCGATCTTGAGCCTCCTGTCCCTCACCTCTGCGGAGTAGCGCTCCAGCCCCTCCATTATCGCCGAGACCCTCGCCTCGGCGGGCGTGGCCCCTTTCCCGTTGTAGACGGAGACAGCCCCGCGATCGGCCATGGGCCTGATGGAGGAGAAGACGGGTATGCCGATCCTGTCCAGATTCGTGATGTCCGCCACCCTCGTGATCCCGGCTGCTGGCAGCCTGGCCTCGGCTCGTTCCAGGGTCTCCTCGGGACGGCAAGCCCTGTGGGTGTCGTCTTTGTATTGTTTTATGCAGGACTCAAGTCTCATCGCCGCTGCCTTGGTCAGGATGGAATATAAATTCTGTTCAGAGGGCAATATTTCGATGGAAAACTGACAGAGCAACTCGAAGCGCAAAGGGCTGGATATCAGAAAGCGAATAGATCGAAGAGACTATCAGGGAATGGCTATAATACGGCCATGATCACCATCATCGCTCTTCTTGATATTAACCGGGAGATCATCGTCATTCGACCCTGCCAGTTGCCATCTTGAGGCCCTCGAACCAGAGAATGCTCGTTGTACCTGCCATGAAGCAGATGGCGATGTCTATCGGATGCAGATATGCAAAGCCGAAGAGCTCTCGAAGGAAGGGATTATACAGCACAGCAGCCAGGAAGACCAGCGCCCCTCCCATCACCCACCATAGCGCCGGATTGGGTGTGCTCAGGGTATCCATGATAGTCCTGGACCAGGATCTGTTCGTCAGTATCAGGCCAAGGTTTGCAGCGATGAGGGTCGTATAAGTCAGCGCCCTGGCCTCAGCCTCGCCCTGGCCCCGGTAGATCGAGAGAGCATAGACCGCCAGGACGATGACGAGGACCATCAGGCCCTGCAGCACGCTGAGGCCCAACATGTGCTTGCTGAACAATGGCCTCTCTGGATCTCTAGGTGGTCGCTTCATAACATCCGCCTCCTCAGGCTCGGCCTCGAAGGCAACTGAGCACGTCGGATCGATGATGAGCTCGAGGAAGACCACCTGAACTGGAAAAAAGATCAGCGGCCAATCCAGAAGCACAGGTATGAGAGACATACCTGCTATGGGAACGTGGATCGCCAGGATATATGCCATCGCCTTCTTGAGGTTATCATAGATCCTGCGTCCAAGCCGCACAGCCCTCACTATGGATGAGAAGTCATCATCAAGGAGCACCAGGGATGCTGCCTCGCGCGCAACATCAGTGCCCCTCCCGCCCATGGCTATCCCTATGTCCGCCGCCTTGAGCGCTGGAGCGTCATTCACTCCGTCGCCTGTCATTGCCACGATCTCGCCCGCTGCCTCCAATGCCCGAACAAGCCGCAGCTTCTGCTCTGGCACCATCCGAGAGAAGATGCAGACATCCCGAACCCGGGCTTGAAGCTCCAGGTCGCTCATTTTCTCCAGTTCGGGGCCAGTGACCACCCTCTCAGAGGGCAGCCCGATCTGTCTTCCTATGGCCTGCGCAGTGCCTGGATAGTCGCCAGTGATCATCACCACTCTGATGCCGGCACAATGGCATTCCCTGACTGCCTCTGGAACGCCAGGCCTCACGGGGTCCTCCATCCCTATCAGGCCCAGGAATCTGAAATCGAAATCGTGCTGCCCTTCAGGCAGATCAGCCTCTCGGAATATGGCCGCAGCCACGCCAAGAACCCTCATGCCCTCTCTTCCCATCGCCTGGATGGCCTCTGAGATCTCATCTTGCCGTGCTGGATCGAGATGACACAGGTCCTCTATGGCCTCAGGTGCTCCCTTGGCAGCGATGACATACTCCCTTCGGGATTGGGATCGCCAGACGCGGGACATTGTCAGGAGCTTTCTTGAGAGAGGGTATTCCTTCACAAGCTCCCAGTCCCTGTGGATGTGCTCTGTCCTGGCGAGGTATTCATCACCCAGCTTCTTGAAGGCCTTCTCCATGGGATCGAAGGGGTCTATCTGGCTGGCCAGGATGCTGAACTCGACCACCTCATGAACATCCTCAGGCAGGCTCCCCTTTGCGCCATCCAGATCGAAGAACTTGCCATTGGCAAATATCCTCCTGACGTTCATGCGGTTCAGTGTGAGGGTGCCCGTCTTATCCACGCACAGAACAGTGGCTGAGCCGAGCGTCTCCACTGCAGGCATGCGCCTGGTCAGGACGCTGTTCTGCGATATCCTCCATGCGCCTAGGGCCAGGAACACCGTCAGAACCACAGGAAACTCTTCTGGCAGGACCGCCATGGCCATGGTTATCCCTGCAAGAATGCCCTGCAGCCAGCTGTCTCTTGTCATGCCGAAGGCTATCACTACTATCAGGCAGAGGCTCAGGCCGAGGATCGCCAGATCGCGCACGAGCCTGTTCGTCTCCTTTTGGAGTGCAGTCTCCTCGGGCTCGACCTTCTGCAGAGCTCTCCCTATCTTGCCTATCTCGGTATTGATTCCTGTGGCCTTCACCATAGCCACGCCCTGGCCCTGCACCACAAGGCTTCCTGAGTAGACGAAGGGCAGGTCGTCGCCGCCTGGCCGGGCGATCTCTCTCATCCCTTCTGCATCCTCGGAGCAGACCTTCCTCACTGAGATCGACTCGCCCGTCAGGAGCGACTCGTCTGCGGAGAGGTTTGTGCAGGCGAGCAGGATCGAATCCGCAGGAACGCGGTCGCCCTCAGAGAGAATAACGAGATCTCCAGGCACTACATCTCTTCCTGCTATCCTCCTTTCCGCGCCATCCCTGATCACCATGGCTCGCGGGCTGGAGAGGTCTCGCAGAGCCTCCAAAGCCCTCTCTGTCTTGCGCTCTTGGTACAGAGTGATGCCCATCACCACGAAGACGAATCCAAGGAGCATCAGAGCCTCCTGAAGATCCCCGAGCATCATGTAGACGATGCCCCCCGCAACGAGGAGCAGGAACATCGGTTCCCTGGCAACCTCAAAAGCGATGGCAAAGACGCTGCGAGGCTTTGATGAGGGCAGCTCGTTGTGGCCAACCTCTCTCAGCAGCCTTGCAGCATCGGCCTCTGAGAGGCCTTTAGCTGTGCTTATGTCAAAATTCTCGGCCTGCAGAGGATCACCTTCGAAGCCCATCCAAATTCTCCTCAAGCTATTGGGATATCAATCCTCTGAGCCGATCTATTGTGCTCTGTCTATCAAAAAAGCTAAAGCTGTTGGATTCTTCGATTTCTGAAACCTTCAAAGAGGAAAAAGGCAAGCGTTGAGCCTGCCTCCGGCTAGTTTCTTCTTGAGATGGCAAAGGCGGTGCCAAGGATGCCCATCACCGCAAACAAGGCATCAAATCCCGGCTGCTGAACCTTCTGGCTGACCTGGTTTTTGAGCTCCTCCTCTGCCCTCTGCTGGATCTGCTCGGGTGTGATGTTCAGGTTCTGATCGATCTGGCTAAATGCCTCCTGTTTCACCTGCTCCTTTGTAGCATTCAGATCCTGACTGATGTGCTCCTGGGTCAGATTGCCCTGAGCGATATGCTCCAGAGTCTTCTTCCCGAGGTCGGTGGCATTCAGGTTGAGGCTATCCTGAAGCGGGGCTGCTATGAGATCTATGGGATTGGCTGCCATGGCCTCCGGCGATAGGAGTACTGCCAGGGCGAGGATGAACAGATTCGGCCTTCTCATTTTACATCACCATATTA
Source organism: Methanosaeta sp. PtaU1.Bin060 (assembly GCA_002067365.1). Lineage (GTDB taxonomy): Archaea > Halobacteriota > Methanosarcinia > Methanotrichales > Methanotrichaceae > Methanothrix. The sequence continues at coordinate 225 of MVRK01000085.1, read as the reverse complement.
CGACAAATCCTGATAACGGGTGTTACTTTAAAAGACTATCGCCGTTATAAGGGAGCAAGGCCCGTGTTGGCCGGGACGGCAGAATGAGAGTGGTCCATGATACGGCTATAGAAATCTATATATAACGGCGATAGACGTATATAGTATAGGCAAAAGTCGATTACATCCTTTCCTCCCTCCTACGTCCCAGGCTTTTGCCTACCTCCTTTTACCCCTATTTTCTTT
>MVRK01000084.1 GCA_002067365.1 Methanosaeta sp. PtaU1.Bin060 | reverse complement strand
AAAAATCACTTTGGCGGACGGACAGATATTAGTCACCGAAATGACAAAAAAACAGAGGGAAATACTTCAGGCGCTTAACCTGTGCGCCTGAACTTTTCGGGAGGTTAGGGTTGAATATGGTGGTGGTCTGGTAAAGCCAGCATCAAACGACCCTCCAAAATATCCTACCATCACAGGATGCAACAGTACAAGAGTTCAAATACAAAACGCATTGACTCATTAATGAGATGAAACTCAGAATCACGATAACCGGCCCCAAAGTCCACGATGTGGGCTATAGGTATCTTCTATTAGGCGGTGCCATGGGTCTGCGCATACCAGGATTTTATGCCTCTAATAGGACGGTGCTGGAAAAGCAGGTGGTAGAGGTACTGATAGAAGGCCGAGAATCACAGGTTAAGGCATTCGCAGAGTTCGTTCAGAACAATAGACCGTCCAACGCACGCGTCTCGGATATATCCACGTTGGAGTATGAAGACGATGTTCCACGACGCAGCGAATATACCCAAGACATAACAGCCCTGCAGATGCTAAAAGCCATTCCAACGATATTGAAAATCGAAGAGAATACGAAGCGCATCCCCCTACGTTGCCGATGAGGTCGAGAGAGTTAGAGATGAGATCCAGCCAGGGTTAGGGGAACAGATCAGACAGATGCAGGCAGACATTAGAGCCCTGAAGGACCGTGCGGGCATGCTCTAAAAGATAGATCGGGGCCCGAAGAGAATATATGTGCAAGCAGAATTGACATTCGGGCCAAATCTGATATAACAGTATAAATTTATAAAGTTTGTGGTGCTCGTACTACCAAATTTGGTATTGGTAGTCAAAATATCGCTTTATATATAGAAAAATTAGACGTTTAATATTTTATTCTCTCTATATTCTTTTATATACATTACTATATATTTTATCTCTATCTCCGATTAAGGTATATCATAAGCAATCTGATAATCCCAAATTGCCTTTCTTTATAATTTTGACATTATCTTATCTCTCTCTACAGCTATTGATTAACCACCAATACCAAATTTGGTAGTAATTAGAGAAATTTTCGTATCCTAATAACAGTTCCTTTTCTGCCTGCCACAGATGTCCATCCTATCTCAAAACGATCGTCTTTGAGTATGAGGGGCTTGAGCTGTCGCATCCTTTCTTTGCTAATCCCTAGTAGCCTGGCAGCTTTCGCGATGCTGACCTGAGCTGTCTTATCCTCGATCATCAACCTGTGCAGATCATCAATATGGTCTGTGGTCTTCTTGGTGGTAGTTGCTGGAGATTGAGATTCTTGGTTGACCTTTTCTTTCAGCTCATGAATAAGTCGGAGCTGGATGAGCTGGTTATCAGAGAGAACATCTCGATCCTTCTCCAGGGAGGCCAATTTTGCGCGCAAGGCGGCGTTTTCTTCTTGCAGACCGGTTACTCTATCCTCCAGAGAAGAAATGCGATCCTGCAAAGGCTGGAGGGCCTCCTGGATTGCCTGGACTATGAGATCCTGGAGCTGTCCATAGGTCAGGGTGATGAGCTGCTCTGAATGCGATTCGAAACCGACTTTGGGTGAAGGCCCAAAGGTATTTATGCTGGCTGAGGCTAGTTTAGTCATACGGTTGTGCTCCTGCAGACGGAGTTCTCCTGTCAGGGTGGCTAGACCCTGGCGGGAACCAATCTCTTTTTTATTACTATTATTGGGCTAAGATTTCGTTTATTGATGATAAAGATTGCTAAATTTTATATGCTCCAGAGCCTATCATAGCATGGCATTGTACTTCACCAAAGACGCGATGCCTAGATGACGGATGGGGATACACTCTCCATCTTCTCATCGTATGCGCGTTTTAATTTTCGCACTGCATCCCCCAAAGTAGCGCCGCGCATGCCGGTTTTCTTCATCTCATCTCTGATATCTTTTAAGATCTGCAACGATTCGTCATCAAGATAGGTCTGAGCCATGACACAATGTAAGCACTTATTCCTTATATACCTTCCTATGATAAGTCTTATATATGACTATGACATGTATATGGGTGGTGAAGTACAATGAGTAAAAAACTCGTCTACCAAGTTGAAAGCCCAAAAACGCAAAGCATCGACTCTGTGAAAGCTCTTCTTGCATTCAAGAAAGTCGCGAGCGATCCATTACCACAAGAGGTTAGCCTGGATGGTGGCCGCTTGGTGCTGGTTCTAAGCAACAAGAAGGATGCATATTATACCGTGACTGCCGCGAGATGTTCTTGTCCCGCCGCGACCTACAATCCTGGCAAGCCATGTAAACATAGCCGTCAGTACTTCCCTCAGCCTAAGAGGGAAGCGGAACACGCATTAGACCTCCGGGCCAGCCTGCCGGGGTGGAAAGGGCCAAATGGTGAGCGTGCCAATGGGCCGGTGGAGGCATAACAGCCTCCATCAACTGGTTATATCTAAGGCGATTAATGCGTATACTATATATCTTCTATGAGGGAATGTCGAAAGTGCTAAGAGGAGGTACTTGATGGTTATTCCCGATTTTCAGTCCTTAATGCTACCTTTACTGGAGATTGTGAAAGATGGGCAGGAGCATAGTCACAGAGACGTTTCTGAGATCTTGGCGGCCCAGTTCAACCTTTCTGACGTTGAGAAAAAGGAGCTACTTCCCAGCGGAAGACAGGCAAGGTTTGATAATAGGGTAGCATGGTCTCGGGCTTACCTCAAGAAGGCTTGTCTCATTGAGAACACCAGGCGAGGTATTTTTCGTATAACTGCGGATGGACTGGAACTTTTGAAGAGCAAACCCTCTCGGATTGACATTAAACTGCTTATGCAATATCCTGAGATCAAAGAATGGCGTGAGCCCTCTTCTCGTAAGGCCGAAAATAGTGACTCTGGATCTCTCACAAATGATGACAATGGCCAAGATGGTACCACAGTTGAGACTCAAACTCCTGAGGAAGTTCTGGAAGCCAGTTACCAGGAGCTAAGGCGAGCATTAGCTCAGGAGCTGATTGATCGGATAATGGCCTGCTCGCCGAAATTCTTTGAAAGTCTTGTTGTCGATTTACTTGTGGCTATGGGATATGGTGGCTCAAGAAGAGATGCAGGTCGGGCAATAGGCCAAAGCGGAGATGGCGGCATCGACGGGATAATCAAGGAGGATAAATTGGGACTTGATATCGTTTACATCCAGGCTAAGAGATGGAATAATACCGTCGGAAGACCAGTTGTACAAGCGTTTGCCGGTAGCTTGGAGGGGCAAAGGGCACGGAAAGGTATCATAATTACCACCTCTTATTTCTCGCCAGATGCCAGGGATTACGTGAGCAGAATCGAGAAGAAGATAGTTCTCATAGATGGGGTACAGCTCGCCCAGTTGATGATAGATTACGGTATAGGCGTGGCAGAGGTGGCCAATTATACCGTTAAGAGGGTGGATCTAGACTACTTTGAGGATGAGCAGTAGGCTCACTTCGGAAAGAGGATCTCCAACGATATGCAGGCCAATACCTTCGACGTCATCCCAAAGCGCAAGCACATCACATTTTTCAAGCTAGGCAAGCTCTGGGTCTTCAAGCAGTTCTTCGATAACCACGAGCTATTCAATGCTCTCCTGGACTACTACAACAAAGACCTGTACCGATTCGAGTTCAAGTCCACCGGCGCGAGGAACAATGCCCTCAAGCTCCTGGAGCGCAACGGCTTCGACTACGACCTGGTGGAGGACCTGAAGGGCTATGTGGTCCAGCTCCCCAAATCAGCGAAATATGCTCAGATCCTGAAGAACGCTGTGGCCTTCAAGGAGACAGCGACCGAGAGGTTATTCCTGATGAAGGACCTGGCGGCGGTCGAGGAGGCGGTGGGACTGGGGGCAAAAATCTATGAAGGAGAGGTATCCTTCTGAGACTGTTTTGGAGCACGACCTTCCGCCCACACAGGAGGCCTCTTGGCAGGTGTCAATTTGTCGCGGCTATGTCACAAAGGCATCGAACTGTCTGTAATAGATTACTTTCGGGCCGCACAGATCTTCTATAAATACTTCTTTCTGACAATGCACAATCACCTCTCACACAAAAATAGGGGGTCTCATAGAATGAACTCGATGATACGATTACATGGCTTTTTTGGAAAATTGTTAGTAGTTGATGAACCTGCAACGTTCAAGACAAACGGACATGAAAGAGCAGTTGCTATAAATGTACCAAAAACCGGAACGAGTACGACTAGGCATCAACTATATTAAATATTAAATGAATCTCAAAAGAGGCCTAAATGTGGCCCTACAGGGGAACGCCTGGCTAGCGCGACCTGCAGTATGAAGGAGCACTAAAAATGAAACGCACAAGCATGATCGAGCGGATCGCTTTTAGAGCGTATCCCGCCCAGCTCAAAAAGTTGAAAGCGTTCTGTGAGTCGAATAATACAAAACCAGGGCCGCTTTTTAGGAGCTTTATCGATGGTTTAGAGAAGGTTGGTAGTGGGCAGACCTTGGCTAGAGATCTGCCCCGAAGGCACCAGAATGAAACGCACAAGACTTCAAACAGGTGATCTTCATAACAAACAGTCATCGTTTGCTATTAAAGGTTTGTGTGACTTTCCTAGATAGCTTACCGAGATCTTCGGTATGCTGCGATGGTGAAGTCTCCAGAAGTTGTCTGCCTGAAGTCGTTATATCGAGGGGTAGACAATGATGCAGGGGAAAATAACAGATTTCTCCTGTGATCAGAGACGAGTCCGAGCCGCGGAAGAGATAATAGAATCTGGAAGCTGTGCTGTATCCAAGCCCATCCGAGCGGGCATGACTACGTCGACCGTCATGGCCTGTGAGCAGCGAGGCTGGCCTCTCCTCGTTCTGGCACCAACGCGACGGATACTGCAGGAGACTGTCGCAAAGGCGTCAAGCGGAGCCGTGCGGATTCCAGGCAACAGCGAATGCCCTTTGATTGAGCCGGACCTTAAGAAAAATCCTATCTTGAGGCAATTACCCTTAAATCTGCCTGATTGCCGGAAATGCAGTGCTTCTGAGCGGTGCGAAGTCCTGGCGATCCTGCGAGCCGATGATCCAAGCGTGATGGCCCTGACCTATGCCAAGCTGGAAGCACTGATGCTGAGCCGCGGGAAGACTGCCAAAGATGTCCTGGCGAAGATCTCCAGGGCTGAGGTCGTCATGATGGATGAGGGCCATGTCCTCTCCCTGCCTCCAGCCGTAAGCGTGCGAGCCTTTGCTTTGCTGAAAATCCCTGATAAGTACAAGATGCTGAATAAGATATACCAGATTTGGCTGGACTTCTGCCAGAGTAATGTCCAGACTATCCAGGAGCTCATGGAGCTGGCCGAGTCAGGCCATGCAGGGCAGCATCTTTCGAGGAGCATATTTAACCCCAGCTTCTTGGGATGGAGAGATCTCAAGAAGGCATGGGCTCAGCTCCGAAAACTTGCGGTTGCCCATGAGCTAGTGGATGATGATGTCCTGATGCTGAGGGATATTATTACCATCCTGTCAACGAGCCAGGTCTCAATAGGCTACATATCCGAGCACGAGGGCGAAAGCGGCGGTGTCTATGTCTCTGCCGGCCAGATCAGGCAGTACAGAGCGCTTAACGAGTTTCTGACCGTTCATGTCAACCATACAAGGGGTCTGTTTGTCTCAGGAACCCTCTTTGAGCCTCGTCCAGGCTACTTCTCCGAGCTGGCTGGCAAAGAGATCAAGAACGTAATATTCCCCGATCTTCGAGGTGCTACAGAGAAGCTGACCCTCATCCCTGATAGGTGGACGCTGGGAAACACTAATTTTGCTGAAAAGCTGCCACTCATCCTGGAAACCATTAAGGCCATAGCCGATCGAGAGAAGCAGCCCATTTACCTGTTAGCTCCAAATAGCCACAAAGCAGCTTGGCTGACTGAGGAGCTCTCCAAACTCGGAGTCAAAGGCATTTTTGTAGACTACTATCGCTCTGATCACAGTCTAGGGGTCGAACGAAAGGAACGAGTCTGCATCACGGTTGGCATGGCCGAAATACCTGCCAACGCCTGCGATGCTCTGGCGCGAGGCAAAGATTCAGAGGAGAGATGGCTGGATTCCAGGAGGCTTCGTCGCCAGGGAGTAGACGCAGCAACATGGCAGGCTGTCAACAGAGTAAGGGATCCCGATGGAATAGTTGAATCGAAGGTCTATTTCATTGGCTGCCGGCTGGATCGCATATTACAGGCTGCAACTTGGGGGACGAACCGTGAGCTTGTAGTGAAGAAGATCAAGGAAAGCAAGTGGGGCGAGGGGAAACTCATTAAGACACCTTACTTTGAGGTCCGAGTAGATGATAAGATTGAGCTTCCTCGGATCTATGGAGAACAGAAGAACGCCAAAAAACCAGAAAGACGATCTGTAAAGGATTTCATCGAGGGCTTTGAATTATATAATTCCAGCGGCATAAATTCTGAAAATCACGACATTTTCCCTATACATTATAGTAGAGAAAATAGTAGGGAGAATGTCGCGAAACTTAGAATTTATAATTTTCAGAAGAATGAATTTGAGCGCAATTCAACCTCGGAAGCTCTCTATTCGATGTTTGTGAATAGGACCGATAGCCATGCGCAGCAATTTCAGAATTCAAAGTCAGGAGATTGGGAGTTCTGGAAGGTCCCTTCACCGATAACTGAAGATAAGATCAAGCGGCATATAATAGGAGAAGTCACTCTAGGTACCTATGAGATTGCTCTTGACGATACAGTTACCTGGTGCGTTGATGACATTGACTCCCATAATGGAGAGACGGATGCCAGAGAGAAAGTAGCCAGGTTGGTTTCAACCTGCAGGTCCTACAGAATCCCTTTCCTGCTGGAGTCCTCTGGCAGTGTAGATTCTTACCATCTCTGGATATTCCTCAGCAGGACTAGGACTTATAACGCATTCCGGTTCATCAGGCAGATAAACTCCGAGTCAGGCGTTGAATGTGAAGCATGGCCTAAGCAGAAGAGTCTGAAGGACAAGAACGGCAAATATGGCAATCTGGTTAAGCTGCCTGTCTGCTACCATAACAAGAGCAAGAGCCGGTCGGCGTTCATTGATGCTGATACCTTCGAACCTTTGGAAGGTCCCATTTCTCACCCTGGTCTTGTGCATCTCCTGGAGATTCCGGATTTATCTGAGTCCGGCTCAGGGGGAATGCCTAGAGTTTCCGTTCGTTACGAGCCCAAAGTGAAGGTGCACTTCAGCAAATCTCTTGATTACTGTATGCAGAGAGCTCTGGATGATAAGGTCCCTCTTGAAGGCTCGGAAGGGCATCATCTCCGGCTGGCAATGGCCATAAAAGCTCAATATATCGGCCTGACTGCAGATGAGGCTGCGAGACTTTTCCAGAACCAGAAGGACTATGATCACAAATTCAGTTTGGACAAAGTGCAGGAAACCTGGAACTATTCCTATTCACCTTGGCCCTGTGAGACCCTGCGTGATAGATGTGGCCGGCTGGTGACCTCGTACTGCCCGAGCTGTCCATTCAATCAGGTTAAAGGAGTGAAAGGAGAAGCATGACCGGGAAACTGCAGTCATTTTATTATCCTCATTGTACTAATGTTTAAATAATCAATATCCCAAATAGGACTAATTAGCGGACAAAAGTAGGAATCCAGGTGAATTTGATGGAGAAGGCGACAAAATCAGACAAAATCCGACAGCTATCTCAGGAGCAGATGAATGCCATCGAGCATCTGCTGCAGGGCAAGAGTGATAGAGCCGTATCTGAGGCGGCGGGCGTGAGCCGGCAGACGGTATGGGAATGGAGAAATCGTGATCCTCTTTTCATAGCCGAGCTGAACCGTCAGAGGTCAGAGATGTGGCAGGAAGCCCATGAGCGGTTGAAGTCCCTGGCCAATCGAGCTCTGGATGTGGTGGAGCAGCAGCTCGACAGCGGCAATCCCAAAGCCTCCCTGGCCGCAGCCAAATACATCTTGCAAGGCACCAGGCTCCTGGGAGACACCAATCTGCCTAAGAGCGGCCCAACGACTCCCGAGGAAGTGATTCTGGAGAGGCTACGAAGTGAGGCTCGGAGTGAGCTGTATGCAGAGGGCAAAGGCAGAGATCCCTTTAAAGTTGACCCATTTGGGATCGATGATGAGGTAGAGGATCTAGCCAATTGCAGGTTGAGGAAGGCGATGGCAGAAGCAGGGTTATCATAGCTGGAGGGGGGCTCTCAATGAGTAAACGAGGCCCTAAGCCAGATCTTCCTAGGGTAAAGGAGCCACCACCTCTTCCTTCTCTGGATGAATTGATAGCAGAAAGCAGA
>MVRK01000083.1 GCA_002067365.1 Methanosaeta sp. PtaU1.Bin060 | reverse complement strand
ATTGATAATTCTAAGTTAAATAATGAATTATTGTTTAAATAATTAATACTATAATAATCATGCGACACAGCAGTGCAGTCCACCAAAAAATCTTTACTTCAGGCCAAAACATCTATTACTAAGAATATAGATGCTACATAATGATGGGTGACCATATAGAGAAATGCAAGTTTCCTGTTCGAAGCCAACAGCATGTTACAGAAGATACCTCATTATCAATCCTGAGAGATGTACTTCCGAGCCAATGGATAGTAAGGCCTGGTGAAAAGGACTATGGCTTGGATGGTGAGATTGAGATCATCTTTGATGATGGCTTTGTAAAAGGCAATGTTTTTAGGTTCCAAGCAAAAGGGCATGATGAGGTATCTTCAGCAAGAGACTATATATCGGAGCAGATTGATACATCAACTATTCATTATTGGCTAGAATTTCCCTTGTTAATAATTTTATTTGTAGTAGATATCGACAAAAGGGCTGTCTTCTGGTTGGATGTAAAAGGATATCTCAAACAAACATGCTCTAAAACTAGTTCTAAGTTGAGAAGCCAAAAAACCATTAATCTTGTAATCCCAAAAAGCAATATCCTTCCAGACACATTGCAGGATCTAGTCAAGATAGCGTTATCGTACAAAGAAATGATAGCTAATTTACAGGAAAATTTAGAAAAACTAGAAAATCTAAAAGAACAAGAGGAAGATATGGTCGTAGCAGATTTTATTGGCTATCATATTCTTATCAAGTTATTCAATGGAAATCTAGATGCATATGAGACTTACTTGCGGGAAAAAGGCTCTGATGAGCAAATAATCAATGACTTCCCCCTTTTTAGTTTGGCTCAAAGAAAGGGTAAAGGAAGACAGCGATTTAATGAACCGAATTAAAAGAATGGTGGAGGAAACAGATGGATCTCTGGCAGAGGGATAGTTGCAATAGAAGACTAACGCATATCATCCATCCTCTATCGTGTTGGCTATTACGCTAACTCAAAAATCGAATATACTCTTTTGCTTTTGAACTTGGAATTTATTTTCCCACATCTTAAGATCTGTATATGGAGTGGCTATTACTAGAATTCTCCTCGGCCTAGTAATTGCTACATATACTACTCTCATCTCTTCCTCCTTAGCTAGGTTGATGTCAATCATGGATGAATATTTTCCTTTTGCGCTTTTCTCTTTTAATATTAATAATACTGCTTCAAATGTCCTTCCCTTAACGGAGTGGACTGTGCCCAAAGTATAACGATCATCTCCCTTTTTTGATCCGAAGATGTCCTCAAATCGCAATTTCTTATAATCATTTTCCTTGCTGGAACGTTTTATTTTCATCTGAAATCCCTTAAGATTTAGGCTCTTATCAAACTCCGAAAGAACCCTATTGGCTAAAGTTACCCAATCCCCAAGATCTATATTTGTCTCCGGCAAATTAATGAAGACCCTAAATATTTGCTTCCTCCACTCACTTAAGCCAATATTTACATAGCATTCCTTTATCCTATTGAGGTTAATATATTCTTCTCCCAATATGATGGCGGCTATTGTTCGTTCAAATAGCTTAAAGGCATCATAAAATTCTCCTGTATCAAATAGGTATTTGCTTTTAGCTACATTAGCATAATGAATTTTGTATTTATCTCTAAAAGTTTTTTTATTAATAATATATCGCTCTCTCCAGGGCGAATAATCTTTCTGACTATTGCCAGATATTATCTCATTTATTATGTTTTTGCCCCTAACTAATATAGCGATATTATCTTTTGAGAGTCCTATCTCGGAATCTAAACATACACTTAGGAATCGATCAATTAATTTGCCAATTTCATAATTCAATGGTTGATCTTTATCATATCCCCATAGTTGAGGTTCGAAGCCAAAATCCCTAACATCTTCATTCATCGCGACAGATTTACAGGTACCATCTAATAATCTATCTGTAAAGCGACATATTCTTTGAGAGCTTCTCCAATTCTCTTTCAAAGGTAGAGTATCCCATTTGCTGGTTTTTTCCAAAAATACATCTGGGTTTGCGGTTCTCCATTCAAAGATGGCTTGATTAGGATCTCCTATAAGCGTTAATCTTTCCACGCCGTTATCTAATAATAATTCTAATATCCTCATTTGTATTTCAGATGTATCTTGGGCCTCATCAACTATAACCATTGGGAACCGATAAGCAATTGATTTTGATACGGAGGGATATTCTTCAAGGATTCTCAATGCAAAATAATTACCATCGGTTTGCGTAATATATCCCTTTTTATGAAGATTCTCTTTGACCTTTGAGCAATAGCGATGGTCTTGTGAGCAATTTTTAAAGTGACTTCGATCATTATGGCAAATTAAATTCCCATATACATCATATGATATATCTTTTAATCTGCATTGGCTTTTGAAGCATTCAGCATTTCCCATAGCATTAGGTTCATAATTCATGATAATTTCAGGCCTACTACTACATTCCATAACCAAATGCCCGAAAGGTAATAAAATAAATCGATTTATAAAACTATCTATGGTACCAATATAATGTGGATAGGCCAATCCATTAGCAACCTCAAATTCACTTCTTAGCTTTTCTTCGATTTCTTGCCAGGCAACATTAGTGAAAGATATTGCTGCAATACCTCTTGTACTATATTGCCATTCCTTGAGCTCTAGAGATAGTTTAACTGCAACTGCTAAGGTCTTGCCACTACCTGGGCCTGCCTTTACAATGAATGTACCTTTTTTATTTATTATTTCTCTCTTTTCGCCTGCAAATTTTTCGAGTAATTTTTCACCTCTCACCATCGACCACCCAACTTATCGCCCTAATGATATATTGTGGAATCTTGAACTCATTTACCAATTTTTCGCTTTCTTCGAGGTTTAAAGCGAGCTGTTGAGCGAATGCTCCTTTATCTTTATTAGACTTGAGTTTTTTTATTAGCTGATCCCACTTCTCATCAAGACTACCTTTAGCTTCAAATCTCGGATGCAATTGCTTATAAGTATCAAGGATAACAGCTTCATTCTCTTTTAACAACTCATACTCAAATGTGCGTTCCGCCAAATAGACCTCTAGTAAATCATTTTTTAATCCTTTAAGCTTGTTTGCCCTATCAGATATAGTCCCATTCTCTTGATCATCATCAGAAAGTATAGCGCATCTAATGCCTATCCCATTTCCGCCAGCGTCTGACCTAATTAACTTCGCGAAAGGCTCAAAAGCAACTCCTTCAATATTTACTACTTCCACCCCATTTTTATCAAGATTCTTATCTAATATCTCTGCAAATAAGTGTAGCAAAATCGCTTCAGCTAAGCCCTCAACAAAGATAATACTATCTGCAAAAAAAAGTTGAGACTTTGTTACATCTAAAAACCTTTGAAGGTATCTTTTATGCTTTCTCTCTATAAAATCAATTTCTCTAAGAGGAATTAGATCAAGCCTTCCTGCATTATTTACAACCATTATATTATCAATATCCGTCTTAGCTGTTATTGTTGGGGAATGCGATGTTAAAAATACTTGTATGTCATTTTTCGTTATTTGCTCAAAGTAATCAAAAAGAAGATTCTGTAATTGCGGGTGCAGATGTGCTTCGGGCTCTTCTATCAAGAGGGCTAAATAGATTTCACTACTTCTAGTTTTCATCTCTATAAGATCACCTAAAACAGTGGCTATGTATATAATATTATTATATCCTAGACCATTTTGGAATAGCTCAAACTTTTGAACGATTTTTAGCAACTCTTTAATTTTTTCCTTTATTATCGGATTATCTTCCCTATTCAGCATAACTTCAATGGTTGGATTATCCTTTAATTTTCGCTCACCAATAGATTCCCTCGGATTGATAAAATAATCCTCCCATCCTTTTTCTTTTAATAAGCTATTATGGATGTTAATTTTGCCCTTATCAGATAGAGGGATAAAGACTTTTAGCCCATCTACTATTCTTCTAAAGCTCAGAGGAATAAAATCAATGCCTATTTCCTGATTTCTGTTTGCCGTTGTTATCTCATTAAGGTGGGTGTTTATTGTTTTTCCTGCAGTTGTCAGTAGTTCAACCCATTGAGTATCAGACCTTGATGATTCGTATAGCCTCTTGGCGTGAGATTCCTGGTCTTCCTTTTTAGGAACCAATCGCATGAATAACTGCCCTAACCGATTTCCCTTATTGGATCCTAAATTCTCTTCTGCATCCCTTAGGGCTTCTAAATAGATATAATAAAAAAGCTCTAATATTTCTGCTGGGATCGCACTTCCCTCTTTTTCCCCGCCCCAATATTTTGTTCTAATTCTTTCTAAACCATTCCTTAATTCGATTGAATACCTTACATGCAACTCAAGGGCAAAAGTTCCGTCGCTATTTAATCTCAACATTTCTATGAATATACCTTTTTCTTCACTACCTACCTCAGAAAAAATTGCGTCAATTTCAATATTGTCTCTTCTTTTTCCGAATTCATCAATATAAAAATCTTCAATAGAAACATAGATATTTCTATGGAAATTGCCAATTCCCAAAGCCAATCTTAATGTATCCAAAATTGCAGTCTTACCACAGTTATTAGAGCCTATTATTATGTTCAATCCTTTATTAAATTCTATATTAAGTTCTTCAATGCACCTAAAATTTTTAATATGCAGATACTTTATGTACATGGGGCCCATCCCCTCAGCGTTGTTTTGACCATCTGAAAAATAGCAAATGCTAATCCTCCTATTTCTGCTTTACGAACAACTCGGTCAGATTCTTAAAGGAGGTCTCCAGTAACTTCAACGAAGTTAGGATTAAGCTCTTTGATTTCCTGGACTGTGGAGGATTCCTAATAACCTCTGATTTTGGCAGCAGCCTTATAAATGGTTTATAAATACGTGGCGGAATTTGCCAGTTTTTAGGAATCATCACGAGAACCCATTTAAATCCAAATACAGGCCATCTAAATCTCGATCCGATCTTTTTTGAATTCATAACACAACCTACTGAGGTGATAATCATTCATATATATAAACACTAGTATCCCTATCACGTCCATAAAAGGAGTGAGACATTTAAGGCGAAACAAGATAACCCGTCACTCTGCTTATCCTTAATGATACTGATCTTGAGGATAATAGATATTGCTCAACTTAGCGAGAAGAGATTAATAGTACTCATGATTCTATTACTTTGACGAAAAGCAATAACTTCCGCATCCAATAGCAAAAAATAAGCATCACGCGGATTAAATGAACTGCGGGGAAAGGGATTCGAACCCTTGAACTCCTGCGAGAATAGATCTTGAGTCTATCACCGTTGGCCTGGCTTGGTTATCCCCGCTCTCTCTTAGCTTTCTGCTCCTGCAGACAGAGCTTATTTGGAGAACCTACGGGTTTAAGAATGTTCCCGTGATCCTGAGATCTTAAGCCGCCCATCAGTCCACGTGGTTCACGCAGATCCAGTGGTAGTACCCGTGAATCCCCGTGCCCGTGACCTCGTCGAACTCCTCCAGCTCGCAGCCGCAGATCTGGCAGATCTCCCCATCGTTAACCTCGATCTCGGCGTCGTTGCATAATACTAATACCATCTTGCTATACTCTTGGGCCGAAAACCCTTTAAGCCTTTTGCTTTCGATTCCCCTTTTGCTTTTTCGCTGGTGAATTTCGCCACCGGACAGCTTCCTCCGACCGGGATCGATAAATTCATAACGGTCCACTCATGCATTACAATCCAGAAGAGGTGTACCCTAGTGAAGATAATCGGTCTGACCGACCAAGAGGCTGAAGCCAACCTGCGCGGCTCGGGGCTGGGCATGTCCGTCACAGAGGCGCGCTCCATCGCCAAAGTCCTCAACCGCGACCCCACCCTGGCTGAGCTTTTCTGCTACGACGCCATGTGGTCTGAGCACTGCTCATACAAGAGCAGCCGCGCCACCCTGAGGGAGTTTCTGCCGACAACAGGCCCCAACGTCGTGATGGGCCCCGTCGAGGACTCCGGCATCGTCGCCATCGACGACCAGTGGTGCGTTGCCATCTCCCACGAGAGCCACAACCACCCAAGCCAGGTCCTGCCAAACGAAGGCGCTGCGACAGGGATCGGCGGAGACGTCCGCGATGTCAACTGCATGGGCGCAACAGTCGTCGCCACAGCCGACCCGCTGCGTTTCGGAGATCCTTACGGCCCCCAGGCCAACAAGGTGAGGTGGGTGGCCGAGGGCGTCGTGGACGGCATCTGGCAGTACGGCAATGCCCTGGGCGTTCCTAACATCGCCGGGGACATCGTCTTCGATGAGAGCTTCGACTTCAACTGCCTCGTCAACGTCGTCGCCATCGGCATCGTCAAGAGGAACGAGATCATAAGGTCGCGTGCGCCAAAAGGGGCGGGCGAGAAGGGATATGATGTGATCCTTGTCGGCAAGCCGACTGATGCGAGCGGCCTTGGCGGCGTGACCTTCGCCTCCGAGGCGCTGCGGGAGGAGGACGAGGCCACCAATCGCGGTGCAGTCCAGATCCCCGACCCCTTCCTCAAGAACGTCCTCTTCAAGGCCAACGATGACCTCTTCCGACTCGTCCGCGAGGTCGGAGTCGAGATAGGCTTCAAGGACCTGGGCGGCGGCGGCTTCACCTGCGCCACCTCCGAGATGGGCTCGGCTGCAGGCTACGGGATGGAGCTTGACCTCGACCTGATGCACAAGGCAGGCGACTTCCCTTCCGAAGTGCTCTGCATCGCCGAGACTCAGGAGCGCTTCCTGATCATATCGCCGCGCGAGCTGCGCGAGAAGATCCTCAAGATCTACAACGAGGACTGGGATCTGCCCAATGTCTACGAGGGCGCGAGGGCGAGCGTCGTCGGCAGGATGACCTCCGATGGCAGGTTTGTGGTGAAGCACAAGGGCCAGATGGCAGTCGACGTCTCCATCCAGCACCTCACCAGCGGCATAAGGTACCAGCGTGAGGAAAAGCCGCCAGTGAAGAGCTTTTCTGAGCCTGTGGCCGAGGAGCCGAGGGAGTACAACGATGTCATGATGAAGATCCTCGGGTCTCCCAACATCGCTTCAAGAGAGCATGTTTACAGGTACTACGACACAGAGGTCATGGGAAACACAGTCATCCGGCCCGGAGAGGCAGATGCAGGTCTCATCGCCCCCGTGCGCGGTGAGAAGTTCGGCGTGGCCCTGGCGGCCGACTCGAACCCCTTCTACGGAAGGATCAGCCCCTACTGGGCCGGGGCTACAGCCGTCGCAGAGGTCATGAGGAACATCGCCTCCGTCGGGGCCACCCCCTCCTGCCTGACTGACTGCCTGAACTTCGGAAACCCCGAGAAGCCCGAGGCCTTCTGGGAGTTCAGGGAGGCTGTGAAGGGTTTGGCCGAGGCTTGCAAGAGGATCTGGCTGAAGGGCTATGCAGACCAGCCCGTCCCGATCGTCTCCGGAAATGTGAGCTTCTACAATGAGTCTCCTGCTGGATCTGTCGATCCCTCTCCCGTGGTCGCCTGCGTAGGTATCATCAAGGACTATAACAAGGCGGTCACCATGGACCTGAAAGGCGCTGGTGATAAGCTCTTCCTGATCGGGCCGAGGTACGACGAGCTGGGCGGCTCCGAATACTATAGGACCATCCTCGGCGAGACTGGTGCCAATGTGCCCATCGTCAGGTTCGACCTGGAGAAGAAGATGATCTATGCAGTGATCGATGCCATCGACCAGGGCCTTGTGGCCTCCTGTCACGACATCTCCAATGGCGGCCTCGCGGCGACTGTCGCGGAGATGGCCCTGACAAGGCCCGCAGCCTTCGGCCTCGAGATCGATCTTGGCAAGGCAGCAGACGCAAGCATGAGGACTGACAAGATAATGTTCTCGGAGTCCTCAGGCTTCGTGATCGAGGCCAAGCCCGGGTCCGAGACGAGGCTGGCGGAGGTCATGAAGGGCTGCGGCCTGGACCTCATGGAGATAGGGTCGGTGACTGGATCAAGAAGGATAGTGATGAGAAGGAATGGGAAGAACGTGGTCGATCTAGACCTCGATCTGGCCAGGAAGGTTTGGGTTGAGGGCCTGACGGAGGCGATGAGATGAAGATCGCTGTGATGCAGTTCCCTGGAACGAACTGCGAGTACGAGTGCCTGGTATCCGCCAGGGAAGTGGGCATGGCGGGAGAGCTCTTCAGGTGGAACCGGCCCGCGGCGGAGATGTCCGCCTTCGACGGATTCATAGTTCCTGGCGGCTGGTCTTACGCCGACAGAATCAGAGCGGGGGCGATAGCCTCTAAAGAGCCCGTGATGGATGCTCTCCGGGAGGAGGCGGCCAAGGGCAAGCCCATAATAGGCATATGCAACGGCTTCCAGATCCTCGTCGAGAGCGGCCTCTTGCCCGGAACCTCCGGCAACGGCAAGGTTGAGATGGCCCTGGCCCAGAATGTCATGATCTCGAACAAGAAGATAGTTCGAAGGGGCTACTACGTCGATTGGGTTACCATCAGACACGACGCATCTCCCAGGAGGTGCAGCGGCTCCTTCGACATAAACAAGGGAGAGCTTTTGCAGATACCCATAGCTCACGGCGAGGGCAACCTTGTGACCATGGAGAAGGGCCTGATCCAGAAGCTCAATGACGAGGGCCAGGTGGTCTTCAGATACTGCGACAGCAGCGGCCGCACGATCCCCGAGTTCCCGGTCAATGTCAACGGAAGCACTGAGAACATCGCAGGCATCTGCAACCCTGAAGGAAATGTTCTGGGCATGATGCCCCATCCTGAGAGGGCGTTCTTCAACTGGCAGCTTCCGCCCCATGATCCAAGGAAGCACCAGATGGGTGCAGTGGGCCCGGGAAGAAAGATATTCGAGTCCATGAAGCGCTATATCGAGGCAAGAGCATGAGCACCATCAACCTTCGAGTCTGGCTGATCATACCTGATGCTGAGGCGGCTACAGTAAAGAACACCCTCATCCGCCGCATGGGCTGCGGAGATATCCTCGCAGATGTGAAGAAGGAGCGCCTCTTCAGCATCGACGTGGACTCCGGCGATCCAGAGGTGCTGGCCAAGGCCTTCGCCAAGGAGCTTGTCAACGAGAATAAGGAGAGCCACAAGGTCCTCATCGACACTCTGAGCTTTGAGGGTGCCTATGTGCCTGTGAAGGTCTCTCTGCATATCGAGGATGGTGAGGCCATCTCGACGAGGGACAGGCTCAGGAACAGGCTCGGCTTCAAGAATGTGATGTCTGTAAAGAAGGCGACCATCTGGAAGCTGTACCTCAAGGGAGATGACAAGGAGCGTGCTGCAAAGGAGATCGCCGAGGGGCTGCTGATCAACCCGCACAAGGACAGCTACGAGATACTCTCCCTGGCCGAAGATGCCTCTTTGAGCAGATGAATTGACTTTTTGACGAATTCGTCGGCTCAAAAGGCTGTTGTAACCTGGTGGGGCGATACTCCCCCAGGCACTTTTTTTGAAGTTTGGCACCGTCTTGACGATCCACAGCCAGGCCATATCGGGCTCCTGCTCGATTTATCTGTTTTTCCTTCGTTTGCTGAGGATGCCAGTCGAGTGATCGCTCGCAGGAAGATCGTAGGACCAAGACGATACTGCCTGGAAGACAGTTTTCTGCGGGGAAGATCTACAGATTTGGAAAATGGTGTCAGATAAAGGAAAAAAGAGGATTCAAAAGGATGCTTTGGGATATCCCGCGCATCCTTTTCGATCTGATCTAGTGGGCCTCGCCCACCAGATCCTTTCCGGGCGCCTTGCGCTCTACCGTCTCCACCTCGCAGGTCGTCGGTCCGCAGACCAGGACATCCTGCTCCTGGAACTTGGTGTACGGATTCTCAGGTATCGTTGTATCAAGGCCCATCGATGCTGCCATCAGCTCCACGACATCCAAGACCTTTATGCTGGACTTGGCATCATTCCTGCCGTCCATGATGTTCCTTCTGCAGAATGGACAGGTGGACGCAATGACGTCTGCCTTGATCTCCTCGCCATCCAATACTCTGGCCTTGGCCATGTCCAGAGCCAGGTCGGGAATGCCGGCCTTGACGCCGCCTCCTGCGCCGCAGCATCTCTGCAATGCCCTATTTCTTATCATATCTTTGAACTTCACCCCAGGAATGGACTGGAGGCAGTCACGAGAAGCCTCGAAGGCCCAGTCCTCTCCCTTGAGATGCATCAGGTGCCGGCCGTTGTGACATGGATCATGGTAGGTGACAGTATAGTTCAGAGGAATCTTGTACTCTACCTCGCCCTTTCTGATCTTCTCCCTCAGGAAGACGGAGAGGGGCATCGTCTCGTATGGTATGTAGCCCTCATACCACAAGGGCCAGTCAATGGCCGCATTTCTTAGACATCCTGCACAGGCAAAGAGCACATTCTTCGCGCCTGCGTCTTTGAGGGCATCGACGTTATGCACTGCATGCTCTGCCATGACCTCCCTCTGGCCGGTCCTCACCATAGCAGAAGCGCAGCACCACTCATCCTTGCCCAGCATCGCGAATTCCACATTGAGCTTATTCAGGATCCTCACTGTGGCGACTCCGAGGGCTTGCTGTCTGTATGCCGCTGTGCAGCCTGCGAAGTATACAATATCGCCGGACTCGTTCACCTTGGCATCCTTGGGAACCCAGCACAGCCTATCTTCCTGCTTGGCCTGGTACGGATTTCTGTCGGCTTTTACGAGCTTGGGGAAGAATGATTGCTTTCCGTATGGTCCGTTGCCGCGGTCCACCAGGTTGGGTCGCATGGCCTCCCAGAGCTCTACAGTCTTTATTCCAGCCTCGCAAACTGTTCCGCAGACGCCGCATGTGGTGCAGTAATAGACATCCTCTGTGAAGAGCTTCATCTCATCTTCATTGAGCGGCTTGCCTCCGAAGATCTTCGCCCTCAGGCTGTAGTTCTTCGCCATGAGCTCTCTCCACTTCGCGTTCTTGTACATCGGTGTGATTCCCGGCCTATCGGGTCTCACAGCGAAGGTCGGACACCATTTCATGCACTCCTGGCATCTATTGCAGCCATCGATCTCCATGAGCTGCGTGGACAGCATGTAGCCTGTCAGCAAGGGCTTGGAGCCTTTATCATCTGCCATTTTACTCTCCTCCTCTGTTGGCGAGAAGCGTCATCGGCGTCGCGATCACGTGGATGTACTTGGACCAGGGCAGGACGAGGCAGAAGAGCCCGAGGGCCAGGATGGTGTGAATCAGAGCAAAGTGCGGTGCGTAGACGGCGTCTCCAAAGGCATTTCCGACGAGGAACGCATTGCCGCGCAGCCACTCTGCATAGAATCCTGTGATGGTGATCAAGAATACAGAACCGATGAGAAAAGCATCATAAGCCGTGGTGTTGTCCCTCACGAACTTGAGCAGGATCCTCCTCGATATGGCGATTGTGGCACCTATGAGGAGCAGATATCCGAAGAGATCGAAGGGCAGCGACAGGACTTCCTTGGCAACCTCTGCTGGCTCAGCCAGACCGAGAATGTTGAAGTGCTCAACGATATCGATCATGAGGCCGAGGCCTGAGAGGGCCGCAAGAGTGAGGAATCCATAAAACATGCACATGTGCATGACCCATCGCACCGGGCTTCGGGCGAGAGTCCTTCGGAGAAGAAGGACATCAAGAATCGCAGTCCTCAAAAATACCCATATGCCGTCCTTAAATGCCTCATGAATCCAGGTGGCAATGAAGAGCCAGAAGCTGTTCCGCAGCTGGTCGTGGTAGCCGGTGGATCCGAGGCCCCATTTCTTAAAGTTGAAATATATACCATATATCCAAACAGCGAGTACAATAACTGTTAGGAATATCACAAGGTTAAAGGTGAGGCCCAATGTGTAGAACGCCATCTCATTTCCTCCTCGTTATATTTATCTCTGTATCAAGGCGATACGACCATCATTCGTGACGAACTTACCTGACAACTAATACTTAAATATTCCCACGGCGCGCCGATTGGTTGGTCAAAAGACGCCGATTGTTTTGTCAGCAAAAGGGCTTCGGCGAGGGCTTTCACGCTGCTCGGAAATAATGATAGCAATAATAGTTATATAACAATCGTGCCGATATACAAGATAAGATCTTGAGAGATCCGGGCGCGAGAGAGTGCGTCCGGACCGCATTCCTTCAGGGTATCAGTGGCCTTCTCTTCTTGGGCATGTCGGGGCCAGCCCCGGGCCCGGCAGGAAGGTCCCACAATCCAAATCTTTTTGGTGCTGGGATGCTCATGGCATCCTGAAAGGTGAAATTCTCTTCGAAATGGAACACTTAATCCTCCAAACTTTACAGTATAGGCGTTCTTTGGGTCTGTCTGACATGATCGACATCAGACGAAGTATACTACGATTATCATCGAATATAAAGCTTTCGGTTCCCCCCAGCCCATCGAAAAACGATTCCAGAGGGCTCCGCAGGATTAAAGGACTAGGAGCACGAGAGGTCGTTTCGATGCCGCAACCATCGCAGAGCCATCCTATGCCCCGCAACACCAGGGCCATGATCGCAGTCATCGGCTGCTCAGTGGCGGTCTTCTGGCCGGGCGCTCTCAACTTCGGCTTTCCCGGAGTGATGGCTTCTGTCTGGCAGGAGATGTTTCACGTCGGGCGCGGGACCATAGGGAACACCATATTCTTCATGCTCGCTGCAGTCGGCATCTTCATGTTCCTTGTCGGGCGCTGGCAGGAGCTCTACGGAACTAGGAGGATGATCACTCTTGGCGTTGTGCTTTGCGGCCTTTGCGTCCTCCTCGTCGCGTATGCCAAGAGCATTGTCGTGATCTACGTCTGGGCATTTCTCACGGGCCTCTCGACCTGCTTCGTTTACATCCCGGCTCTGACCACTGCACAGAGATGGTATCCCGAGAGAAAAGGGCTCGTCTCGGGCTTCGTCAGCATGGTCTTCGGGCTATCGGCAGCCGTCATGTCTCCCCTTTTCGACAGGATGCTGACTAGTCTGGGGTACGAGCGCATGAACCTCACCATCGCTTTCCTGGCGCTGGCCTTCGGCCTCCTCGGGGCCTACTTCTCCTTTGGCAGGGATTCGGAGGAGGCTCGGGCGATCCCCGCAGAAGGTCGCCCCCCCGCAGATCGCGATGACTGCTCGAGCCCTCCTGGATGGGAGCTGTGGAAGAGGTCCCTCACTGTGGGGGAGAGCCTTCACACCCGCAGCTTCTGGTTTCTATGGATCACATGGGCACTCGCGGGCGCTGCAGGAGTGACTATGGTGACCCTCTCCACAGCCTGGGGGCTCTCCAGGGGCTATGCCCTCGAGTCAGCGATCCTCATACTCATGGCCTTCAACCTCACCAACGGTGTCGGTCGCCTCTTCAGCGGGTATTTCTCCGACCTGATCGGCCGCAACAGGATCATGAGCATGGCCTTCTTTGCAGCAGGGCTAGCCTACTTCGCTCTTCCGTGGGCGGACAGCCTATTCGCCTCTGCCATTCTGGCATCGGTCGTGGGGTTTGCTTTTGGAACACTCTTTGCTGTCTCAGCTCCTCTTGTGGCGGACTGCTTCGGCCTGAAGCACTTCGGTGCCATCTTCGGCCTCGCCTTCGCAGCCTATGGCTTTGTGGCCGGGCCGCTTGGGCCGACGCTTGCTGGGTACCTCCTGGACGCGACTGGGGACGATTTCCTCCCCGTCTTTCTTTACCTCGGTATATTTTATATCCTCTCGGGGCTTCTCGTCAGGTTCGTAGTTCCTCCAGCATTGAATCAGGAGACGCCATAAAGACATATCTGGGCAGAGGGCAGTCGAAGGTTCAGGAAAAATAGGGTTAAAAAATAAGTTTAAGCTGCTTTTCCGGGCATCGCAGCTTACGATTTAGCGGACATGCCATATCCCACTCCCAGGAGGCCGATGATGATGGCATATATCCCAAAGACCTGCACCAGAAGTACGGCTGTGAGCAGTGGCGGATAGAACAGCACGAGCAATCCGAAGATCACCGATATCATTCCTGAGAGCACCAGCATCAGACGCAGGTTGCCTGCGTGGGTGCGGGTGAAAGCATGGATCAGATCGCTGACGCCCGTGACGAGTGCCCAGGCCCCTATGAAGTATACGACGGCCACAGTCATAAAGGCTGGAGCGATCGCAGTGGCAGCGCCGATGATGATGCCGAGGATTCCCAGGAGCAGGATCGTCCATCTGGGGGCCGGAAGCTGCTCCTTGCTGTAGGATATCGCCACGGCAATGGTTCCAAGGGAGCCGATGATGGCGAAGGCTGCAAAGAAGTAGATGAATACTTCAAGGACGGTCTCGCTCCATAAGAGGGCGATGATTCCCAGCAGGATGAAGAGCACCCTCGTTATCAAAAATACAGATCTGTTACTACCATTAATAGAGGTGTCCATAGATATCACTTAAACCTTTTAAGATGTATTAATATGGGTGCCTCTTATTATAAGCGTGTTTTGCTATAGTCACATTTTTCCATTAATAATTCTGTGATATTTAATAACATGAAAAATTTTAAAGATGAATATCTGGTCTGCTCGAAAAACCCTAAATCCTTCAGGATCATAGTGATGATATGAATATACACGCCTGAAATGATTCCGATCCAAATGGAGTGGTGATGCCATTGAAGAAGATAGTATCTGCCTCGAGATAGACGGATGAAGATCACCATCCTGGGCACCCGCGGCGAGGTGAAGGAGTCGGCAGCAGGGCACATAAAGCACTCAGGGGTTCTCGTCGATCAGGCGATTCTCTTCGATATCGGGGAGAGGGAGTTCCTAGGCATCCGACCAGAGGCGATCTTCATCGCCCACCTTCACCCGGATCATGCCTTCCTCATCCTGGAACCTGCGAAGATCGAGACGGATATACCCATCTACGCCCCCGAGGGCCACAAGAATGCAGAGATAACAGTCAGATAGAGTGGCTTGGGAGAGAGCACAACATGAGGGCCATACTCGGATACGACGGCCTCGATCTGGACCTGGACGGCCTGGCATCTTGCAGGGCTTTCCAGGCGACCCTGGACCAGTGGCAGGACTCGTAAAAGGCCTGGGAGTGGCCTGGAGAGAGCCTCTATGCTCTCACATTATCTTGTACCTGGGTCCGCCTCCACCCTCTGGAACCTCCCATCTGATCATCTGCAGCGGACACTTCAGACGGCACGTCTGGCAGTGCAGGCAGTTGGATGGGCTCAGAACAAGCCTCTCGCCCTCGAACTTATACACCTCTGCCGGGCAAAAGGAGGCACACGGATGGCACCCGAAGTATTTGCTGCAGCTCTCGCACTGGCTTTCGTCGCGAAGAGTGATATGAGATGGCTCGTCCTCTCTGTGTGTCGTCCCTGAGAGGCTTACTGCCGTCGATCTATCGATGCCATCGACAGACCCCCTCTTGAGCTGCGCCCTTTGCATGCGCTCATGATCGGGTCTTGTGGTGAGCATGGTTGGTATCCATGATTGGAAAAGAGACAAGGGTCCACCCAAATAATAGCCCGCACGCCCTGTCCTCGAAAAAACCTGCCTGTAGTTGCGGGATGAATACAGCTCTTTCATCACGAAACTGCCGTTCAAGATATCATGATATCTCTTCAAAGACTGCGCTGTGAAATCCTGCTTCTCTATCGCCTGGAAGATGGCCTCGCCAGCAGCGATTCCTGACTTGATGGCGTAATGAAGCCCTTTTCGCTTCTTCGCATTTGTCAGGCCTGCAGCATCCCCCACGATCATGACGCCGTCCGCCACCAGCTGCGGGACAGAATATAAGCCGCCTTCGGGAAATGTCTTGGCACCATAGGCCACCACCTCGCCTCCCTCAAGCAAGTTCTTTATCATCCTGTGGGACTTGAAGCGCTGCAGCTCCTTCTGGGGGCACAGATCGGCGTATCGCCAATCTAGCGCCGTCACCAGGGCCACCGCCACGAGATTGTCCCTCATGCTGTAGATCGAGCCGGCACCGTAGACATCGGAAGGCAGAGGATAACCGAGGGTGTGCATCACGCGGTTGGACCCGAAAGGATTATTCTCGGGCAGCCTGATGATCTCCTTCACGCCCATGGAATAAATCTGGGGATTTTTCTTTGCGTCGAGTCCGAACCTCTTCACGGCGCTCTCTGCCAGCAGCCCTGCCGACCCTTCGCCTAGGACTGTTACATTGGCCTCGATAGTCTCGCCGGGCACATAGTTGGAGAGAGGGCGTCTTTCTTTGTCCAAACCCTTATCCCCCAGCTTGATGCCTCTGACCCTCTCGTCCTCGATGAGAAGCTCTTTGGCCGCAAAACCTGTATATATTTCGACACCGAGCTTGAGAGCGATCTCAGAGAGCCAGTTAACGAGCTCGCTGATGGATACTGCATAGGCATTTTTGTTCTGCAGGGATGACGGAATGACGAAATCAGGGATTCGAAATGCCGTGTTTTTATTTTTCAGGAAATAAAGCTCATCTCTTATTATCCGGCTGGCCAGCAACCTCTTGATGAAGCTGTCTTCTTCCCTCTTCTGCCATCCAGGCAATAGCTCATCCAGCACCCTGGCCTCAAAAATTGCTCCTGATAGATGGTGCTGCCCGACCTTCTCAGCCTTTTCGATGACTGCGACTGATTGGTTTATGCCTCTTTGATTGAGCAGCTGCTTTAATTTGATTGCTCCTGCCAGGCAGGCAGGGCCAGCGCCTATGAAAAGTATATCCAGCTTCGTCAGTTCGTTCATGGCGATGCACCGCATGAATTCAATGCCGCTATGAGCTTTGGGACAACTTCCTCGAAGTCGCCAACTATGCCGAAATCGGCAGTCTTGAAGATATTGGCATTGGGATCTTTATTGATCGCCAGCACGATTCCCGAGTTCTGCATCCCGCTGACGTGTTGCACTGCTCCGGAGATGCCGACGGCGACATACAATCTCGGTTTTACAGTCTGGCCTGTCTGCCCCACCTGATGGCTTCTGTCTGTGAATCCCAGTTCGACAGCAACGCGTGAAGCTCCTACCATCGCCTTCTCTTTGAGGACTCGGCCCAGGCTGTCGGCCAATGCTGGTATGCAGCTCATGAAGCCCTCTCTTGTCCTGCAGCCCCCACCACCGGATACGATTATGGGGGCATCTTTCAACTCCGATGTGGCCGGGGATTCTTCAGATGATATTATCTTCACTGTGAAATCGGCATCACTAAGCCTTGGCTCGTATTTGATCACGGCACCCGTCCTCTTTTCATCGGGCTCTAAAGCCTGCATCACGCCTGGCCTGACTGTGGACATCTGCACCTCTGAGCTCTGGGTGATTATCGAGGCCATGATGTTTCCGCCCAATGCGGGCCGGGTCTGCCTCAGGATCGCAGTGCTCTCCTGCCCGGCCTTCTTGTAATCCACAATGTCCAGGGCGGTGCAGTCGGCTGTCAGTCCCGAGTCCGTCCTGTAGGCGACTCTTGGTGCCAGTTCTCTGCCAAGCGGCGTTGCGCTGAACAACATTATCTGCGGCTTATGCTCTTTCACGAGTTCAGAGACGGCCCTCGAATATGGGACCGGCAGGAAATCTCGAAGCCTCTCGCCTGTTATCATGTAAACCTTGTCGGCACCATATGAGATCAGGCTGCGACTCAGCTTCAGGCCGTCTTCTCCAACCAGCACTGCTCCGACTTCTGCATCGACCTGGGCTGCCAGCTCGCGTGCTTTCCCCAGCAATTCAAGAGATGCATGATCTATCTCGCCGCCATCTCGTTCTGCGAAGACCCACACCTCTCCTGTGTATGTCGGATTCTTGCCAGCGGGGAGCTGATACGAGGCTTTTGCGGTCTCTTGGCCCCTTGATTTCGATTTGCTGCTATATGCGTCCCTTACCAGGCCGACCAGCTTGGTCAAATCGGATTCGAAGATGCATCTCCTCGTTTTCGCATCTCTGGGTGAGAATATTTTAAAAACCGTGGTGCGTGAACCCGCGAGGCCTATGCGTGAGTCGTCGCTGACGACGTCAGATGCGCTCCACTGGATGAGCCTCTGGGAATTAGCCCATCTTGTCCTCTCGAAGGTGGCGTTTGGCGGAAGGGTCCAGTTGGTGACAGTTATCATGCAGGGATATTCCAGAGGAGAGACGATCTGAGTTCCACGTCTTGAGATCCGGACAACCTGCAGATGATCATCTCTGTCGATGCTGAAGGAAGTGGCATATGCGATGTGGGCTATCCCGAGGTCCTCGGCAACCTGCGGCGGCACCTGGGCGGTGTCGCCGTCCACCGACTGCATCCCACTGATGATGATGTAGTTCCTGTCGCCTTTGAATATGTCCTCTTCTATTTTTCTGATGGCGTAAGCCAGAGGATAGGCGGTCGCTGCGGTATCGGCTCCCCCCAGCTTTCTGTCGGTGAGCAGCACGCCGGTGTCGGCACCCACAGAGAGCGCATATTTCAAAACCGCGCCGGCGAAAGGCGGTCCCATGGTGAGGCCGATTATCTGGCCGGGCAGCACGCTGCGCAGGGCGACTGCAAAAGCGACCGCCTGCCTGTCCAGCTCATTGCAGACGTTCTCCAGAAGACCTCTTCTGAGGATCCCTTTTTCCCAGTCCCATGCGTCCTCCGGGATGTTTTTTATATCCGGCACCTGCTTCAGCAATACGATGTAATTCATCTTCTACGTCTCCAGACTCTCGCCCTCGTGGTGCTGGACGCCATTGTTTGACGCCGGTCTATGCAGCCATAAATTATTGTATTATTTCTATTAATCAAAGACCAAACAAACTGTCTCCTTTAATCGCTGAGCCCCATGCTTGATATCCATCATAACGAACCGTCCTTATTCGATGATCAAAAAAAGACCTCGCTGGCACAGATAGCGATTCAAATGGCTTAAACTCTGAAAAGACAGGACCAAGCGCCAGCCGTTCCCACTCAGCATTTCTGTACATTGCTATATCACATCTCATTTCGATCTACAAGGGTTACTGCATCTCCTTTTCATCTTGACATGTGAATGCGACGGCTGCAACTTCTCGCATCTCAGATTCGCAATCTAGCGAACGGCATAACCTGCGCATGATACCTTATCTGTTCGGGCTATGTACATTTTTGATCATTATGTCCAAGCGCGAGAAGATGATTTAAGTCTTTCGAAGGAGTGGTTCCTGATGGGACACAGTCCTGCAGCCCTCTCATGAGCCATGCTCCTGCGCTCCTCAGATGAGCGCCGGGGGAGCAGCGAAGTTTTCCGAGGTTCTGTGAACCACAGACCGACAACGCTAAACCCTTTCTTGTGCAATTTAGGGCTCATGAAAGTTGGCATCGCCGATACCACCTTTGCCCGCTACGACATGGCCAAAGCCGCAATAAGCGCCCTCAAGAATGAGGCCTCTGTGGAGATCGTCCGCAGCACAGTGCCCGGCATCAAGGACCTGCCCGTGGCCGCGAAGAAGCTCCTGGAGGAGGAGAGGTGCGAGATCGTCATGGCCCTCGGAATGCCGGGGCCAGCAGCGCAGGATAAGATGTGCGCTCATGAGGCATCCTCTGGCCTGATCATGGCCCAGCTCATGACCAACAGGCACATCATCGAGGTCTTCGTTCACGAGGACGAGGCCCCGGACGAAAAGACTCTCGCCTGGCTGGCACAGCGCCGGGCCGCGGAGCACGCACTGAATGTGGTCAGGCTGCTCTTTCATCCCGAGCAGCTGATGCGCCT
>MVRK01000082.1 GCA_002067365.1 Methanosaeta sp. PtaU1.Bin060 | reverse complement strand
TTCGCCAGCCCGTGCTCGAGCGGAGCGTGCAGCGATTTCACAAACAGGCTGAACGAATTCGCTAGATCGGCTTGATCCTCTCGTTCTCTTTTTTTAGGTCGTTCATTTTTTTGTCGCGCTCTTCAGCAAAGCTGTAACAGCAGCATGCGATCAGGAGCATACCCTCAGCCTCAAAAAATCGCGATGCTGGATTATATGTTAAAAATTTTTTGGATTAAATGCAGAGAGATTGAAAGATGGAGGGTCGCTAGATAACCTTAGCAAAATACAGTTAGACTTATATAATACTACTGTAAAAGTATAGGTATGAGCATGCTTCAGCCCTCGGGTTTGAGGCGGCTTTCAGGATTATAAGATCAAAGGGGTGAATCCAAGATGAAGGGAGTAGCGTTAGTGGTTTTTGTAATAGCATTGGCCCTCATCGGCCTCTGCGGTAGCGGATCGGCGACACCACCGCTTGTGCCGCCCATCCAGTACGAGCAGTTCTGCGAGAATCAAAAGGTCTCCGGCTCGGGAATAGTCGATGTCAGCACATCGATCATCGACAAGAAGATCGCCCTTGAGTACTACAACACCATGGCGGGAGACGGTGACTTCGAGCTTAATTCGGAGCAGGCATACTCGCAGGACGCCGACAAGCTCAAGAGGAACGTCTCCTCCGTCAATGGAGGCAATAAGTCCAACCTGAACCTCTTCGAGAACACCAAGCTGACATACTCAGGAGAGACGCCGCTCACTGGCGGAAAGTTCCTGCACTCCAAGGAGTTCTATGGAGGCATCGGCGCTGATGTTCAGGAGATGTTCTCCGTCAACCAGATGGAGAAGGACGAGACTGCCTACTTCTCCTCCACGACGCCTTACCAGCAGAAGGACAACATCAGCTCTGAGAACCTCATAGGCGAGCTCAAGAAAGCTGGAAGAAATACAAGTCGGGTCGAGGAGCTCATGACATCCAGGGATCCGAATACAGGAGTGGAGACCTACAACCCAGCACATCTGGTCGGCATCGAGACCAAGAACACATTCAATGGAACGTGGGGCACCGACGCGAAGTGGCACAGGATCTTCTACAAGGACATAAAGGCTCACGAGATGTTCACAGGAAAGTTCGAGGCAGAGAAGACCATCAAATTCCATGAAAACCCAGTGCCTGAGAGGATCGCCCTCGCGTGTGACGGCATAGACTGCTAGGGCCCGCCCTAGCGTCTCTATCCTTTTCTTTTCTGCGTCTTTTATTCTCCGAAAACGAATTTCGGGCCCAGAATAAGGCGATAGCGGCACCGAAATCATGTTAAGTCAGAAACTAAAGTAAGATATTAATATACTATGTGCCAGTCTTTTTAAGTTGATTGAAGCTGTATGTTCGACCTAGTCCTCGCGTTCTGCATTGCTCTAGGCTTCTTTCTCGGCGTCCTTAGCGGCCTTGTTCCAGGTCTGCACCTGAACAACTTCGCGGCCATGCTCCTGGCGCTCTCGCCGCAGCTCCTCGCTCAGGGCATCACCCCCTTTCAGATGGCCTCGATCATCCTGGCTGCCAGCATCTCCCAGACCTTCTTCGATGCGATTCCAGCCATCTTTCTGGGCGCTCCTGAGTCTGAGGCAGCCCTGACGGTTCTGCCGGGCCAGAGGCTGATGCTGGAGGGGCGGGGCATCGAGGCTGTCCGCCTCTCTGCGTTGGGCAGCGCCGGATCCATAGTGGTGGCCATGCTCCTGGTCTATCCCCTCTCATGGGCATTCTCCAGCTACTACGATCATCTCATGAAGTACGCTGGGGTCGTGTTGTTGCTAATAGCCCTGCTCATGATAAAGTCCGAGCGCGGCCCGCAGATCGAAGGTCAGGGCTCGCTAGCTCATCTCAAGTACAAGGCCATCGCAGCCCTGCTCTTTCTGACAAGCGGCCTGCTGGGGATCTTCGCCTTCAGCCGCGAGGAGCTGCTCGTCTCGCCCCTGGGCCTCGAGCCCCAGGTGCTTCAGCCTCTTCTCTCGGGCATCTTCGGAGCATCCTCGCTGATACTGAGCCTCTCGACGAAGACTGAGATACCAGTGCAAGAGGAGACGCAGATCAAAGTGCCTCTCGGCGCTCTGGCAAGGTCGGTCTTCTCAGGAAGCCTCGGAGGCTCTGTCGTGGCCTGGATACCTGGAGTCTCGCCCACAGTCGCCGCGATCACAGCGCGCCTGGGCTCGCCCTCGTCCGCGGAGGAGTTTCTGGTCTCCATCGCAGGGGTGAACACTGCCAACGCCCTCTTCTCGCTTGTGGCGCTCTACGTGATCGGCAAGCCTCGCAGCGGAGCGGCAGCGGCAATCCAGCAGCTCATGGCTTTAGACCAGAACATTTTGGTGCAGATGATGATAATGATAATAGCAGTCGCCATAGCATCCTATGTCGCCGCCATCGCCTCGGCGCGAGCCGCGGCCAAGGTGATCTCGCGGCTGAACTACAGGCTGCTGTGCCTCGGCGTTCTGGCGTTTCTGACAGCCATGACCCTCACCATCGCAGGACCCTTTGGGCTCTTCGTCTTCTTCTTGTCCACTGTGGTGGGGCTGGTGGCGCCTGTCGCCGGAATTCGAAGGACGCATGCTATGGGAGTGCTGATGCTGCCCCTGATAGTGCATTATCTTTGAACAGATCTATCCGAATGAGACCCCCAATGTTAATGGACATAATTGACAATCCTCTGCAAAATCGGCGATTGCAGCTCGGCATCGAAATGTATTTAGGTGACTTAGCGTCTTGTTTTGCCGATACTATGATTGGGGTCTTAGGGTTAGAAGATGGAACAAGGGTGGTGGGTACCGGTTTTGGTGCGAGCGGCACCGTCTCCGGTGAGCTGGTCTTCACCACCATCATGTCCGGCTATGAGGAGGCGCTGACGGACCCCTCCTACCACGGACAGATGCTGATGTTCACATATCCTCTGCAGGGCAACTACGGCGTCTCAGGCGATAATTTTCAGTCCGACAAGATGTGGCCCAAGGCGATGGTAAGCAGAGAGTACTGGGATCGTCCGACCCACTACCGCTCAGGCAGGTCGCTCGATCAGTTCCTGATCGACGAGGGCAAGCCGGGAATATGCGGCATCGACACCCGCATGCTCACCCTCAAGGTCAGGACGAAGGGCGTGATGAGGGCCACCCTGGCCGTGGGCGAACGAGAAGATGTCTCGGGGATCGATGTAGTTCAGATGGCGAGATCCCAGCCGGACATCTCCGCGCAGGACCTGCTGGGAGATGTGACATGCAAGGGCCCCTATCGCATTCCAGGGCGAGGCCCAAGGATTGCGATGCTCGACCTCGGGATCAAGAGGAACATCCTGAAGAGCCTCGAAGCGCGCGGCTATGAGATCCAGGTGCTGCCAGCCCACGCCAGCACATCGGAGATCGAGGCTGCGAAGCCCGATGCGCTCTTCCTCTCCAACGGCCCAGGCGATCCCGAGAGGGCATATGCCGCCATCGAGGCTGTCAAGCACTTCTCTGGCGAGATCCCCATCTTCGGAATATGTCTCGGCCACCAGATCATCTCTCTCGCCCTAGGCGCTCGGACATTCAAGCTCAAGTTCGGCCATCATGGAGGCAACCAGCCTGTGAAAGACCTTGAAAAGAAGATAGTCTACATCACAAGCCAGAACCACAACTTCGCCGTGGTTCCTGACTCTGTGGAGGGCACAGGCCTTGAGATCACCCAGGTCAATGCCAACGACGGGACTGTCGAGGGCATAAGGAGCAAGAGCCTGGAGATCCTGGCGGTTCAGTACCATCCTGAGGCCCACCCCGGACCGCTCTGCACCGAAGACCCCTTCTTCTCAGCGGTCCATCGCATGACAAAGAGCAAGGTTCCTGCTGGCGGGAGGTGCTAGCCATGCCCAAGCGCACCGACATACACAAGGTTCTTCTCATCGGCTCAGGCCCCATCCAGATCGGCCAGGCTGCAGAGTTCGATTTCTCCGGCTCCCAGGCATGCAAGTCGCTACGCGAGGAGGGCATCGAGGTCGTCCTCGTCAACTCAAACCCCGCCACCATCATGACCGACCCGGACATGGCGGACAAGGTCTACATCGAGCCCCTGGTGCCCGAGATTGTGGCCAAGATCATAGAGAAGGAGAGGCCCGACGGCATCATCGCTGGCATAGGAGGCCAGACAGGCCTCAACATCACGAGCGAGCTTGCCGAGATGGGCGTGCTGGATAAATACAATGTCGAGGTCCTGGGGACCTCTGTTCAGTCCATCCGGGATGCAGAGGACAGAGACCTCTTCAAGAAGGCGATGCAGCGCGTCGGCGAGCCTGTCCCGAAGAGCATGGCCGTGAACAGCATGGACGAGGCGCTGGCCGCCATGGAGGAGCTGGGGCTGCCGCTCGTAGTTCGTCCCGCCTACACCCTGGGCGGCTCAGGCGGAGGAATGGCCCACACCCGTGAGGAGCTGGTCAAGATCTGCGAGCTGGGGCTGAAGAAGTCCCGCATCCACCAGGTGCTCCTGGAGGAGAGCGTCGAGGGCTGGATTGAGCTCGAGTACGAGGTGATGAGGGACAAGAACAACACCTGCATCACCATCTGCAACATGGAGAACATGGACCCGATGGGGATTCACACAGGCGAGTCGATCGTCGTCACACCGATCCAGACCCTGACGGACCAGGAGATCCAGATGCTGCGCAGCGCAGCGATCAATATCATCCGCGCCCTGAAGATCGAGGGCGGCTGCAACATCCAGTTCGCCGTAAAGGGTGGCGATTACCGCGTCATAGAGGTCAACCCGCGCGTCTCCCGCTCCTCGGCTCTGGCATCGAAGGCGACGGGCTACCCCATCGCCCGCGTCACTGCCAAGATCGCCATAGGAATGACTCTTGACGAGATCAGGAACGATGTGACCAAGGAGACGCCTGCCTCCTTCGAGCCCACTGTGGACTACGTAGTGACAAAGATTCCGCGCTGGCCCTTCGACAAGTTCGTCAAGGCTGACAAGACCCTCACGACAGCGATGAAGTCGACTGGCGAGGTCATGGCCATCGGGCGAAGCTATGAGGAGTCTCTGATGAAGGCTGTGCGCTCTCTTGATATCGACAAGGATTTCGGGTATGCTGGAAAGTACACGACCTGGTCGGATGAGGAGATAGTGAACCTTCTCAAGACGCCCACAGACGAGAGGCTGTTTGCCATCTACATAGCCCTCAAGAGGGGCGTATCCTCCGAGGAGATCTCGAAGCTCACTGGCATTGAGCCCTACTTCCTCTACAGGATCGAGAATATCATCGCTGTCGAGAAAGAGGTGCAAAGGGAGCTGAATCCCGAGACGCTCAGGAAGGCCAAGCGCGCAGGCTTCACCGACGAGCAGATAGCGCGGATAAGAGATATGACGAGGGAGGAGATAACCGACCTGCGCCTCGCCCAGGGCATCATCCCGACCTACAAGATGGTGGACACCTGCGCAGCGGAGTTCGAGGCGAAGACGCCCTACTACTACTCATCCTATGATACAGAGTGCGAGCTGAAGCCCTCAGACCGCAAGAAGGTCCTGATCCTCGGCTCTGGGCCGATCAGGATCGGCCAGGGGATCGAGTTTGACTACTGCACTGTTCATGCTGTCATGGCCCTGCGAGAGAAGGGCATCGAGGCCCACATAGTCAACAACAACCCTGAGACTGTATCCACCGACTATGATACCTCGGACAGGCTCTTCTTCGAGCCTGTGACCTTGGAAGACGTCATGAACATCATCGAGAAGGAGCGGCCCTATGGAGTCATGGTGCAGTTCGGGGGCCAGACGGCCATAAACCTGGCCATCCCCCTTGAGAAGGAGATTGCCCGCAGGGGCCTGGAGACGAGGATCCTCGGCACATCGCCCGACAGCATAGACCTGGCCGAGGACAGGGAGAGGTTCAACCTGCTGATGAAGAAGCTGAACATCCCCCAGCCCGAGGCCGGCATAGCCTTCTCCCCGGAGGAGGCAAAGAGCGTCGCCGCGCGGATCGGCTACCCTGTGCTTGTCAGGCCGAGCTATGTTCTGGGGGGTCGCGCGATGGAGATCGTCTATGACGAGGCGGGCCTCGATGTCTACATGCGCGAGGCGGTGCGCGTCTCCCATGAGCATCCTGTGCTTATCGATGACTTCCTGCAAAACGCAGTCGAGATAGACGTGGATGCTGTCAGCGACGGGACAGATGTCCTGATTGGCGCTATCATGGAGCACATCGAGGAGGCTGGAATTCACTCGGGAGACAGCGCCTGCATGATCCCGCCCCAGACGCTGCCCGGTGTAGTTTTAGAGGTCGTGAGGGACTATGTGAGGCGCATAGCGCTTGCCCTGCAGGTCAAGGGGATAGTGAACCTGCAGATGGCCTACAAGGACGGGACTGTTTACATCCTGGAGGCAAACCCGAGATCCAGCCGCACAATTCCCTTCGTCTCCAAGGCGGTGGGCCTGCCCCTCGCCAAGATCGCGGCGAATGTGATGATCGGGCACTCCCTGAAGGAGCAGGGGTTCACGAGGGAGCCGAAGACGCCCTATGTCTCAGTCAAGGAGGTTTTGCTGCCCTTCGACAGGCTGCCGGGCGCGGACGTCCTCCTCGGGCCGGAGATGAGGTCTACGGGGGAGGTAATGGGCATAGACTACAACCTGGGACTCGCCTTCTTCAAGGCAGAGCTCTCAGCGGACAACTCTCTGCCCCTGAAGGGGCTGGTCTTCATCTCTGTGAGGGATGACGACAAGGCTGCAGTTGCCGTCGCCGCGAAGAAGATCATTGAGGCGGGACTCGATATCATCGCCACAGACAACACTGCGGAGTACCTGAAGAGGTCGGGCATCCCTGTCAAGAGGGTGAACAAGATCTATAACGGCAGCCCGAACGTCCTGGACTACATGAAGCGCTGCGAGGTCAAGCTGATCATCAACACGCCAACGACGAAGCAGTCGGTGAAGGACGGCTACCAGATTCGCCGCAGCGCAGTGGACTACGACGTCCCCTACATCACGACGATTCAGGCGGCGCAGGCTGCTGCGGACGCGATCCTCAAGGCAGGGAAGGACCAGATAACCATCAAGGCGCTGGATGAGTACCACAGGGAGGTCTTCTACACATGAATTAAGAGGGCAAGGGCGAGCCGCTCGGGCTGCCCTGCCGCTTCGGTCAGGACCCCAAGACCGAAGCCTTTATCTCCGAGCAGAATACAGGAAATCTGCTTGCGGGCCCGTGGTCTAGCTGGTTATGACGTCGCCTTGACATGGCGGAGGTCATGCGTTCGAATCGCGTCGGGCCCAC
>MVRK01000081.1 GCA_002067365.1 Methanosaeta sp. PtaU1.Bin060 | reverse complement strand
CGTGATGGTGGAGCTGGCCAAAAAAGGAGTGGGGCGCCAGCAGGCCCATGAGATCATGCGCCAGAGCAGCATGACCGCCTTCGAGGAGAAAAGGGAGCTTTTGGATGTCCTTCTGGAGAACGAGACGGTCAGAAGTTTCCTGAAGCCTGAGGAGATCAGCGCCCTGCTCGATCCCCATCAGTACATCGGCACGGCACCCAAACAGGTGGAAAGGCTGAACGAGAAGCTGAAAAAGCTCTACCTGACTTGAATCCGCCCAGAGAAATGAGCTCAGCTATGAGACCTGACGAGATGCTGCCCAGGGTCTTTCTCCTCAAATCGGGGTCGATAGAAAGAGATCAAGCGGGCAACATCCTGGATGCCCGCTCCTCAGTGACATTGATCAAGACAGAGAGGGGGTGGATCATAGTGGACACCGGCCAGGTGGGAGATGAGGAAGAGATACTGAAGGCTCTGGTCGATCTGGGGCTGGAGAAGTCGGATATCGACTTCATTGTGAATACCCATTCTCATCCCGACCACTGCGCCAACAACCGGCTGTTTTCCCGGGCTATGAAGATATATCCCCAGGATGGGGAAGAGATCACCCCCGGCGTTTGGACCCTGGCCACTCCCGGCCACAGCCCTGACAGCATATCCGTAGTGGTCGATGCCGCCATCCAGCCGGGGGATGGAATGGCACCGACCTCCAGAAGAGTGGTGATAGCGGGGGACGCTCTGCCCACTTTAGGCAACTACCAAAAGAGGGTTCCTCCGGCAGTGCACTACGATCGCGCCCTGGCCGTGGCCAGCATGAACAAGATTATAGAAATGGCGGATATTGTAATCCCCGGGCATGACCGTCCGTTTTCCCTTCAGGAAGAGAGCCCGGAACGATTTGTTGGGCTCATGACAGCATCCTCCCGCTAAAGTCAAGGAAATAGCAGCTACCGAAAGCTATATCGAGAGATAATTCAGAATTGAAGAAGTCGAAGGGATGGGAAGGATGAGCGAACGCCGCATAGTATTTAAGAGAGTCGATTATTATCTATCTGGGTTTGCAGCAGACCTTGTGCGCTTCTATCTCCACGATATTACAAAATCTCTTCCAGAAGGAGGCGCCTAATCATATGACAGACGTGCTCGCACAGAGGTTTATTCAAAAAATTTTTGAGGCACTGAAAGTAGCTGAGAGCGAAAGGTCAACTTGCTCCTTTGCCTTTTCTAAAACCAAGCCCATTCCTGCAAGCTGGAAGTGCTTCACCTCCGACTTGGCAATTCCCTTCTGGCATATTTATGCCCCCAGCGCAAGGCAATCTGAGATACGAAGATTGAGCTCTGGAATATCTGCCGAGAACTTCATGCTCCTAGCCGATCTGGGAGAAGCCGCGGTCTTAGTGATAAAGACATTCGGGAAGGGGAAGGGGGAAAAGCCTCTGTTCAAGCTTCTGCGAAAGTCCGAGGACTATGATGAAGCGGCGAATGCTCTTCGAAAATTTGATCTTAAATCAGACGACTTGATGGCCCATGCCTCGCTTCAGGCGGCCAAAGAGCTTCTGGAGAGGTCCGTGGGAGCCATTTTCATAAACAAGGGCCTATTTTCCAATTACTTCTTAAAGGAGCGTCTGACAAAGAAGATGTCTGAGCGAGGGCGCAATCTTTCCAAGGAGGCTCAAGATCTTTTTTCAAAAATTGATAAGTGTGTCTTCTCGGATCCTCTGCAGGCAGTGAGCATCTTGGAGGCCCTGGGCTTCAATGCCCATAAAAAGACAAGTTCCGGATATCCTGAATACGCTCTTGACTTTAAAGGCGAAGAGCTGGACGTCTGCTGCATCTTTGCTCCCGTTGACTCCTTGGATTTCAGGACTGGAGAGATGGCTGCGCCCAGCTACCAGGCGGTTGCCAAGCTGCGGGATTTCAACTGGGCACTCTTGAGCAATGGCCCTCTTTGGAGGATATACTGCAAGAAGTCGCCCTCTGAGAGTACCAGCTTCTTCGAGCTGAACCTGGAGGGATTATCGGATCCATCGGATCAGCGCCTGATTTTCTTGGCTGCAATATTCTCTGCGTTATCGTTTGTCCGGAAGGGCGGGATTTCGGATATAGATCTCATCTACGAAGGAAGCATCATAATAGGCCATGGCCTGGAAGAGGATTTGCGCAGCAAGGTATTCAACGATCAGTTATTCCTCAATCTGGTGAGGAGCACGCTTGTCTTCGATAAAAGAAGACGTTACAGCGAAGCTGACCTTGAGCAGGGCAAGAAAACGGCGCTGAAGCTGCTGTATAGGCTGCTATTCGTACTCTATGCCGAGGCCAGGGGGCTGCTGCCCATGCAAAACGAAAATTATCGTGCAGTCTCCCTGGAAAATATGCGGTCGCGCTTAAATGCTCTGGAGAAGGTTCATTCTGGGACAGAGGCCTGGGAGTCGCTGCAGGCACTTTTCCGCATGATCCACTGCGGAAACCCGGCCGCCCAGATGCCGGAGTATGATGGAGAACTATTTGCAGAAGATGAAGTAGATGGCAAAAAGATCGTCAACGACCATCTCCTCCCAGCCATTAAGGACCTGATGCTCTCTTCGGGAACCGGCATCGACTACTTGAACCTGGGCGTCCGGCAGCTCGGCTCTATCTATGAGGCCTTGCTCGAATATTCCGTCAAGCAGGCTGCCACCGATTTGATGGTCTATAAGGATAGTGCCGGCAAGAACGGCCTGACCATCCTTGATGCTACCTTCGCCTCAGATCTGCAGGCCAAGCCCAAGAGCTTCATCCCTGCAGGCGAGATCTACCTGACCGTAGGGGGACTGGCTAGGAAAGGGACCGGCAGCTACTACACCCCAGACGGTATTGTCAGATTTCTTGCCAAAGAGGGGCTCAAGCCTCATTTCCGGCGCCGAGAAGCGCTCTTTCGCCAGGACATGGAAAAGCTCCGCGCCTTGAAGGGCAGCGACCCAAATCTTGAGATGAAGAGCATCGACGATCTCCTGGGATTGGAGGTCGTGGACCCGGCAATGGGAAGCGGTCATTTTCTGGTGGCGGCCGCCAATGAGATAACCTCCTGGGCCATCTCGCTTCTGCATGAGAACCCGGATGCTCCCCTCAATACCCAGGTGGAAGAGGATAGAAGGATGGTCCTGGAGGAGCAGGCCAATAGGGGCATAATGCTTGATGCCGATCAACTCACTGATGCCGTCATCTTGAAGAGAATGGTAATGAAGCGCTGCGTCTTTGGCGTGGACATCAATCCCATGGCCGTGGAGCTGGCCAAGCTCTCCTTGTGGCTGGAGTCCTTCACAATTGGAACGCCCCTTACCTTCCTGGATCATCACATGCGCTGCGGAGACAGCCTCATGGGACTATGGCGAAACAGCCTGCAGGAGGAGCGGCAGACCCGCCTGCGGCAGTGGACAGGAGAGCTTGAAGCGGCAGGCAAAGCCCTCTTTCATAGCGTCAGCCAGTCCCATGACCTGAATCTAGAGGAGTTACGCCAGAGCAGGGAAGGCTACGAGCGGGCGAGGCAGATGACAAAGCCCCAGGAGGAGCTGCTGGACCTGCAGGTGGCATCCATCATCGATCCAGAGGCCGAAGACGCAAGCCTGACCCGGCAGTTCCGAGCCTTTCACTGGGAGTATGAGTTTCCGGATGCTTTTATAGAGACGGAGTGGGGCTTTGACCTGGTGGTGATGAACCCACCCTGGGATGTGGTCAAGCCAGAGGATGACGATTTCTTCTCCAACCTATCCCCGGGTTTTCGCAGAATAAAGAGCAAACCTGAGAAGAGAAAAGTGATGGAGAAGCTGCTCCTGGACCCAGCAGCCAAAGCCGCTTACCTGGATTACAGAAAAAAGATCGAGCAGCGCATCAATTTTTATCGGTCTTCTGAGTATTCTCTGAGAGGAAGCGGGGACACCAATCTCTGGAAGCTCTTTATGGAAAGAGGCATGCGCCTTCTGGCAAAAGGCGGGACGTTATCTGTCGTTGTGCCATCCGGCATAATCACGGATGAAGGGGGAAAACCGCTTAGGGAGAAGCTGTTTGAGGGAAAGATCAGAGGCATTTTTGAGTTTGAGAACAAAAGAGGAATTTTTCCGGATGTTCATCGAAGCTATAAATTTGCCTTACTATTCTGGGACAAGGACGAGCCAGTTCCCGTATTTCCGGCGGCTTTCTACCTGCAGGATGTAAGGGCCCTGGAGGGAAAGGCAGAGCAGGAGAAGTTTCTGGAGATGCCTATGGAGTTAGTCCGGATTTGTGCCCCAGATAGTCTCTCCATTCCTGAGGTGAGAAACCAGCAGCATTTGCGAGTGTTCACCAAGCTTTGCAGGGCGCATCCCCTGTTGGGAGACCCGGAGAAGGGATGGCATGTAGGCCTTGTCGCCGAACTGCACAGAACCAATGACAGCAAGCTTTTCCGCAGCGATGGTCAGGGCTGGCCACTCATCGAAGGCAAATCTTTCCACCAGTTCTTGCCGGATTACGAGAAGCCCATCTTTACCGTAGATCCTGACCAAGGGCTGAAGAGAACAGCAAGGTGCAAATTTTACAAAGACGGAATGAACGGATTCCTGCATATGATGCCTAGATTGGCTTTTAGAGATATAGCAAGCAGCACAAATGTGCGTAGCATGATTGCTTGCATCTTGCCGCCAAAAACACTCTGTTCGAATAAGGCGCCGTTAACAATTCCACTCGAAAACAACTGTGTTCAAAAGGGGAAGAGTTATCTGCAATTTATTGGCTATTTAGCTGGCGTTTTCGATTCATTTGTGTTTGATTTCCTGATTCGAACTCGCGTTAGCATAAATCTCAACTTCTTCTACGTATACCAAACACCCATCCCCGCTAATTATCATAATAGTACCGCCCAAAAAATCATCCAGCTAGCCGCCCGCCTTAGCTCCCCAGACGAGCGTTTCCGGGAGCTAGCGGAGGCGATGGACGTGCCCTTTGGTCCCCTCACCATGAAGGAGCGTCTGGAGATGACCGCGGAGCTAAACGCCCTGGTAGCCCGTCACTACGGCCTCTCTCGTGAGGATCTGGCTGTAATCCTGGAGAGCTTTGCCAGCTTCGAGGAGGACCCGGGGCTTGAGAGCTTGGAGGAGATAAAATGGAGCGACACCCTCATGCGTAAGTTCAATGGTGAGGTGCGGCGGAGGGTCATGGGGTACTTCGATGCTCTGGAAAAAAGCCCTGCCCATGGGGGTGCGGAATGATCGAACCCTATATTCCCGATACTTTGCCCCTGAAGATCATAGACTGGGAGAGGCACGTAACCCTCATCGGCAAGGCCAACGCCGCTCTAGCTCGATACGATGGGATTCTTCTGGGAATGGTAAATCCTCAGGTGCTGCTATCGCCGCTGACCACTCGTGAGGCCGTCTTATCATCGCGGATTGAAGGCACTCAAGCATCGCTGGAGGAGGTCCTGCAATACGAGGCCGATGTTGGAGAGCCCAGGCCGGATCAAGAAATTCCTGATACCCCTCAGATCAGGGACATTCACGAGATAATCAACTATCGAAGAGCGATGGGTGCAGCGGTTGAGGAACTGGCAGCCCGACCATTCAGCATCAACACCATTCGAAACCTCCACCGCATACTTCTTACAGGCGTTCGAGGAGGGCACAAGGACCCCGGCGAGATCCGGCACATCCAAAACTACATTGCACCTCCTGGCACTCCCATCGAGAGAGCAACCTTCATTCCGCCGGCACCCTCAATTCTGATGGATGCCCTATCCAACTGGGAGGAATACCTCTACAGCAATGAAAGAGACCCACTCGTCCAGTTGTCCATCCTCAAAGCCCAGTTTGAGCTGATTCATCCATTTCTGGATGGAAATGGCAGAATCGGAAGAATGCTTGTGCCCATAATCCTGTATCACAAGAAAATACTCTCCCGGCCCACGTTCTATATCAGCGCCTACTTAGAACGAAACCGGGAAACCTACTATGAGCGATTGCTTGCGATATCCAGGGATGGGGATTGGAACGGATGGATATCCTTTTTCCTTCAAGCCATTGTTCTACAATCAGAAGAGAACAGCGTTAAAGCAAG
Source organism: Methanosaeta sp. PtaU1.Bin060 (assembly GCA_002067365.1). Classification (GTDB taxonomy): domain Archaea; phylum Halobacteriota; class Methanosarcinia; order Methanotrichales; family Methanotrichaceae; genus Methanothrix. The sequence goes on along the minus strand of MVRK01000081.1, from coordinate 3,779 downwards.
GTCGATTCTGAATCTGTTCAACGACATGAAAACGCAGGTTCCAGAGATCACACGCTCGCAATACTCCGTCCAGGCAATTGATGTCTTGTTCTCCAGCCCGGTCATCAGCTCCCGCGACTTCGCAATAAAATCCGGGATTCCGAGCAGAACTGCGCAGAGGATTGTTGAGAGATTGGAGCAGAAGGGAATCTTGCGGCTGCTTCGTGAGGGAAAGGGAAGCCGCTCTCCAGTATATCTATTCTCTGGGCTTCTTGATATAACTGAGAGAGAGGGTAAATGAATCGCACGTCATTCGTTACGAGCAAATGAATTTGCGCGTCATATCTACGCAATTGTGACGCACAGATGGATTTGCCCGTCATCCGTGACGTGGGGAGACGAATTGATAGAGGTGCTAAATTGAGCAAGAGCAAAAAGGAGATCATCGACAACGAGGACGGCACTATGGCCGAGTTCCTAAAAAACGCCTTGAAGGATAACGACGGCCGAGTCTCCATTGCCACGGGCTATTTCAACGTGGAGGGCTATGCTGAATTGAGAAGCCCCCTCCAAGAAGCCGCCAAGAAGAATGATTTTCATCTCCGCCTTCTGATCGGCAATGAGGCCGTGGTCAAGAAGGATGCCACACCGCAGTGCGAAGCTGAGGCAGAAGGCTCCCTGCCCGAGGAGCTGGAGGGGCTCACCATAAATGATAATTACGCTGCTCTCGTGAGCGATCTGGTCGAATTCCTGAGGCAGGAGAAAGTGGAGCTGCGCCAGAATCCTGAACGTTTCTCCCATGCCAAGTGCTACATATTTGATGATCTGGCCGTCGTGGGATCAAGCAACTTCACCAGGCCGGGCCTGAAAAAAAATATCGAGCTGAATGCCGCCCTCTACCAGCCATCTGCCCAAAATCTGGTAGAGCAATGGTTTGAGAGAAGATGGTCTAAGGGAGCGGACATCAAGGAGCAGATTATCCGAGTCCTGGAGGATTCCAAATTCGGCCACCCGCTAGACCCATTCCAGATGTACATGAAGTTCCTCTACGAGTACTACCGGCCAAGGCTAGAGGAACTGGAGCAGGATAAGGGCAAGATACTGGAGCTGGCCGGATTTCAGCAGGACGCCTTCAGCTCTGCCAAAAGAATTCTCGCCAAGTACAATGGCGTGCTAATCGCGGACTCTACGGGCCTCGGCAAGACGCACATAGCCCTGGAGCTGCTGCGAGAGTACGTTGCCGTAAGAAGATTGAAGGCCATGGTGATCGCTCCATCACAGGTTCTCAAGGCCGTCTGGGAGCCAAAGCTCATGGAGGAGAGCATAAAGACCATGAACGTCACCATCGAGAGAACTGGTACGGCGAGCTTCCAACCGGAGAAGTACATCGATTACGATCTCCTGGTAATCGATGAGAGCCAGAACTATCGCAACGCTTCCACCAATAGGTACGCAAATCTTCTAAAGCTCATCGCCGGAGGCAAGAGGAAGATGGTGGTGCTCATGACCGCCACGCCCGTGAACAACTCCCTCCTTGACCTCTATCATCAGCTTACTCTAATCACAGCCGGAGATGATTCCTATTTTGCAGAACTGGGAATTCCTGATCTGAGAAGCCATTTCTTGTCGGCAGAACGAAAAGAACTGACGGAAGGAATAGAGCAAATAGTGCGCCTCTTAGACGAGATCATGATCCGAAGGACAAGACAATTCATAATCGATAACTACCCACAGACCACCATCAACGGAAAGCCGGTCCGCTTTCCTAAGAGACAGCTTCGAAAAGTGGAGTACAGCCTTACCGCTCTCTTCGGAGACCAGATCTACAATAAAGTGCTGGATACCATCGAAGGTCTCCACCTTGTGCCCTATCGAGCTGACTTCTACATCAAGACCCTGGAGGACAAAGCAAGGAAAGAGGCTGATTTGCGTGCAGAGCTGCAGAAGTTCGGTCTTCTCAAGAGGTTTGAAAGCAGCGTAGAGGCTATAAGAACCAGCATCATCCGGCTGGTGAAATTCTACGAGTATTTCGACAAGATCTTGGCTTCAGGCAAGATCTTGAGCAGCCAGGCCTTCAGAAAGGCTCTCAATCAAATAGGCAATTCTCTAGAGGATGAAGCAGCTTTCTTCGCTGAAATGGAAAAGATCGAACTTGTTCCCCTGACCGCGGAGTACGATAAGCTACAGATGAAAAGAGACCTCAAAGAAGATCTGGAGAGACTGCTAGTCCTAAAGCGAGATCTGGATCGGATACCTGCTTACGCCGACAAAAAGCTCTTGGCATTAGGAGAGCTTCTAGCTGAGGATAGAGTCTTCGAAAGCGACGGGAAGAAGTGCCTGCTGTTCACCCAGTACATGGACACCGCCGAATACATCTACAAGAATCTCAAAGGGCAGCTACAAAAGCAGGGGAAAAAAATCAACATCCTTACCGGAAAGACCGCAGCCAACGAGCGAGAGAAGATCATCATGGCCTTCGCTCCAAAGGCCAATAAGCTGGATTCCGGCACTATCCCAGAGGAGACGGATATTCTCATCAGTACCGACGTTTTATCTGAGGGCCAGAACCTGCAAGACGCCAACTACGTCATAAATTACGATCTTCCCTGGAATCCCATGCGCATAGTGCAGAGAGTGGGCCGAGTGGATCGTATCGGTAGCGATTACGAAATTGTTACTGCAGCGGTTTTCTGGCCAGAGAATGCACTTGAAGATATTCTCGGCTTGGTGAGGCGACTTGAGGAGAAGATAAAAAAGATCTCCGAGACAATCGGAGAGCCTTCTACCATTCTTGGAGAACAAGAGACCCCTAAGAACTTTAATGCCTTGGCCAGGATTGCAAAACAAGATCAGACAGTTCTGGATGACATGGAAAGAGATTCTGAGCTTCTGCCTGCAAGAACCCCCTATCAGATGATCCTAACTCATTTGCGAAAAGAGGGCGAAAAAGGGCTAAAAGGCATAAGCTCAGGAAAGAGAAGCGGAAAGATCTCTAAGGAGAGTGGCTTGATCATATTTTACCGAGAGATTAAATCCTTGGAGGGAATACATCTTTTATTCTATGATTTCAAGGGAAAAAGGTTTGAGCACTACAATGATGTGAGTTGGATCTTTCAAAGGATGGAATGCGATGAAAACGATCCACTGCATATCCCACTGAAAGGCTTAGAAGCTTTTAGGCTGTTCAAAGGAATTGATGCCAAGGCCAGAGAGGAGCTGATATCGATTATAAATTCTCCTCTAGATGCGAAGAATGCCCAAAAGACAGGCTCCAAGCACCAACGTGAGCTTCGAGGCATGATTCTTGCTGCACTTAGTGCAGGCAGGATCTCCAGAGAAGATGCTTCTGAGATTTATGCGATACTGAATAGGCAGAACCTGGTTGCCTGGGAGGATGAGTTCTTTGAATTCTATCAAGATTATAGGATTCATCAGGATGCCAAGGTTTTGCTCGCTTCCATAAGAGCCCTCTTCATGCGGTATAAGATTGACTCAAGCCGCCATGAGAAAAGAAGATGTATAAAGCTGAATCCACAGGACTTGACTGTGGTGGGATACGAGTTCCTCACTCCAACAGATTTGAAGGTTCAAGATGCCATCACCAACTGGTAGAATCGCAATTGTCATGAAGATGAGATATCCAGGCGAGCAGCCCAGCAGAACATGCGTCTCCTTGGGGTCGTTGATATCCAGCCCGTACTGCCCAAGCATCTTACGGGTAAAATAGCGCCGAGGGTGAGATTCGAACTCACGAGACCCTTGCGAGTCACCAGCTATCCAGGAGAAACTCACTCCAGGCT
>MVRK01000080.1 GCA_002067365.1 Methanosaeta sp. PtaU1.Bin060 | reverse complement strand
AACGCCTCAATATCCGCTTGAGCTGAGATCCCTCCTCATCGGTTATATCTCTAACGTAGATACACATACTCTTGCTCCTTCAAAATCCCTTTTCTGAATAAAGAGTATGTTTAATAATATAAAGCTCATTTCTAAGAAAAATCAAGTTGAAATGGCACTAGTAATTCGGGGGTGCGCGGAGGGTTACGAATTCTTCGACTTTCTGGTTGGGTATGAAGTGAACCTTTCCTAAGGTTGATTTACAGGGTTTTCTGGCAATCTGATGCAGACCATCTAATCGAAGCGCGCGGCCCGAAGCATACCCCGTCCTTTATGGTGGGGTGGCCATGCGCAATTTGATTTTTATATCCCGGACTACGCGTCCGAGTTTAGATGAGGGGCGAAATAATTTCGGGACTCTACATAAATCGGATACCTGTATTAATATCGTGTGCCAGGCTACTTTTCCGCTCGCAAGGCGATGTTGAAAACGCCTTTGGCCTTAGAGAGCTACACCTTCACGAATATCTGCATCGCCTCATTCTGCTTCTTGAGAGCCAGCAGGACATGCATCTTGTTGTTCAGAATCTGCGCATTCGTGGGATCAAGCACCAGCGCCTTATCATACGCCTTTTGAGCCTCGATATAATTCCCGCTCGCCTCCAGGGCGACACCCTGGGCATTGTATGCCTGCTTGTAGTTGGGGTCGATCTCTATGACCTGACTGAAGAGCGGCGCAGCCTGAGCGATATTGCCTGTCGCCATCAGAGCTATCCCCTTCTTGTACAAAGCATTCTTGTTCTTTGGGTCAAGCGAAAGAGCACCATCGTATTTGGCTATGGCCTCGCTGTATAGTCCCTGCATCTGCAGCAGGTCTCCTTCCCGGTACCAGTTCGCGCTCTTGTTGTCCGCCTGAGTGATCTTCGCAGCAGAAGCCGAGGCGTTGGCGTAGTTCTTTAGGGCGACATAGTCATCGACGATCCCCGACCAGGCAGCCGTCTTGTTCTCGTCCAGCTTCAGGGCCGCAGAATAGGATTCTATGGAGCCGTTGTAGTCCTTCATTGCCTTCTGAGTGTCGCCTTTGTGTATCCAGGCATCGATATATGTGGGCTCCTGGCTTATGGCCTTGTCAAAGTAGCCCAAGGCAGCCGTATAATTCCTGGACGCATAGAGCTGGCTGCCCCTCCAGTCAAAGTACGCGGTCTCCTCGGCTATGCATACTGTGGTCAGCATAAAAAGACAAATGGCTATGTAAAGAGACTTCATCTCAACTCCTCCCTCGACGTATAGTGCGACCTTCGCCGCCCATCGTCTCGCCTTAAACCATGCCGAAGGCAAGCCCTCACACTCTCGCGATTTTCTCGCAAAAAGCTCGGCTGACAAAAATCACGGCCTCCGCTAAGCAGAAGCCGTCTCTCTTATCACTCCTCAATTCAAGAACCGGCCTCGATCACCTTGATCACTGAGGTGGATTCTCTCCCTCAGACTTTGCAGGATGCCTCAGCGTCCCGCCAACAATCTTTCAACCTCTTAGGTTTGATTTGAAGGTTTCGGCATGATAAGGACGTAAACTCTGCCGAAGCAAAGGAAGAACTGGATTTGATCACGAATATGGCTTGTTTGATAACAGGGTCAGACAGATTATCTGGCACGCAGTCTCACATCCTTGCTATGATTTTCTTTCCGTACCTCATGCCGGGGGACTCAACGAAGTGATATGTAAACCATGAAACTGCAGTTGCCGCAATAATGGTCAAGAGCACACACAGGCAGAAGCTGATATCAGTGGAGATCACCGTATGTGCATAGATGTATTTATATACCGATTCCAAGAGCGCCATTAAATAGGGATGAACCAAGTAAAAGCTATAGCTGATCATCCCATAGAACCGAGTAATTCTATTCACAATTAATCCGTTAGTGGCTAAGGAAAGGGAGAGGATCAGCAGACAAAAGGCTATTGGACTCATGATTTGCATACTTGTCAGCACGGTCAGGGGCTCGAACCGATCATATATTGCCAGATTCAAATCAAAATTATCAACAAAATAAAATAATACAATTATTGCAAGAAATAACATGCCAATAGCTGTTGGAACCTCGTGCTCCTTTTTGATTTTTGGCAAATAATTTTTATAGACCATGTAACATAAAATCCCTACGGGAAATATAAATAGCCATTTGAAGAGGTTATAATGCCAATATTCGTTCACAATCTGCTCTCCTAAGATCATCACCTCCAATTGCTTACCTGCTAAGGCGAGATAAAATACGGCGATTGTGAAGATGATAGCTCTCTTGATATTATTCACTTTGAGAAATATCAAAGGCAAAAAGAGGTAGAAGAGCATCTCGACTCCGATTGTCCAGCCGTCGATGGTGAGGCTTTTCGAATATTCGGGCACTAGGTTGAATGCAAAGGCGAAGTTCGAGAGCAATTCTGTCCATGATAATGCTTTATCGTGGATGATGTAGTCGAGGACGACAAGGATCAGCAAAAAGTAGAAGAGGGGGGCTATCCTGAAGAATCTGCGGATATAGAACTTAATGAACCTATCTTTCTCCTCGGACTTATTATCCAGAGATAAATACAGCGTAAATGCGCTGATGACAAAGAACAAAGGCACACTGGCCATATTCAGACCAATAAACCTATCCGGCAACATCTGAAAGGGATACAAGCCAAAAAGGGCTGTCACACGGCCGGACATATGGTAAAAGAGGATACTCAAAGCGGCGATGCCCCTCAATGCATCGATATGATCAAGTTTGCCAGTTTTGACTCTTGGCGGAGAACTCACATCTGTGGGCGGGCTCTCCAGAGGATGCACTTTTAATTCTGGCATCATCCTTTCTTTGCCGTCTTGAAACTCTTGGATCATATGCGGATTGCAGCTTACCATTTTTTTTCAGTTCTGGCTAAGCCCCTGGCAATGAATTGGGTGCCTTTTCAATGTGTATCGTGTTTATCAGGCTCTTAGCTATGTCCATGCCCTCTGTAGAATTTGAGGGAACCATGTTGACCACTTGAACCTCTACGTATCCTGCAGCGACTGAGCTGTTCTCGAACTTCTTGCTCACCAGGAAGTATCTGCATAGTAAGCGCTTTCTGCTATTATTCAGCTCACCATAGGCGATCATGGCCTCTTTTCCATCGATGGTGCCAAGTTCGACGTAAGCCGTCAAAAATTCACGAATGGAGACCATATAGAGTTCTTTCCAATAGGTTATCTGCTTAAGAGTCTCCATAGTGGCATCAACAGGAACCTTCGAGTCGAAGATTATTATATTTGATATAGTTCCATCGGGAAAATGGGCCAGGGTTGTGTATGTGGTAACATTGCTCTCTACGAGGGGCGGCATGATGTCAATGATATAATTTTCAGATGTATTTGGATTAAAAGATATATTATACGGTCCCGCGGTTATAGTTTTAGAATCCGCCATTGCTATTGTCGCCATTGATATAGTGAATAAAATCAGCAACGCAAAATAAGCTGATAATCTCATAATATTGCCTCATCCAGTTGACATTTTGCACCATGAGATCTCGCCATAATAGTCTGTGAATTCCGCAGCTCCTACGCCGCCGCCTTTGCCTTCTTGCCAAGCTCTGTGAGCGCCTCGGCCGCCCTCATCTGAATCATAGTATCGCTCTCAGTCATGGCATCCAGCAATGCGCTCCTGGCCCTTGAGTCTCCCAGCGCTCCAAGGGCCGAGGCTGCATCCATCCGCAGGTCACTCTTCTCCTGACGGTCCGCGAGGATCTGGATCATCTGCTTGACAGAGCCGGTATCATTGAGCCTCGCGAGAGCCTCCACGACGTTCTTCCTCGTTTTCTCATCGTTGCTCTTGAAGAGCTGCATCAGGGGCTCTGCCGCCCTGACATCGCCTATCTCTCCCAGCGCCCACGCAGCAGCCCCTCTTGCACTCTTGCCGCCGGCGAGCGCCTGGATAAGGGGCTCGACAGCAGGCTCTCCGATCCTCGCCAGCGATGCGGCTGCGGTTTTCTGCAGAGGCGTCTCATTCTCATCCAGTGCCTCAATCAGCGGCCCGATGGCCCTGGTGTCATTGAGCTTCCCCAAGGACGTCGCGGCCTCAGCCCCTACTGATATGTTCTCATCCTGCAGCGCCCCTATCAGAGGCACGACTGCCTGCCCATCCTGCCCATTCCCGAGCGCCCGCGCAGCCCCGATGCGCATGCTGCTGTTCTCATCCTCCAGCAGCTCTATGAGCGACTCAGTGGCCTGCGATCCCTCGATCTTTCTCAGGGCCCATCCAGCCCCCTCGCTCACAGCCGCATTCCCGTCCGCGAGGGCCTGGATGAGGTGATCAAGCGCATCGGTGTCGTTGATCATCCCCAGAGATATGGCCGACCAGTATCTTGTGGAATCGTTTTGTGCTTTGAGCATCCTCCTCAGCGGCTCCGTGGCCGTCTCATTCCCTATGAGCCCGAGCACAGCCGCCGCCTGCCATCTCACGAGGTCTGCCTTGCCTGCATCGCGGGCGAAGTCGATGGCAGAATCATCGCCCAAAACCCGGATCAGCGCATCTGTGGATCGATTGCCCATCTTCACCAGTGCGAGAGCCGCCCACTCCCGTACGCTGGACTGATTGTCAGCGAGCGCCTCGATCAGCGGCTCGATAGCTCTCGGATCGCCCATCTTGCCCAAGGCCCAGGCAGCACTGCCTCGCTCATTGGTTTTCCCGTCATGAAGTGCTTGAACGTAATCTTCCAGGGATTTCTTCTCTTTCTGAGCCTGGGAAGATGCAGTCGCTGCCGATAGCACGAGCACGATGATCAGGACCAATGCAAGTCTGCCTCTCAAGGATATTCTCCCTCTGCAGTTGATCGCACTCGATCTTCGTTCAGATTCATCAGTTGCATCCCCTCAAAGCCTCAGAAGCATATCCACGGCCTCTTTCTGCTTGTTTTGCGCGAGCAAGGCATGTATCCTGTTGATCGACGCCGAGCCGGACCTCGGGTCGAGCTTCAGTGCTTCATCATACTCCGCCATTGCCTCCTCGTACTTCCCATCGGCCATCAGCGCGAGGCCTTTGGCGTTATAGGCGTCCTTGTACTTCGGGTCGATGGCCAGCACCCTGTCGAAGAGCTCCATGGCCTGGGAGAGGTTATTCGAGGCCACCAGCGACAGACCCTTCCTGTAGATGGCATCCTTGTACTTCGGGTCGATGGCCAGGGCCCTATCGAATCTGAGCGCTGCCTCTGCGAAGTATCCCTCGGCCTGAAGGAGTTTGCCCTCTCTGAACAAATAGGCCTTGTTCTTGCTGTCGAACTGCGTGGCCTTCGAGGCCGCGAAGGATGCGTTTTTGAAGTCCTTCATGGCGGCATACACCTCGGCCTTGCCAGACCAGGCGAGGCTGCTATCGGGCTTCAGCCGTATGGCCTGATCGTAGGACTCCAAGGACTCATTATTCTTCCGAAGAGCCCTCAGGGAGTCTCCTCTGTGAATCCAGCCCTCGACATAGCTCGCGTTCTGCTCCACAGAGAGGTTGAAGAGCAGCAGAGACTCGGTATGGTTCCCGGCTGATCGGAGCTTGCTGCCGAGCCCATCGAGATACCTGTCGGCATCCTGTGCGGCGCATGCACCAGTCACCAGCACCAAGCAAATCAGAAGAAGGATGGTCTTCATTGGCAATCTCCATCAGGTGTTCACAAACTCCCTCATCGAGTCGTTCAGCCTTCCAAGCGCGAGGAGGGCCTGTGCCCTGTTCGCCCTCGCGGTGGTCCACTTGGGGTCGATATCGAGGGCCTCGTCATAGGCATACAGGGCATCTGCATAATTCCTCTCTCCCTCAAGCGCCAGACCTTTGGCGTTGAGGGCCTGCTTGTAATTGGGGTCTATCTGCAGAGCTTGATCGAAGAGCCCAATGGCCTGGGCATCATCTCCCAGAGCCATATAGGATATGCCCTCCCTGTAGAGCGCGTCCTTGTACTTCTTATCGATGGCTAAAGCGCCCTCGTACTTGGCCCTGGATTCGTTGTAGAGCCCCTGCATCTGGAGCAGATTGCCCTCCTGCAGCCAGTTCGCCTTGTTCTTAGGCCCGATCTCAGTCAGCCTCGCAGCGGCCACAGAGGCGTTCGCATAGTCCTTCTGGGCTGTATAAGCCACGACAATGCCGGACAGGGCCGTTGTCTTGTTGCGGTCTATATCGAGGGCGCAGCTGTAGTTCTTGAGCGATGCATTGTAGTCCTTCAGCGCCCTCTGGGCATCGGCCTTGTGCACCCATCCATCGACGTAATTTGGGTCCTGGGCGATCGCTTTATCGAACTGCTCGATTGCGGCTGTATAGTTCTTGACAGCATAGAACTGCAGCCCCTTCCAATCGAAGTACTCTGTCTCATAGGCTGAGCTGATTGCGCAGGGCACAATCAGACATAGGGCCACATATGTCATCCTGATGATGAGGGCCCTTGATACTCTTGTGTTCTTTGCAGCCTGGAATATCATAGCACCGTCACGCACTTGGCGAGGTTTCTGGGCTTATCGGGATCAAGGCCTCTTTGCACTGCAAGCTCGTAGGCCAGGACCTGCATCGGAATAGCCTGGATTATCGGATTGAAGTTGCCGCATTCTGGCACCTTTATCCACATGTCAAAGGGCTCCTCATCCTGCTCCGATATGCCTATCAGCACGCCCCCGCGGGCTTTGACCTCATGGGCGTTCGATAGGACCTTCTCCCTGTTATTCCTGCCGACGAAGATGAACACAGGCGTTCCCCTTTCAATCAGTGCCAGAGGCCCGTGCTTCAGCTCCCCTCCGGCGAAGGCCTCTGTATGGATGTAAGAGACCTCCTTGACCTTCAGGGCAGCCTCGAGAGCCGTGGCGTACTGCAGCCCCCTGCCGATCATGAAGATGTGTTCGCTTGAGACGAGCAGCGCTGCCAGCCCCTTCAAGTGCTCCCTCATAGTCTTCGAGGTGAGATTGAATATGTCCATGTACAGGTTCCTGATGCTCTTCGTGCAGTCATCCCTCTTGCCAGCCAGCGCATAGGCCAGGAACGCCATGAGCACCACCTGCGAGGTGTACGTCTTCGTCGATAGGACGCATATCTCAGGCCCCGAGTTCATGAGGAGCATCATGTCTCCCGCCCTCATCAGAGATGACCCGACGACATTCGTCACGGCGATCACCTTGCTGCCACGCCTTTTCGCAGCCTTGACAGCATCGAGCACATCTGCGGTCTCGCCCGATTGAGATACTGCGAAGACGAGCGTCTCATCGGTCAGGAAATGCTCGTAGTTCTCGAACTCAGATGCCAGGACGAGGTTCACATGCACCCCCGCCACCTTCGAGAAGAGGTATGACCCTGCGAGGCAGGCATGATAACTAGAGCCGCATCCCACGAAGAAGACGCCCTTGGCCCTTCGGACCTCATCGATTATCCTCTCGATGACCTCATCATCCTGCAATATGGCCCTTGAGACAGTCTCAGCCTGCTCTGATATCTCCTTGAGCATGAAATGCTCGAACTCGCCCTTCCTCGCCTGCTCCGCATCCCATCCGACAGTGTCCCTCCTCCTTTTGACCTCCTGCTCCTCGATCAGGTTATAGAAGCTCATATCGCCTTCTGCTGTTGCCACGACGACGTCATGATTCTGCAGATAGACGACATCCTTCGTCCACTCGATCAGCGCTGACACATCCGATGCAAAGTACAGCTCTCCCTCGCCGAGGCCTATCACGAGAGGCGAGTCCTTCCTGGCTGCCACGATCTTCTGATCATCTCTCAAGACAGCGAGCACAGCGTAGCTCCCATCCAGCTCCTTAAAGCTCGTGATGCACGCCTCCTCGAAGCTCATGGCATCGTCCATGTTGTCCTCGATGAGATGCGCTATGACCTCGGAATCCGTATTGCTTTTGAACTCATGCCCCTTCTCGACCAGCCGATCTCTCAGATCCTTGTAGTTCTCGATGATGCCATTATGCACTATCGCTATTCTCTTCTTGCAATCAAGATGTGGATGGGCATTCTTTTCTGAGACATCACCATGCGTGGCCCAGCGCGTATGCCCTATTCCTACCCTGCCCTGAAGCGTCCGAAGATCCAGGTTCTCCGTCGCTTTCTCTATCTTTCCGACGCCCCTGAAGACCTTCAGCGAATCGGATACCGTTGCCATGCCGACTGAATCATACCCTCGGTACTCTAGGTTCTTCAGGCCCTTCAGCAATACGGGAGCAGCCTCGCTGCACCCTATGTACCCAACTATCCCACACATTTCTCCTCCTAAAGACAGTGGCGAACGAAGAATTTGCCGAAAATTCTCGACGGAACGATGCGATCAAATCAAGAGCAGATTATAACTGAAAATGCTAATATACTATACCATACTTTACTATAAAACTGCCATAAACAATGCTATTAGTACGCATATTGTCAAACATTAATATATCCAATTACTTAAACGATCTGGGTGCCAGATCCCCTAGAGAGCATCCAGATCTCAGAATCAAATTTTTGCGCCTCAGGTTTGGACGCGCCCACAGCCTGATCCTTGAAACCATCTCAGGGTTTGCTCGATGCCCTGGTCGAGATCGTATAGGGGCTCGAAACCGAGTCTGGTGGTGGCCGAGGAGATGTCCGCCAAGGAATGCCTGATGTCTCCCTGTCTGGGGCTTGCGTAAATGGGCGCGAGACTCACGCCTGCGATTTGCATAATCTTCGTAGCGAGGTCATTCAGGCTGATCCTCTGGCCGCAGGCTATGTTGAAGACGCCCTCGGCATCGCTCTCCATGGCCAGGATGTTCGCCCTCACGACGTCCTTCACAAAGGTGAAATCTCGCGTCTGTCCTCCATCACCGAAGATCATGGGCGGCTCGTTCGCGAGGATCCTCGTCACGAACCTGGGGATGACGGCAGCGTATTCGGACGCAGGGTCCTGCCTCGGTCCGTAGACGTTGAAGTAGCGGAGGCAGGCGGTCTCAAGGCCGTAGACCTCCGAGAAGACCCTGCAGTAGTACTCGCCTGCGAGCTTCGAGATGGCGTAGGGCGACTTCGGGTTGGGCTTCATATCCTCTTTCTTCGGCAGGGTGGGCGTGTCTCCATACACAGAGGAGGACGAGGCGAATACAACCTTTCTGACGCCGCTGTCCCTGGCGGCCACGAGCACCTTGAGGGTCCCATCTAGATTCGCCTCGTTCGAGGCCAGAGGGTTGTCCACAGAGCGCTGGACGGATGGAATGGCTGCCTCGTGAAAGACTGTATCGGCACCCTCAAAGGCATTCATCAGGAGCTCCATATCATTGATGCTTCCCCTGATGAAGCTCACATCATCGATGAGCCGGCCGAGGTTCTCGCCTCGTCCTGTCGAGAGGTCATCGATCACAGTGACATCGTTTTTTTTCAGCAGCTCCTCGACGAGGTTCGAGCCGATGAAGCCCGCACCGCCGGTGACTGTAACCTTCATTGTGTTCTATCAACTCCTTCTTTCGCAAAGCCGATCTCAGAAAAACGACTGATCGCCCGAGCCCTCTTGCATTCGCTCATGGCGTCATCAACAGCATCTTAAGTGATTCATCTGCCGCCTTGGCGCGAATGGGCAGGAGAAAGCCCGTCTTGGAAAAGATCCTTTCTTAGGTATTTCGATGATGTAGCATCCGCTCGAAGGGATTCGGTCTCTCTTATCATGCCTCAATTCAAGAACCGCCCTGTATCGACCTGCCTCATGGATGCGAGCACAGTCTCTCAGCTCGCAAAGGCCCGAATTCCTTTGTTGCCCTAATAGCATCCTTCACATCCAAGGCTAGATTTGAAAGTTTCGGTACTTTTGCTGCGCTGAGTAATTTGATGAAATCAATATGCATTGAGCATATTAGTTGATAGTGGTGGGATGATAAAATCGACATCTATCGGCACTGTAGATCCTGATGTATGCAACACAGCAGGTATTTTTCATCCATGTCGAGACCATTTAGGAGATCTTTTCGCAGCTCAGGACTGCTTTGACTGCATCGCCCGGATTTGCCATCGGCCTTGATCGGCAAGGAAAAGATCTCCGGCCTGGAAGGTGCTATCGGCGAACAGGAGCATCCTTTCGAGGATAGAGACAGAGAACAAGGGCCCTGTGCAGGGTCAAGGGTTCAATGTGAATGCAAAATAGTGAGCCCCAAGAAGCAGCTCTTGATAGGCCATATTCGACCTCCTTCCCCTGAAGCGTGTTTGGATATAGCAGAGCTTTTAAGGAGAGATCGAAAGTGATAATGGAGGAGCACGCTTGCTTCAGCCGAAAGCCTGCTTTCTTCCATCAACGATCGAGCAGAGCTCGTACAGCCCCCTCGCGGATATTCAGGTTTCTGGTGACTATGTCCACGAAAAGCTCTTCCTGTTGATGCCTATCCAATGCATAGGGGTCCGCCAGCTCGTCTTGTGCCATCTTAAGGGCTATGAGTCTCACTTGTACCTTGGAGATCTTAAAGTGCTTTCCCAGGGATGCGATTATATTCATATAGTACCCCACATCACGAGGCCTCTCTGAGGAGAGATTCTTGACCAGGCCGCAGTTGATACAGTAGGGATGAGGTTTGAGGCCTCTGACTCTTCCTCTGAAGTAATATGGCATCCAGATCTTCTCGCCGCTACCGCAATTTTTATGTTGGCATTCTCCCATGGTGCATCAGTCCCCTTGTGCAACTGTAGTCCAGATTCCTCCTACGGATTAAAAATCTTTTGCCATGAGGTGGAGTTCTCCAGGGGCAATGGGCAGGTCGAACAGCTCACTATGCAGCCATCTGAAGTGCAATCAATCTCAAGAACATTTGTCGCCTCCCAGAGACGAATGCCAAAAAAAGGAATTTGACGGTTGAGACCCGACTATAGAATGAAACTTATATCCATCAGCCATCGAGGAGAACAACCGTATTGATAAAAAAAGAAAAAAGGTCTTATTTCTTAAGGCAGGAGCAGATCCGCGATGGCAGCGCCGGTGCCGCATGTGACTGATACTGCATCCGTTGGGGTGACGAACGCTGTGGTGTTAAATACAGCTATGGTTGCTGCTTCCCTCACGCCACAGGCATCCAGCTTAGCAACTCCTACAGATGCTGCATAGGCATTGGCGTTGAACTCGCTTTCACTGCCGGCGAATACGGGTATGGGGCCGGTGCTGTTGGCGAGCGCTGCGATAGACTGAACAGTGAGGTTCAATCCTGCATCTGGGTCGACGATTCTGTAGTAGTTGTTAGCATCGGTACCAATGCCTGCCATAATAGCTGTGGATGTGTATGGCATATCCTTGGTTTCGACCTGGTAGTAGTCATCAATATTAGTGGCATCTGCTATGGCCGAGCCCCACCATGTCGAGAACGCTGGCATTGTGACTACCATTATCGAGACCGAATTCAGCCACTCTTCTAATGTCACTGGACCAGCAAGGTTTGTATCGACTGTAATTGGATCTGCAGCGGCTATGCCGCCCAATACCAAGCCTCCGATGATCAAGGCCAAAATTGCTGCTTTCATCTGTATTTCAACCTCCTACTTTTCTGTTCTCACTTTAAAGGAGAACTTTAGCTTACCATCGCGCGCATACTATATGGATTTTTTGGTTCCTTCAAATTTTTATTAATATTAATAATTATTTCCTTATCCTGAGATTAATGTAATGGCTCTCAAATAAACGAACTGATATCTATTGATATAGTTTTTTTTCATTTTCATGGCACTCATGCCACGAAATCCCTTATGTGTATATGATATACTCTGCCTTCCACTTTTTGGTCCTGTGCAGCATAAAAAAACCAGGCCAATGTAGCATGAATTAGCCGGATTGAGGCGGCTTTAGCTCGAATCCGGGATCTTGAATAGAATTAGATTGGATTTGATTCTCGATCCTCCACGAGGTTCTTTTTTTACGATCGATAAGGTCCTGAATCTTACAACGGCTGATAGACTTCGGGTCTGGCTCGCCAGAAGCTCTTCGGGTCAGATGCCTGACCCATAGAACTATTGGAGACAACGGCTTCGCACATTGATTCGCAAAAAGAATGCCAGGGGTTGCTCAGAAGAGCCAGACAGCCTCGCCATATGCCCC
>MVRK01000079.1 GCA_002067365.1 Methanosaeta sp. PtaU1.Bin060 | reverse complement strand
GGGGGAATGCCGTGCGTGTCATATAGAGAGATCATCTCCTTGAGCGGCACTGCCTGGTTAATCTTCCTGAAGTGCTCCGCAGTCTTCTTCACCAGCCTCTTGCCCTTCTCAAGGGTCTCAGCGTACTTCCTCTCCTCCTGATCCAGTATCTCCCTGATGGTGGTGAAGCGCTCCTGCCAGTCTGGATAATCGAGTCTAGATATCTGCATCTGCACCAGATCGGCCAGAGGGCTCGTCAGGCCCAGCTCCTTCATCAGCCTCAGGGTGCGCCGGATGACCAGGCGGGCGAGGTATCCCGCCTTGACGTTGGATGGGATGATCCCGTCTCCCAGCATGTAGGCCAGACAGCGGGTGTGATCGACCACTGCGTAGACGCGCTCCATCGGCTCTATAGTCTTCTCCAGCTTCTCAGGGCTGATGCCGATGCTTCCTGCGATCTTCTTGCGCAGATCCGACATGCTGTACTCATCCAGATCCACCATGCCCGCGAGCCTTGCATTTTGGGCGAAGATCTCCGAGTACTCGGGGTCCTTGAGGTTGTGCTCGACTCCTGCCAGGTCCGCCACCTTTCTGACCAGATCTGGGAAGATGGCATCGTAGATGGTGGGGCTGCCCTTGGAGGCCCAGACGAACCTCTCCAGGCCGTAGCCCGTGTCCACGATGTAGTTCGGCATCTTCTCATAGCGCTCTCCCTTGATATCGATCGCGCCGGCGGGCGTTGCCTTCAGGTCCATGAACACCAGAGTCGCAAGCTCGAGGCCCGCCACCATGCACTCCACGCTCGGGCCCGCGTTTCCACCACCTGCCCAGGGATTCTCCTTGTAGGTGACTGCCATCGGGTCCATCCCGAGGCCGACGAGCAGCTGGTCACAGAGCTGCACAGTCCTGTCCTTCCAGTAGATCTCACGCTCACGGGTGTTGAAGACGTGGTGCGCCATCATCTCGAAGGTGGTGAGGTGCCGTCCGCTTCGGCCCACGGAGTCTAGGTCGTCCAGACGTATGCACGGCTGGCTGACTGTCAGAGGATTTGCAGGCGGCGGCACGAGTCCGCCTGTCACAAAGGGCTGGAAGTCGGCGATGGAGGCGATGGTCAGGTAGATGTCGTCCCGCCAGCGAGCCACGACGGGATAGCGGCCGATCCTGGTGTGGCCCCTGGCCTCAAAGTAGCTAAGGTAGTGCTCGCGCATCTCGTCCAGGCCGTGTTCCCTGGCGAAGACCGGAGCGCCTATGAATGTGTAGGGATCGCAGGGAGGGTCCCCGCAGGTCTTCCTGGCATGGTCCCTTGTCCAGAAGAATTTTCCGCATTTCTCGCACTTCTTGCGCTGGAATCCCTCATCCAAGAAGAAGTCCAACCGGTATTCATCCTCGGAGAACATGGTCGATCAGCTTGTGAGGCCAGAGTTGAAACAGGAATGCTAAAAGGCTTTCTGAGCCGGGACCCTCGGAGCTATGTTTTCATTGCTCGCTGTTTCCTTTGTTTATGCATAAATCGTCGCGTGAGAATAGCGCATGCAGCTTGAACCCTCTGGCATCGAGGGCCTCTCTTCCACCCTCCTGTCTGTCCAGAATCGCCAGCGCCTGAACAGGCTCGTAGCCCGCTGCAGCGATGCGCTCTATGGCCCTGATGAGGGAGGCACCTGTGGTGACCACGTCCTCCACGACTGCGACCTTTGCGCTTCTCTCCAGAGCAGGCCCCTCCACATAGTTCATGGTGCCGTGTTTCTTTGGCTCCTTTCGCACTATCAGGGCCTGCAGCTCCCTGCCCTGAATGTGGCCCACGGCTGCGATGGCGGCGACGATTGGGTCCGCGCCCAGGGTGAGCCCTCCGACAGCAGCGACATCGGGCCGGATCATCTCCAGCATCTGCCTCGCTGTGAGGTAGGCTCCCTCCGGGCTGAGGGTGACGCGCTTGCAGTCCACATAGTAGTCGCTAGTCCTTCCCGAGGAAAGGGTGACCCGTCTAACCTCAAGGGCCTTGCTCTTCAGCAGCTCCAGAAGCCGCTCCTTCTCTTTCACCAAAGATCGCCTCATCCCAAGAGGTCTTCGCTGTACTTAAAAAAGCTTTGATAATGTAGCTTTGAATTGCATAACGAGGAGCAGTCCCAACCAAAGGGTTTGCTCCTCCTGCAGGCGACGATGTCGGCTCAGCTTCCTTTTCCTCCCATCGAAAAGATCCGGTTATCTGGGCCGCCAATAGTGCTCACTGTGTCGGCGGCAGCTTATTCGCATTTCATTCTCATGCCGTATTTCATGCTCCAGTGAACCCACATCGTACCCAGTATGGCGATTGTTGCAAGAACAACGACCACGATAACTGCAATCTTTTGAAAATCGCTGAGCTCTGAAGCAAAAAATGCCACGTAAATTATTGCAGCAATCAAGCCGCCAAATAAAACCAATATGGACACGGCGATCCTTAAGGCGAGTCCGGGTGGAGTCTCTTCGGTTTCCTTCTGGTCCATATGCATTTCCCCAAATATATACTAGATTTACAGTATTTAATTATTTTCCGACTGGCGTCGTTAATGCTATGCATATGAACCCTGGATCCCATGCTCGCGTCTTCACACTCGAATTTAGCGTTATTACATTTGGGCATGGTGGTTGTGGATACGCTGCCCCGAAGCATACCCGCCCTTTAGGATGGGCGGCAGAACGCAATTGCACTTGTCCGTCGCCCTTTAAACGTTTCCAATCACCCCATCTAGCTCTTCTGCGACTCCTTGATTCCCCGAAGGGCACC
Source organism: Methanosaeta sp. PtaU1.Bin060 (assembly GCA_002067365.1). Lineage (GTDB taxonomy): Archaea > Halobacteriota > Methanosarcinia > Methanotrichales > Methanotrichaceae > Methanothrix. The sequence goes on along the minus strand of MVRK01000079.1, from coordinate 2,665 downwards.
AAGATCAGTTCCGTCCAGCAGGTAAATCCGCGTGCGCTCCAGGTCGGCCATGGTGAGTGCAGGGCCCCGCGCCTCGTTCTCCGGCTCATTCAGGGGCAAGCCGCCGCACAGGTCGTTGAAGGCTGGAGCGATGATCATCTGTGCGGTGCTCGAAAAGCCGTATTGCTTCTTCACCGCCTCGGGCAGCAGGGGTGCTCTGGCCCAGGCCCGCCGAGTGAGAGTGCAGCCCAGCGGGTCCTTCAGCCTGACAGCCGGATGAAGGTGGGCGGTCACCAGCACATCTGCACCCAGGATCTCCCGGTCGGGCCAGGTGTGGCCGTGAAAGTAGCCGACGTCGTCGAGGAGGAGGCCTGTGGAGGGCCTGACCCTCACCCCCAGAGGTGCCATGTCCGCGATTCCGCTATCGTGATTTCCGGGAACGATCTCCACCTTGACCACTTCGGCGAGGGTGCTGAGAAACTTCGGGATCTCCCTCTTCTCCTGCCAGCTCGTTTTAGGAACATTGTGCTTCACATCGCCCAGGAGCAGGAGCCTGTCCGGCTTGATCTCTGACAGCTGCTTCAGCAGACGGCATTGGATCTTCTCAGTCTGGCTGGGGATCGAGACCCCGCCAAGCCACAGCTCATACTCCAGGCCCAGATGAATGTCCGCAGCTACGAGGACCCTCAGATCGCCCTCCACGAGGAGCAGTGGCTGGTTGCAGATGGGCGAGATCACCCGACGGCCCTCTCGGAAAGGACGCCGCCGAGTACAGAGACGAGCTGCTCGATGCTCTCCGCCAGGGCGAAACAGGAGATCTCCACCATCAGGTTGACCCTGGAGTTCTCCGATTCGCCGGCCCTCCTGAAGTCCGTCCTGATCCCGAGGACCTTTCGGCCCTTCGCGTGGAAATAGCCTATCTCCCAGGCGGTCCCGTCGTCCACCTGGGGTCCGTCCAGGATTGCTACCATCATCTCACAGTCATCCAGGGCCCTCAGGTTGGCCCGGAAGATCTCCGCTGGCGAGCCCTCTGCCAGCTCATGGGGCCAGATGACATCGACCTCCTGCAGTGCCTCCTCAATCGAGGCTTTTACACGTCTGCCCCATGCGATCTCCGCCTCGCTGAAGAGAGGTCCTGAGAGGTAGATCCTTGCCTTCACAGTGTTCTCCTGACTCTGACTTTCCCTACTCGGATAAATCCGACTCTGATCACCCGGACTCTGATCTTCCCTATTTTGCGGCCTCCCTGAGCCTCTCCTTCACGAAACCGCGGTCCAGGCTGGCCAGGAACCATCCCACCTTCGGCCCCTGCCGGTCGCCTAAAAAGGCCAGGTATATGGCCTGGAAGAACTTCTTCGAGTCGAGTTTGCACTCCTTGGCCACTGCATAAACCTGGTCGTGGATCTCGGCAGCCGTCTTATTGTCGATCCGCTCCGCCAGGATTCCGAGGGCTTGGCGCTCCTCAGGGGTTAGGTTGTTCACAGCCGCAGGCAGCGTCTCATGCACCTGGAACTTGACATAGTCGGGGGCGTACCTCTCCAGCCACTTCTCGACGTTGTGCGCCCGTCCAAGGATCTCCTCCTTGCGGGATGTATCGTAGCCAGATCTTTGCAGCGCCTTGAAGAGCTGCGCTTCGTCTCCCCTGGCGATCTGAACGGCTGTGACCATGTGGCGGAAGGGTATCTCGAAGGGGCCGCTTTTGCTGAGATCTGAGAGCTGAAGCGCCCTCTCGTCGCCCTTTCTCTGGTCGTACTCATCCACCAGGTTGAGCAGCCCCATGCCCGGATCGAATTCGATGTGCTTCTCGGGCTTGTTCCTGATGATCAGGTAGCGCAGGACCTCGGGCGGGACTACATCCAGCATCTCCTGTATGGTCACAGCGATCCCAGTCGAGCTGTGCATCGCGCCCACCCCCTTCAGGTGGATCCACTCGTAGACTATCGGATAGGGTGCGGTGTATCCGTAGATCTCCTCGCTGATCCTCTTTCCTGTGTCGTAGGAGCCTCCGGCGGTGGCATGGTCCTTGCCGAAGGGCTCAACCGTGACGCGGAAGATCGGCCAGCGGGCAGGCCAGTCCACGCGCCAGACGAGCTTTCCGCCGCCGCGCATCGAGACGACGCCCTTTGAGCCGCAATCGCACTCGTAGCTCACAGTCTCTCTCTCAAGATCATAGCCAGTGACCCTCGATGTGTTGGTGCGGCCGCATGCTGCGCAGATCGCCTGGAAGGGGCTCCAGCCCAGAGGAACTTCGCGGCCCGAGACCTCCTTCAGGATGCGGGCGATCTCGTCCCTGCGGGACAAGGCCGTCTTGATGGCATCGACGAACTTTCCCTGCTTGTAAAGCACATCCGCCCTGTAGACCTCTGGCTTGATGCCAAGCCTCTCCAAGCTCTCGAGGAATGGATTCAGGAAATGGTCGGCGTAGCTGCTGCAGCATCCCGTGGGGCACGGGATCTCCGAGAGGGGCTTGCCGATGTGCTCCTTGAAGCTCTCGGGCAGGAATGGATACAGCCTGCGCAGGCGGTCGAATGTGTCTGCGATGTAGATCAGCCGCACATCTACGCCTCTATCTTTAAGGGCGCGAAAGACGGCCTCAGCCGTCATGACCTCACGCATGTTTCCTATGTGCACAGGCCCCGAGGGCGTGATGCCAGTGGCGATGGTGTGAGGGCCGCTCTTCTCAAGC
>MVRK01000078.1 GCA_002067365.1 Methanosaeta sp. PtaU1.Bin060 | reverse complement strand
TGAAGCAGCACTCGCCGTGGATGTGTCCGTCTCATTGGCCTCTGAGAAGCCGTAGGCCGGCTCATGCCACCTGACAACCCTTGAGTTCTTGGGCCAGTTGGCGCTGACCGCCTTTGGCTCTGCCGCAGTGGCATTGCCTATCTCATTGAGCTTTTGCAGAGGGTCCCAGTCGCCGCTATTGTCGCAGCTGCCGCCTATGTTGGCCGTCTCGCATGAACCAGCATGCGCACTCTGCACCCCCAATGCTGCCAGAGCTATGAACCCTGCGCAAATCCCGAATATCAGCATATATCTTGACAAACTCATGAGAATCCCCCAGATTTATCCGGCTGTTGCATATTCAATCCATTTGTCTGCCGGATTCGACAAATCCCCTCAGCACCGCAGCCGGAAGACCCCGGAAGCCCGAATCTATCACAGTCCCCGGGTAGATAGTAGTATTAATGCCAGTCTTCACATCATCGCCCATGATCGCCCCGAGTTTCCTGCGGCCGCTGTCCACTCGCTCATTTTTTACGAAGGATTTGATGCTGACCTTGTCGTGCCTCAGGTTGGCGCAGATGGTGCCGGCACCGAAGTTGCAGCCCTCTCCGATGACGCTGTCGCCGACGTATGAGAGGTGGCCGATCTTTGTCCCGTCCATGATGGTGCTGTTCTTAACCTCCACGGCGTTTCCCACGCGAACGTTCTTGCCGAGACTTGTGCCTGGGCGGATGTAGCAGTTCGGGCCGATGTCGCAGCCCTCTTTGATGATGACAGGGCCGACGATGTACGATCCGGCTCTGATGATACTGTTTACGCCTACAGATACATTTCCCTTCAGCGTGGCCCCAGGCTCGACCTCGCCCTCTACCCGCGGCTCGACCTCCTGCATGAGCGCCTCGTTGACAGCGAGAATATCCCAGGGTCTTCCGATCTCCATCCAGCTCTCCAGCTGCACGACCCCTATGATCTCCTTCGATGCCAGGGCGTTCAGCCCGTCAGTCAGCTCGATCTCCCTTCGTTCGGAAAACTTCACAGTCTCCAGCACCTCGAAGATCTTCCTGTTCAAGCTGTAGATCCCGGCATTCGCCAGGTCAGATGGCGGATTTGGGCTCTTCTCCACCACATGCTTCATGCATCCATTATCCATGAGGAAGACGCCATACCTGCTGGGGTCCGAGACGCTCATGGCTGCGACCGCAGGCGCTCTTGCCTGGATGATCCTCCTCAGGTCGCGTGTCTCTGCCAGAACGTCGCCGTTCAGCACGAGGAAGCTCTCCTCGGCCAGGTCCCGAGCAGCCATAAGGGCGTGGCCAGTGCCCAGCTGCCTCTCCTGAAGGGCATAATCGATCAGGACGCCTAGCCTGCTGCCGTCTCCGAGATAAGATCTGACGTGATCAGCGCAGTATCCTACCACTATCACGAAGCTCTCTATGCCCGCATGACGAGCCCTCAGGATCATATGCTCAAGAAAGGGCTTTCCGGCGACAGGCAGCATGACCTTGGGCCTCCTGGATGTCAGGGGCCTCATCCTGCTCCCCTCGCCCGCAGCAAGAACTATCGCCTGCATGATGGATTAATTGAGGTAGTGTGAGGTAGAAAAGCTTTTTGGGCTGCAGATGCGGGAACGAATGCTAAAGCTTATTTTTTTATATTTATGAATAATTTTCAAAAATAAGATCCAGGGTCACTCCTTGTACCCCAGATCTAATGCCTTTGCATAGGATGCATTGGCCTCAACATTTAAACCGAGCTTCTCGAAGGCGACGCCCTTATAATGCCATGCCTCCGCACAGGATTGATTTAATTTAATAGCCTCCTCGAAGCATTTGAGGGCAGTGTCATACATCTCCTGGCTGACAAGCGCATATCCTTTGTTATACCAGATGGCTGCATCTTTTGGAAAGATCCCGATGGCTTCATCGTACGCCTGAACTGCCTCCTCGTACCTGTCCAGCTTGCAAAGGGCAAGACCCTTGCCAAACAAGGCCAACCCATATTTCGAGTCTATCTCAATGGCTTTCTCATATGCAAGGATGGACTCATTATATCTTCCCAGATTATAGAGGACATTGCCCTCGTTCTTCCAGGCGGTCAAGTATTTGGGATTTATGCCGGTAGCATTTTTGTATGCCAGGATGGCATCTTCGTAAGATCTGGTCGCATCCTGTTCTTTGCCTGAGATATTGAACACCGGTGCATCCTGCAGCGCATCGGCTTTCTCGCTAAGAGCAAGGCCCTTGTAGTACCAGACGTTGACGTCCTGAGGGTTTGCCCTGAGGAGATCATCGTACAGCTCGACGGCCTTGTCGTACGCTTTGAGGGACTCGTTGTACTTGATCGGGTCGTGTTTGGAGAGGGAAAGAGACCTGAGGGCAAAGGCCTTGTTCCTCCAGACATCGGCATTCTTAGGATCGAATTGAAGGGCTTTATCATAAGATTGGAGGGCATCTACGAAAGCACCAGTGCCCGACGACCCAAGCCCTCTTTTGTACCAGTAATCTGATTTTTGTTGTGAGTACTCAGTGGACTGGGCCAGGACTGAGGTGCACAGGGAGGCCAGCACTAACAGAGATATGGCAAATCCAAATTTCCAAGAGGCCCTTGAAACTCTTGCTTTTTTTCCGGCCATGCCCCTATATCCTCCCATGTTTCCATTTTTTTTCATCGAATCACCCCATATCATCAGCGCAGTCCGATATCCATCTCGTCAAGCCTGGATCAAATAGACTGCCCATCCTTTCTGCTCGGTTACTCACATGAATCCTGCATCATAACCATCCGCAACTACGGCACACGACGGACTACGGCACTTAACGAATATAAATCTTGCGCAATGATTATGATGAGCATTGCGAGTGATTAGGATGGCCGCACCCCTATCTTCATGAGGCTGATTTTGGGAACCGGGTCCGCTACATCCTGGATTGAAATGGCAGCCTTCATGAATTCCAAAAAAGGATGCTGGGTCATCCACTGAAGCCCAGCTCCTTGGTTTGGGCATTGGCGGCGTCCGCCTCAAAGTTGCGGCCCAGGGCGTTCAGGACAAGGTCTTTGTTGTACCGGGCTTTGGCCGATGCGCCGCTGGCCAGGAAAGATTGCGAAGATCGGGCGATCTTTATGGCCATATCGTAGGCCTTGATGGCGTCTTCCTGCCTGCCAGTCTGGTTGAATATATCGCCCTTGGCCAGCCACGGATAGTTGTTCTCCGGATCGATTTGAATGGCTTTATCAAAGGCACTGATGGCCTCATCTGATCTGCCAGCCTCCTGCAAAACATCTCCCAGAGACGACCATGCATCTGAGAGCTGCCAGGCCGAGCCAGACGGGATATTCTCGATGGCCTTTTCGTATGCCTTCAAAGATTCGTTGTATTTGCCCTGCCACCTGAAAACATCGCCCTTGGCCACCCAGGACTCCACATTCATAGGATCTGCATTGGATGAGTTGTCAAGCGCCTTTTGGGCCTCCTCATACAATCTCTGCGCCATGAAAATCGAGCCCTTTCTATACCAGGCCTCTGACAGCTCCTGATCGGAAGTGGCGGCTGCGATATCCATATCGATGTTCATGCGGGCTATTTCATATGACTTTGCAGATTCGCCCTGCTCTCCCAGTTTTTCCAGAGCCGCGCCCCTGGCTGTTTGAGCTTTTTGCAGCACCGGGTTCGTCCACAGTGCTTTGTCATAGGCCCGCAGGGCCTCTTCATACATCCCACGATCAAAGAAGACAGAACCCTTGGCCACCCAGGCCAGCGCAAACTTCGGACTCAGTCGGATGGCATTATCAAAGGCCTGAAGGGACTCGTTGTACTTCTCAGGCTCCTGTCTGAACTTGGCTATGGCATTCAGGGCAGAGCCTTTGTCGTACCAGGCCTCGGCATTCTTTGGGTCTGCGTCTATAGCCTTATCATAGGCATCGGTGGCTTCATCATACCTGCTCAGATTGTCTTCTGCCAGCCCCAGGTTCTCGAGGGCGATGCCCTTGCCATCCCAGGCCCCTGCATCTTTTGGATTCTTTAGGAGCAGCTCATCGTAGAGAGCTATAGCCCTCTCATAGGCAGCTGCCGCCTCTTTGATCCTGCCCTCCCCGGATAGCACATTACCCCGGTAGTTCCAGGCCTCTGCATTTTGCGGGTCCAATTCCAGAGCTTTATCAAGAGCGGCCACAGCTTCGCTGCGCTTGCCTTGAGAGAGCAGGGCGATGCCCTTGCCAGTCCAGGCCTCGGAGCTGTTGGGATCAATCCTGATGGCTGCATCATAAGCCTGGGCTGCCGCATCGTCGGAGCCCTCCACAAACAGAAGCTGATGGCCCCACCTCGACTGTGAATCCGATGTGTTCCAGTCACCTCTGGGCCTGGCGAAACTCTCGGAATCGGGCGTCCAGCAGAAGAGAGACCCATTGTACCTGCCGATGGGCTTACCCTGTGGAGTGATGGTCTTTCTCAGGCTTTCAAAGGCCCTGATGAAATTCGAATCAACCTTCACATAACGATCGTAGGTTTGAGAGGACTCGTTGTACAGGCCGAGGCTCACCCTGAGGATCTGGCCGTCATGGACCCAGATGTTCTGAGTGACAGAGAAGCCCTCCTCATCGAGGAAAAATGTATGCAAACGAGAGGTGATGTTATTGGAATTATTCGCCATCAGTTCCAATGCTTTATCAAAGACCCTCACAGACTCCTCGTAATCGCCCATCTGCCCCAGCAGAATATCGGACTTTCTTATCCATGCACCTACCGACTTCGAGGAGTTCAGCTCGATGACCTTGTCATAGGCATCGAGTGCCGCTTCGCCTCTGCCGAGAAGCTCCAGATTCTCGGCCTTGAGCCACCATGCATCGGCATCATTTGGGCTCATCTGGAGGGTATTGTTGAGAAGCTCTATGGACTCTTCAAAGGAGCTATTAGCCTCTGAATCTCGGCCCAGGCATGCGAGAGCAATGCCTTTACTCTGCCAGGCCTTTGAGTCTTCTGGCTTCTCGTTCAGGGTCTCGTCAGCCACATCGAGAGCCTTTTGAAATGCTTCGAGAGATTCGTTTTTCTTGCCCAGATATGTGAGGCTTTGGGCCTTGCCAAGCCATGCATCGATATTTTCTGGGTCGGACTGTATGGCCATATCATAGACCTCTTCAGCCTTTTCAAAAGACTCATTTATCATCAGCTCACTCCCCCATGAAATCCAGCTGTCGGTGCTGTTTTCTTCAGCCCCAGCCGGGGCGCAGAGGATAGCTGCCGCTAGCAAAACCATTGCAATTCCGGCTTTCATTTACAGGCCTCCGCCGTCGGCTGAGGCTGTTCCACCCACCAATCCTGTGATCAGCGAGAAGCCCTCGCCCCCTGTGCCCGGATTTATGGGGCTGATCTCGATATTCCACATGCCTCTCGAGGGATTTCTGAGGAAGTAATAGTCATAGTTAGTGCCTATGATATGCTTTATATTCTGGCTATCGCTATCAGGAGAAAGAATGCTCCCATCCGGCTTTTTCAGAGTCACGCTGAAGGGATTGCTCTGCCAGGAGAGGCCGACCATCTCTGCGCTCTCAGCCGCTTGATTTATGCCCTGAACTGCTGAAGCTGCCTGGTAATAGCCGATTGCTCTCGAGAATTTAATAGTCTGTCCAGCTGTATAAGCAATTCCGTTCTCCACTTTTGCGGAGCCGATGGCCGTGACTGCCGTTCCCCATGGCAAGTTTATGGTCGATCCAGCCGGAATCGTATAGCTGCTCGGGGATGCGCTGGGAGTTGATATCGCCTGGCAGACGCCATTAACACATCTCTTTCCTGCGCCGCATACCACTGGTGTATGAGTGCAGCCCCAGTAGGAGTCACATGCATCTATTGTGCATGGATTTCCGTCATCGCAGTTCCTCCAAAAATGCGCGCATTTTCCCCTGCCATCGCATGTATCAACAGTGCAGGCATTTCCATCATCGCAGTTCTTCATCTTGTGAATGCATTCTCCATCGACACAGGAATCTGCCGTGCACGGATCGCCATCATTGCAGTTCTTTTGTATATGGGTGCACTTACCATTTGCACAGGAGTCGGCGGTACACGGATCGCCATCATCGCAGTTCTTTTGTATATGAGTGCATTTCCCATTCTCGCAGGAGTCAACTGTGCATGGATCACCGTCATCACAATTTCCTGGAGTGTGAACGCACTCGTTCCCATTCCAGGTATCTATGGTGCAGGCAATCCCGTCATCGCATCTCTTTAACGAATGAATGCACTCCCCATTCAAGCAATAGTCTATTGTGCTCTCGTTTTGATCATCACAGTCCTTCTGTTTATGGGTGCATACTCCGTTCTCGCAGGAATCGATTGTGCAGGGATCGTTATCATCGCAGCTTGATGGTGTATGAACACATGCTTTCCCATTCCATGTATCAATAGTGCAGGCATTTCCATCATCACATAAATGCAGTAGGGCGGAGGACACATTTCCAATAATTGATTCATTGGTCTCGTTCATGGAGCTTTCTGGGCTCTGCAGAATTGACGAATTATCTTTGCTCTGCATTGATTCCGTGAAGGATGTATTAGCGTTCATCATTGGCAGATTTTCAATACTCTGGTTGCCGGATTCGGTGGAATTGATGATGCCGAATTCCGTATCCTTGGGCGGGCTGTTTATGCGCGATGTGTTTGATGCTGCATTATCTTCAAGAATCTCAGTTATCTTCGAAGCATTGTTATTGGATGAGGGCTCGGATTTGCTTAACTCGCTCTTGCTGATCGGAGAGCCGGTTAAATTAGTCCCACTTGAGTTCGTCTGAGCATTATTCAAAGCTTGGGAGCGGCCAGTTTTCTGAACGGCCATCTCTGGTGGACTAATGGTGGCAGAACCAATTATTTCTGACGAATTGGCAGCAGGAGGGCTCGTGGTTTCTGGTTGAGTGGCGGCAGGTGGGATCGCGGACTCTGGCTGTGTGGCGGCAGGTGGGATCGTGGACTCTGGCTGAGTGGCCGCAGGCGGGATTGTGGACTCTGGTTGAGTGGTCGTCGCTGGACCGTTTGCAGTTTGAGGACTGGTTCTATCATTGCCACACTCTCTTATCGGCTCATGGACGCAGCCATTTGCGCCGCAATAATCTTTTGTGCAGGGATTCTTGTCGTCACAATCACCGC
>MVRK01000077.1 GCA_002067365.1 Methanosaeta sp. PtaU1.Bin060 | reverse complement strand
TCGTCGAGGATGAAGTCCTTTCTCAGGACAGGCAGGCCAGCCCTGCGCGCGATCCGGGCGTTTTCAAGAGCGCCCTTGAAGTGGGTGGGCTCTGTCAGGACAGAGATGGCGCAGGCGTGGTTTGCAGCATAGGCTTCGGCGTACGTCGCCACCTCCTCCTGCGTCAGCGGTCTCCCAAGCGCCTTGGGCTTGATCTCGGCGATGATCGGAATTATGCCCCTGAACTCGAGGGCTCGGGCCGAGGAGATGATGTCCCTGCGCTCGTCCTTAGGCCAGAATTCTGCCGCTTTGAAGCCCCGCGCCCTGGATGCCTCCAGGATTCCCTCGATCAGGGGGTGTATCCAACCACATCCTCTATCCAGTTGGAGATCAGCCTCTTGCCGGAGGGCGTCAGGACCGACTCGGGATGGAACTGCAGCCCGCAGTGGGGCCGGGTCTTGTGCCTGATGGACATCACCACACCATCCGGGGTCTCTGCGGCTATCTCCAGCTCCGGCGCCAGCTTCTCCACGGCCAGGGAGTGGTAGCGCCCGCCTGTAAGCGGATTTTCGAGCCCCCTGAAGATGCCCCGGCCATCATGCCTGATCTGCGATGTCTTGCCGTGCAGCGGCCTGGTGTGCGAGACGATGCCGCCGTAGGCAACATTCATCGCCTGGTGGCCCAGGCAGACGCCCAGGATCGGTGTCCTATCGAACTGCAGGATGATCTCCATGCACGAGCCGATATCCCGCGCATTCGCAGGATGGCCGGGCCCCGGCGAGATTACTATTCCCTGCGGGCGCATAGCACGCACTTCCTCCAGGGTCACCCGGTTCGACCTCACCACAGTCTCCGGATAGAACTGGGAGACATAGTCCACAAGGTTCCAGACGAAGGAGTCCTGGTTGTCCACGAAGAGGATGGGCCTCTTAGGTGCGGTTTTGCTCATGTTGCCACCCCCAGAGCCCTCTTCATGGCGGCCATCTTCCTCTCCGTCTCCTGATATTCCCTCAGGGGCTCCGAGTCGGCCACGATTCCCGCTCCAGCCTGGACTGTGGCCACGCCGTCCCTGACCAGGACGCTCCTGATGGCGATGGCGAAGTCTGTGCTGCCGTCGATGGAGAAGTAGCCGATGCCTCCGCCGTAGATGCCTCTGGGAGTTGCCTCAAGATCATCGATGATCTCCATCGCCCGCAGCTTCGGCGCTCCTGAGAGCGTCCCAGCCGGGAAGACAGCCCTGGCGGCATCAAACTGGTCGCACTCATCCCTCAGATCTCCGATTACAGTCGTCTCGATGTGCTGGACATGGGAGTACTTCAGCACAGACATGAAATCCTCCACCTGGACAGTGCCCGACTTGCAGACCGACCTGACATCGTTTCTCCCGAGATCCACCAGCATCACATGCTCGGCCCTCTCCTTCTCGTCCCCGAGCATGATCTTCGCGTATTTGTCGTCCTCATCTCTGGTCCTGCCCCTGGGACAGGTTCCAGCTATCGGATTCACCTTCAGCTTCCGATCATATGTATTGAACAATGTCTCGGGCGAGGCTCCAACGATGGCCAGCTCCCCGAACTCGAAGAGGTATGTGTAGGGGCTTGGATTGATGCTTCGAAGCTTCCGATAAAGCTTGACTGAGTCCGGACACTCGACCCTGGTCGAGCGGGCCAGGACTATCTGGAAGATGTCCCCGTCCTTGATGTGCACCTTGGCCTTGCGAACGGCGTCCTCATACTCCTGCTGATCGCCTTCAGAGAGCACGTGCCCCTGAAAATCCAGATCCTCGGCCTGATCGTATTCGGGATCTATTCCCCCTATGGTCTCTATCAGGTTCACCTTTGGGCCGGGCAGGATGGGTGCGATGGTGAAGTAGACCTTCCTGTCCAGGTGATCGAAGATGAAGGTGCTCTCAGCCACGCTGAACTGGGCGTCGGGCGTCTCGGAGGTCGAGCTTCTGTCGAGGCGCTCCTTGACAAGATCGTAGGCCAGGTAGCCTATGCCACCGCCTGTGAAGACCTGCCTGCCGAAGCTGTTGGGGATGCCCCTGCTGCAGGGGATGGCTGCCCTCAGCGCGTCGAAGAGATCGTAGCCATCCTTTATTCGGCCCTCTAATACAGAGCCCTTCTTTTCTATATCCACGCACACCGCCAGCCTCTCCTCAGTCGGACCCATGCAGCCGCTGAAGAACTCCATCTTCAGAGATCGGTTCTTCACAGTGACCAAGGCAGAGGGGTCGGCCCCCACAAAGGAGAACCTGGCCTTCTGGCCTGACTTCTCCACAGACTCCAGAAGATATGGGTAGCGGCGATCGCGCAATGCCAGGTAAAGGGATAATGGGGCGTCCACGCTCACCTTGTTGGTCACGTCCACGAAGACGGGCTCTAAAGACGACACATTCTCACCTCTCTCATGAAAGCGCGAACCAACTTTCTCTCCTTTCTGCCATCGGCCTCAAGGCCGCTGGACACATCCACTGCGTAGGGCCCGACCTTCCTTATAGCCTCAGCCACATTTCCCGGATTAAGGCCTCCTGCCAGGATCACTGGAACCTTCATGGATCTGACAACTGCGGCACTGTGGTCCCAATCATGAACCGCCCCCGATCCACCCAGTTTGCCGTTGACCATTGTGTCGAGCAGGATGGCATCCGCGACCATGCCAAAGCGCATCACATCCCCTGACACCAATCCGGCTGAACCCTCCGCGTCTCCCGGTCCGGCGGCCACTGCGGCTATCAGCTTCTGATGGACCATGGATTTCAGCTCAGCCAGCTCTTTCGGGCGCAGCGTTCCGTGAACCTGCAGGACGTCCGCCTTCGTCTTAGCGGCCAGCTGCACCGCCTCGGTCACGTCCTGTGGGGCGATGACTGCCACGCTCTTGGTGTAAATCGGAACATTGCGAATTAGGTCCGCGGCCTCGCCCGCCTGGATGCTGTGCCGTGAATCATCGATCTCAACGATGAAGCCCACGGCATCAGCTCCCTCGGAGACTGCCATGGAGAGCTCCGACTCGTCCATTATCCCGCAGACCTTGACTCTCGTCAAAGGAACCGCCCCAGCTTGGCGGGATCACCGTTCATCTCCACCATTTGCTTCAGGGTCTTCAGGGCTGCACCGGAGTCAAGGGCCTTCTCGGCCAATCTCGCTCCGTCCTTCAGGGTCTCGGCCCTTCCAGATACATAAACAGCTGCTCCGGCATTCATGGCTATGATATCGCGGGCAGGGGACCGCTCGCCCAGGAAGACCTTCACGAGCTTCGAGGCGTTCTCCTCTGGCGTCCCACCGGCGATCTCCTTCGCGCTGGCTGCAGGATATCCGAGATCCTGCGGATGAAGCCTGTAGCTCTTCACCACACCATCTTTCAGCTCAGAGACAAAGGTCTCTCCAGTATTTGTGATCTCATCCATGCCCTCTCCATGCACTACCAGAGCCCTGTCGGACCCCAGCACATTGAGAACGCTCGCCAGCTTCTCGCAGAGGGATGGGTCATAGACCCCCATCAACTGGGCCTTTGCGCCTGCGGGGTTGGTCAAGGGGCCCAGGATATTGAAGACTGTGCGCATCCCAAGCTCCCTGCGGATCGGGCCTACGCGCTTCATGGCCGGGTGGAAGGAGGGGGCGAGCATGAACCCGATGCCCACAGTCTCGATCATCTTCTGGACCTCCTCAGGCTTGGGCGAGATGTTCACGCCCAGCTCAGAAAGAACATTGGCGCTGCCGCACTTCGAGCTCACAGCGTAGTTCCCGTGCTTGGCCACTGGCACCCCGCAGGCAGCCGAGACTATGGCTGCAGCGGTGCTGACATTGATGGTGTTCGAGGCATCACCTCCTGTGCCACATGTATCCACCAGGGTAGCACCAACGCGCGGGGTGATGTGCACTGCAGAGCTTCTCATCTTTCTGGCAAGGCCTGCGATCTCAGAGACGGATTCTCCCTTCATCCTCAGGGCTATGAGCAGAGCGCCTATCTGGGCGTCAGTTGCCGTGCTGAAGATCTCGCCCATGAGGGATTCTGCCTCATCGAGGGTGAGGTCCTTACCATCAGCGATCTGTTGCAGATAACTCAATGGATCACCAGCTATGATGTATGATATTGTACTATGATGATCTAAACAATACACTATATTTAAAGTTTATGCATCGGGCGTCGGGCATCCGGGTTAATTGATCCAAGGATATGCGGATCTTCTCCCAAGCTTCTACCGATTGAGCATCTCTTGATCCCTCTACCAGCTTCTCAAAAAATCGAATGTAATGTACGTCTCGCCGCGTTTGACTGGAGACTCATCGTACTCTCGCCATCACGTCTGTTCGGTTCATTTTCTTCATTCA
>MVRK01000076.1 GCA_002067365.1 Methanosaeta sp. PtaU1.Bin060 | reverse complement strand
GGGCGCTCTTGAAAACGCCCGGATCGCGCGCAGGGCTGGCCTGCCTGTCCTGAGAAAGGACTTCATCCTCGACGAAAGGCAGTTTTCGGAGGTGCAGGCCGACCTGGTGCTATTGATTGCTGCCCTGAAAATCGATCTTCAGAGATTTGTCGAGATGGCAAGGGCCCGCGGCATGGAGCCGCTGGTGGAGGTTCACACCTCATCAGAGATGGATAGGGCGCTGAAGACCGATGCCAGGATCATAGGGATCAACAACCGCAACCTGAGCACCCTTGAGGTCGATCTTGGGACCTTCGAGCGGCTGGCCCCGCGGGCCAAGGAGGCAGGGGTATTCCTGGTGGCGGAGAGCGGGGTTCATAGCAGGGAGGATGCCTGCAGGATGATGGAGGCTGGGGCGGATGCGCTGCTCGTGGGAACAGAGCTGATGGGCAGGCCACAGAGGCTCGGGGAGATCAACCGGTTATAGTCTGCCCTATCTCAAATCGGATCCTTCTCTAGCTAGATAAAACGTCTAATCTACTAAATATTTTTTATCTTTTCATATTAACTTTATAGAAAAGCTTATTAGTTAACATTAAGCTTCAAGATATTAATCATCGAAGATTTCGCATGATTTGGACCATAAGGAATCAATAATATGCAGAAAATAAGAATAGTGATATACATAATATTGATAAGTGTATTTATATTATCGGGATACGTTTTTTGGACTTCCTCACTGGGCAATGATTATAGCTCAAGATCCCTATCGTCTGAACCCGATGAGGGCCGACTGAAGGAGATTCTTCAGGATTTTGAGCATGATACAGAGAAAGGCATGAAGGACTGGCAGGTTCCTGGTATGGCAGTCGCCGTCGTCCAAAGAAATGAGACCGTATACCTGAAGGGTTTTGGCGTCAGAAAAATAAATACCAACGATCCTGTTACTCCACACACAATCTTCCAGATAGGCTCTACTACCAAGGGCTTTACTGCGGCCTTGGTTGGAATGCTGGTGGACGAAGGATCTGTCAAGTGGGACGACAAAGTAGTTGATCATCTTCAAGAATTTCAGATGTACGATCCTTGGGTCACACATGAGTTCACAGTCACAGACCTCATGGCTATGAGAAGCGGACTTGCAACCGGATCTGGCGAAGGCCTGTGCAGTATGGGATACAATAGGAGCTTCCTCATGCATTCTCTGCGCTACATGCAGCCTGAAACAAGCTTCCGCTCAGCCTATGCTTACCAGAACCTGCCATTCCTCTGGGCCGCAGCTCTGGTTGAGAATAAGACCGGAAAGAGCTGGGAGGAGAATATTCAAAAGAGGATCTTCAGGCCTTTGAATATGTCAAACTCCTCCACAGATCAGAGGGCTTTCCAGCAGGCTACGGACGTGGCATATTTGCACGTCAAAAAAAATGGCAATATCACAGCAATGCCCATGGATCAAAGTTCGGCCGATTGGGTTTACACCGTCGGCCCGGCGGGGGGAATCAATTCAAACATAGAGGATATGGCCAAGTGGCTTTGCCTGCAGATGAACAACGGCAGCTATGAATCCCAGCAGCTTCTAAGCGAGAACAGTATACGCTACATACAGTCTCCCAGGACTATAATGAACACTGTGGCAAAGAAGAACAATGCATATTACTGTCTGGGCTGGATGTACATGGAGGCCTGTCCTTACCCGGTCATCTTTCATGCTGGCGGTACCAGAGGCCATTCGGCCATGGTGGCCTTTGTTCCTCAGGCCAAAATTGGAATAGTTATTTTATCAAACGTATACGGCGATGTCCTACCTAATTACTTGATGTTCCGCTTCCTGGACCTGTACTTCGGCAACAATGCATGGGAAGACGCCTTAGAGGCACTTGCGCTCACGAAGGCCCCAAGGGCTCAGGCCGATGCAAGTGCTTCAGAGAAGACCGATTCACCTCGTGCAGCCAGGCCCCTGGAGACATATACTGGCAGCTACAGCAACCAGACCCTTGGCATAATCAATATCTTGCAGAGCAACGGAACCTTGATCATATATGCAGGTCCGGGAAGGCTGAATATTCCCCTTCTGCCCACAGGAGGGGATAACTTCAGTCTATTCAAAAAAGGGACTGGCCGTGTGGCCTCCTTCCGGGTTAGCGACAAGGGAAAATCAGAGAGTGTAGAGATAGAAGGAGGAAGGCTCTTCGATCTCTTCGGAGACAGGGTCCTATTTTGGCGCACAGCCGACTAGCCATTGAAAAGTGAATGACAATAGATCGCATCAAAAAACGGGCGATAGCTCATTTCATCCTCGAACTGAAGGTCGGGATATTCGCGACCTTCAACATCCAAATGCAAGAAGCCTCGTACTGGATCAGTCTGCATCAAAGATTCGCCATTTCAACGCCAGGATCTCGGAGATGCGTGTCCAGTAAAGGAGGAGCTCAAGAGGCGCATCGAATCGCAGAAGGAGACTGAATCATTCGAGGAGTGAGACTTCATAGTCCGGGAAAGCCGTGAGTCGTCTCGCAGAAGGCAGATGTTGAAATTCGTCTCAAAGGCCAAGGTCCCTGAAAGGGCCCACCGGCACTCACAGACCAAACGTCTGCGCGATCCACTCTCTTATCTCATCCCTTGATCGCCTGAAGGCGTTGAGCTGATCCACCTCAGAGCCTCCTGCAGAAACCGGGTCCTCGAAGTTCCTGTGCATGCACTCCTTCGCCGCCGGTGCCGTGGCAGAAGCCCGAAGGCCCACGCTGCAGACGGGACAGGCCTCCCTGGCCTTGTCGCAGACTGTGACTGCCAGATCGAAAAGAATGCCGCGAAGCTCTTCAATGCCTTTCGAGCGCTGGCCCGATATGTCGATGCCTATCTCAGCCATGGCATCGACTGCGCGAGGGTCCACGCGCGTCGCCTCAACACCAGCGCTGTAAACCTCATACATGTCCCCGTGCATGGCCCTGAGCAGCCCCTCGGCCATCTGAGACCTCGCAGAGTTGTGAAAACACAGAAACAGTACCTTCTTCATTTCGCTGCCCCCCCGGATCCCGCCGCCCACATCACGAGCTTCTTTCGTCTTTTCCCATAGATCCTTCTCAAATCATCCAGCAAGAGCGACAAAAGATGGTAGCTGGCCCCAAGCCTCAGGCATCGCCTCCATGAGATTCATCT
>MVRK01000075.1 GCA_002067365.1 Methanosaeta sp. PtaU1.Bin060 | reverse complement strand
CGACGAGCTGATGCGCTGCCTCGCCGAAATGTGATGCCTAGATCTCCTGATGATTTTCTCTGAGCCAGTGCTCGAAAAGTGATCGCAGGAATATTCTGAATTCAAGCTTTTGCTTCTTCTTGAAGCTTGATTACGATCTCTTGTAGCGGATTTGCTTTCATGAGTCCCGAAGCGTTGATGATCTCAATCCTCCCATAGTCGATCAGGACGCCTTTATTCACTTCGATGGTATCAACTACTTCTTCTCATATTTTGGGTCGTACGAGATCTTCATTTCAGCCCTTCAAATATCTGTCAACTTGAGGGAATTGTTATGGCAGCAACCTGAACTGCCATTGCCCATTATCTCTGCCTTCCTCCCTTGGCCTTCATCGCCTCCACGTACGCCAAAAACGGCGGCGACGGCCTGCCCGGTCTCGACTTCATCTCCGGGTGGAACTGCGATCCGAAGAAGAACGGGTGCTCGGGTATCTCGCAGATCTCCATCAGGTCCCCGTTGGTGCCCGAGAAGATCATGCCCTTATCCTGGATCTTCTCGATGTACTCAGGGTTGACCTCGTAGCGGTGGCGGTGCCTCTCCACGATCTCCGTCGTCCCGTAGATCTTGTGAGCGAGGCTCCCCTCCAACAGGTGCGCCGGGTAATTTCCAAGGCGCATCGTCGCGCCCATCTGCCTGATCTTCTCCTGCTCGGGCAAGAGGGCGATCACCGGGTGCGGCGTCGCCCCGAACTCAGTGCTGGAAGCGCCCTCCATGCCGCAGACGTTTCTCGCAAACTCGATCACAGCGAGCTGCATCCCGAAGCAGAGACCCAGGTACGGCACCTTCATCTCCCTGGCATACTGCACCGCCTTGATCTTGCCCTCTGTGCCCCTCGACCCGAAGCCGCCCGGCACCAGAATCCCGTCGGCTTCCCGCAGGATCAGGTCAGGCGATCCGTGCTCCAGCTCCTCTGCATCCACCCACATGATCTCTGGCTTCACTCCCGCCTCGATTCCCGCATGCTTCAGCGACTCGCGAATCGAGAGGTAGGCGTCCTCCATAGGGTCAGCACACTGCGAGCCGACTGTGTACTTCCCGACGATGGCCACCCTGACTGAACCCTCGACCGCCTCCATCTTCTTGACGAACTCATCCCAATCCTTGTTCTCCTCCAGCGGGAAGAGCCTCATCGCCTTCATCAGGTATATGGCCAGGCCCTCCGCCTCCATCTGCAGAGGCACCTTGTAGATGTCGTCCGCATTGTGGGCCGAGATGACAGCCTCCACAGGCACGTCGCAGAACTGGGCGATCTTGTGCTTCGTCTCCTCCAGCAGCGGCTGCTCGCAGCGCACCACAATCATGTCCGGCTGCAGCCCCAGCTCCCTCATGACCTTGACGCTGTGCTGCGTGGGCTTCGTCTTCTGCTCGCCGTCCATGGTCGATGGAGCCAGTGTGACGTGCACGAAGAATATGTTCCCCGACTCCTCGTACCTCAGCTGCCTCATCGCCTCAAGGAACGGCATCGACTCGATATCGCCCACAGTTCCGCCAACCTCGACGAGACAGATCTCGCATCCGCCGTCCCGCGACTCCTGGCGGATGCGCCTCTTGATCTCCTCTGTGATATGCGGGATGATCTGCACAGTCTTGCCCAGGTACTCCCCGCGACGCTCCTTCTCGATGACGGTGCTGTAAACCTTGCCGGTGGTGATGTTGTGGTCCCGCGTGAGTTCCACGTCGAGGAAGCGCTCGTAGTTGCCCAGGTCCAGGTCCACCTCGCCGCCGTCCCTGAGGACGAAGACCTCCCCGTGCTGGAAGGGGCTCATGAGTCCGGCGTCGATGTTGATGTACGGATCTATCTTGATGGCAGTAACCTTGTATCCCCTGTTCATGAGCAGCCTGCCGATCGACGCCGCAGTTATGCCCTTCCCAAGGCCGCTCATCACTCCGCCAGTGACCACAATGTATCTCATAAATCACATCACGCCTTCAAAAGCGTAGCCGCTCCATATATGATAAGGGTGACGATCAATATCGATGAAGCCAGAGCGCCCGGAAACTCGGGCAGGCTCTCTGTGAAGAAGGTGAGCATCAGCACAGCGATCAGGGTGAC
This sequence comes from Methanosaeta sp. PtaU1.Bin060, assembly GCA_002067365.1. Taxonomy (GTDB): domain Archaea; phylum Halobacteriota; class Methanosarcinia; order Methanotrichales; family Methanotrichaceae; genus Methanothrix. The sequence goes on along the minus strand of MVRK01000075.1, from coordinate 73,173 downwards.
CAGGATGACCGCAGGTATGATCTGCATTCCTGAGCACAGGCCGAGCGCAGCCCCTCTCTCCCCTGCTGCATCTGCCTCCTCTTCCTGGTCCTGATAGGAGCCAATCTCCTCAGCGTGCTGGCTGCTCTCATATCCAGGATTCTCCTCGCCGTACTGACGGCCTTCTCTGTAGCGAGGTGGCCCTCTTCCTTCTCCAATGCCCCTCTCGATCCCATCATCCTCTATCCCGCCCGCGCCGCTCCGGCCGGATGAGAAGCCTGATGCAGATCTTGATGCTGATTTGTAGCTGTGAAGATCCCTTTGCTTAGTGAATTTGATGTGCTCGACATCATCAAACTCCACCGGCTTTCTCTCATCTTCGACCTGGTCCCAATCCCTCTCGGAAGCATCAGCCTCTGAAACCTCATCCTCCTCGTCCGTCTCCCTCTTGCGGCTCAGATCAGAGTCCTCCACGAAGTCTGCATCAGCCTCGTCAGGATAATATTCCTGGCCCATCGGGTCATCTTGCTCGCGAAACAGTGTGATTGGCACGCTGCTTCTACCCGCGTCGCTGGTCAGGAGAATCTCGCCATCCAGCCGCTCCCTGTTCGTCGGCATCCTGGCAAGAACAGGAACAGTCTCCTCCAAAACGACATAATGATCCGGCTTCCTGAGGCGCACAGCCTTGATGAGAGGGTTGCTGGCCTCCAGGGATATGTTCGACGGCTCCCCATCGTTGACTATCTTGAGGTTGAAGATAGTCTCCTCACCCGGAAGGAGCCTGAGGACTATGGGCTTCGCCGCTTCGCTGCCATTGTTGATGTGAACAACGTAATCCACTCTAACCCCTTCCTGATAAGATAACGCATAATATTGTATAAATATTTCGCCTGTGTCGGCCCTCAGGCGAAGGCTAATCCCTGAGGTCCGGAGGGAGCATATTGGGAATGCTGTCCTCGATGGGGTAGCATTCCTTGCACGCATTGCAGCACAGCTTGCCAGTTACGATTTCAGTCTCGTTCTCCTCAAAGACCTCCAGCGTCAGGTCTCCCTTGCACAGCGGACAGGCCAGGATATCAAGAAGATCGCGCTTCATGGCAGGTACTGCAACCCTTGGAGGCATAAATCTTTGGGACATCTTCATCGACATCGCTGCCATCAGATTGATGTATCAGGCCATCAACTGATTTCTCAACGTCTTTCGACGGTTTTGGCGCAGTCATTCGCAGGAATACATCCTTATCCGATCGCCATGCAATCCTTTTCATGCTCCAAAATATTTACATGTAAAGGATGGTTTGCATCCCTAACTTCATCGATTTGATTAATCTGTATAAGTTTGTTCAGCAATGTGGGCGCACGACCGATAGTTATTAATGAGGCCAACAACAGATATTAAAGGTTGAAGGTGATACGAACGACAACTCACGAAGATGTTAAGATTGTTGAGGCGAAGGTAAAGGGACTTCAGGAGAAGCTCAAGGCAGCTGATGCACATCTCAAAGCCATCACTGAGAAGAAGATCAAGCTCTCAGAGGCGAAGCTTCAGAGCCTGGAAAAGAAGGCTGCTGATCTGGAGAAGGAGCTTAAAGGCTATCTCAAGGAGTCCTGAAGCAAAAGAGCTGTCCTGTTGCTAAATAGCATCACAGTCGTTCAGATCATCCCCATCTGCGAGAGCCTCTCTGGCAGGTAGGTCTTGGTCACATAATCCAGGCCCTTTCCAGCAAAGGCCTGTTGTTCTGCCTTTTTTTTGAGGTCCATCTGAAGCTTGATCTGCTTCTCCCAGTAGGGATTTTTGAACCTCGGGTCAGTCATCTCCGCTCTCAGCGCCTGAATGTCCTGATCCGTCAGCTTGTCTGTGGAGAGATTGTAGTCCACGATGTCGCTGGGCTGGACCCCCAAAAACCGCGCAGAGGGCGTGACCAGGTGCTCAGAGAGATGGGCGCTCTTGATCGCGCCGTAGGCGATGGATGCAAAGATGCGGTAGGACCAGGGGTCTCCGTCTGTGAAGACGACCACCGGCAGATTCAGCTCGGCGTTTAGGCGCTTTATGATGCGCCGGGTGGAGCGCGCAGGCTGGCCCTTGATATGCACTAGGATGGCGTCGTACTCCTCATCAAAGCCGTTCTCGATCAGGCGGGCGTACATTCCGCCTGTCTCAATGGCCATCACCATCTTCGCATCGTGTTCTAGGAACTGAATGCTGTCCACGTTGAAGGGTATCTGGTAGCCCGCTTCGCCCACGTCCTCCTGGCAGTGCATCTCGCGCTCGCCACGGCGGGTCAGCTCCCGCAGACGCAGCGGCCCGAAGACTGCTGCCCCATCCTCCTCGGGCCTGATGTGAAAGTCCTCCCTTTGCAGCGCAGTGACTATCTCCAGGTCCTCGATCAGCCTGTCGCTCTCCGCCTGCTCGTGGAATTTGGCGATGTCCCAGTTCTCTGAGATGTAGTATATCTCCCTCAGGGTAGAGCCCCGGTTGTTCTTGAGGTGCTCCTTGATGAGAAGCTCTGCCAGATGAACCGTCTTCAAAAGAGTCTTCGCCCCGCGCACAGTCTTGACGCTGCGCAGAGTCTCCTGGTCGCCGTAGACCCATACATCGTCCTTCGTGCTGTACTCGATGTTGGCCTTTGTCCGCGATGGAAGGGTGATATGCGGAACTATGCCCTGCTGGAACTGATCGTAAAGCGAGCGGGCCAGCCCCACCAGCTTCCCCTCAGCCTTGTCAGCCTTCTCCAATCAGATCACCCTGGCCCCTGTGACCATCTCGGCCTCAAGCCCCTCCACCACAGGCACCCTCAGGGGTGCATCGTCTGAATGCACTCTGTAGGCGAGGGAGACCCTCTCACCAGGGCCCAGGGAGAGCTTCCAGTGGTAGTCGTAGCCGTCTCCCAGGGGCACGACCTTCGCAGCAGGAGCGACGGAGGTCGCCTGCTGTCTCAGCACCTCATGGAGCTTGAAGGACCGAACCTGTTCACTATAGTTCTCCACATCTATGCGAATCGCAGTCAGGCCATTCTGCTGCTCTATATGGCGGTGAACCAGAAGGTTGCCCATGATCTTGCCCACTACAGGGCCGATGTCCGGCTCCTCCCGCTCAAGGATATCAGAGAGCTTCTTCGCGATGCGCGGCAGGATCTTCCTTATGATCTCCTCCTTCTCCCTGCGCTCATAGAGCAGGCTCTGGCGGGAGAGGTAGCGGCGCAGCTTTCGTGCCACCTCTTTTAGGCCCAGGTCGATCTCTGCCAGGATCTCGGGGACGTCTGCCACGGCATCCTTGCTCTCCGAGGTGAAGGGGATGTTGGTCGAGGCGATGTGGACCAGCAGCACCGCAGGGCCTACAGGCACTCCTGAGCCCGTGGGCTGGCCGAGCGTGTAGTTCTTCCAGGAGACTCTCTCGACCGCATGGGTGATGGCACAGGCCCCCTGCTGATAGACCAGAGGAACGCGGTTGGCGAAACGAAGGATCTCTACGCGGCTCTCCTTCTCCAGCTCTCCTCCGAAGCCCAGGCCCACCTCTACCAGGAAGGGGTTGCCGGAGTAGACTGAGACAGGCCGGACTGTGGTGGCGATGAAGTCGAGCTTGTACTCCTTCTCGAGGCCGGCCTTGATCAGATCTTCGCCTATCGGGGATAAACAATCCACTGGAGGGGACTTCACCTTGATCTGCTTGAAGGCCCCAAGAAGCCTTTTGGCCTCCTCATGGTCAAGGCTTGAGGGTGGTCGTTCCGGCTCGATCCCGGCGAGGCTGCACAGCTCTTGGGCGGATATCGAGCCGATGCTGGAGAAGGTCTCCTTCAGGAAGACGCGCAGCTTCTTCTTGTCGGTGTATCTCAGGAGCTTTATCAGCTCCCCCAGCTCGATTCCTGCTGGATGGGGCTGGATGGCATAGGACTTCTTGGGCAGCGTCTCAGTGGCCCTCTCGAAGACCTCGACGTTGCCCTCCGGCTCCACGAGGGTTATCCTGGCGTGGGGGTTTACGATGGCAGCGCTCTTGAGTGAGCCGTAGACCGACTGGCGGCGGCTTCGCACATAGGAGCCCTCCATCTCCATCTCCACCCGCGTGCCCCTCGGGCGCTCCCATTCAGCATCCTCCGCCAACAGCACCTCGGGCTCGTTCTTGGCTGTGTTGATCATCAGCTCGCAGCGATGGGCGGGCCTGCCGGGGCTGATCTTGGATATGACCTTTGTGGGCTTTCCGCTGGTGAGCTGCGAGTAGAGGACTGCAGCGGAGATGCCGATGCCCTGCTGTCCACGGCTCTGCCGCAAAGTGTGGAAGCGAGAACCATAGAGGAGCTTGGCGAAGACACGCGGAACCTCCTCGGCCACAATGCCAGGCCCGTTGTCCTCGACGATGACCTGATAGTAATCGCCGCTGCGTTTTATCTGGACGAAGATGTCGGGCAGTATCCCAGCGTCCTCGCAGGCATCGAGGCTGTTGTCCACCGCCTCCTTCACGCAGGTTATGAGCGCCCGCGGAGCCGAGTCGAAGCCCAGAATCTGGCGGTTCTTCTCAAAAAATTCTGCTACGGAGATGGCCTTCTGCTGACGGGCCAGCTCCTCTGCGATCTCCATGAAAAGTGAAAAGAGGGCTAGAGCTCAGCCCCGACCACAGTTTGGGTGGCGGTGACATTGTCGATCTCGCGGATGACATCCACGAGCTTGTTGAGCATGCTGAGGCCCTCGACCTCTATGATGACCACGAAGTCAAACTCGCCGAAGACATGGTAGACATCCTTGATGCCATCGATCTCTTGAAGCGCATTGTAAACGGTCTTCTCTTGTCCCGGCACCACTTTCACCATCGTTACTCCAATTACCATGTTGGTTCACCCACGTATTAGTGCCTCAGCACATTATATAAAACTTTTCAGCTCAATCTGCCCTGACGATGCAGGCCTCTTTTCTCGATGGGATCATCGATCTGCATCATGTCCGTCTTCTTCGTCTTCAGGTCCGAAGATGCGCACCTCGTCCACTTTTCTGATATCATCCTGTTCAGCCATCTCCGCGAGGGTGCCGCTCTTCTTCATTTTGGGTTTCCTGGCCTCGGATTTGGCCTTCTCCTTCACCTCAGCAGGAGGCTCAATCCTGGCATCGGGCTGGGCTGAGACGGCAGCCGCCTCAGCGTCGCCTGCCTGCATCAGCTCGGCTTTGAGCGATGCGAGAGCACGAGTCACCATCTGCCGGTACTTCTCGATATCTGTATGGTAATGCTCAAGGGCCCTCTGATAATCCTGGACAGTAGATGGAGCCGACACCTTATCTGCTGTAGAGAAGCCGCCTGATATTGGAACAGCCTCTGCGTCCTTCAGGGCCCTAAGGCGCTCGTGTGTTCTCCTGGCGGTGTCCACAATCCACTGGTTTCTCGTCGCCTCATTCACTCGCTGAATCGACTCGGCGCGAATGGATATTATTATGTTCCCGTCCTCCGTCTGGTAGAGGTTGGGCTTGCCGACGATGGCCACAAAGGCGGGAACCTCCATATTGGCCAGGATCTGCGCTGCTTCCGGCTGATACTGGCCTGCATAGATCAGGATGCTGCCAGTGGGGTCCACGATCCTGCCCCTCCAGTACTCGGTGTCGCCGCCGATATCGTCCTTCTCAGTCAGGGTTCCGACTATGAAGACTCGGTTGCACTTGGCTCCCGTGGGCGTGAGAAGATACTGCGGAGCATACTGGCTCTGATCCTCGCTCTCCCTGAAGGAGTAGTTGCAGCTCTTCAGCTCCTCGGCAAAGACTCTGCGGGCCACCTCTCTGGAGAATCCTGCCATTTCAATCCACCTCCACTATGCCCATCAGCTCTTCCACTTCAGCGATGGTCACCGCCTCTGACTCGTTTATAGTCTCCACGAGGATGTAGCGGTCAACCCTTGGCCCTGTGACGCTGAAATACCTCCCCACCAGCTTGCCATCCATCAGGGTGCAGACCACCTCATGATCCAGCGCCTCCATAGCCATCTTCTTGGCCTCATCGAGGGTGATCCCGACCAGGCGCTCTGTGGTCTCGCGGTTGATCAGCACATCCTGCACGCGCTGGCCATCGTCTATGACCCCTTTAATTCGCAGGTCATATGTGCCATCGACCTTTCCGTGCTCGCTGCAGACCCCCTTGGCAAGGGAGCGCTTACAAGTCGGACAGCGCTTGATCAGACCTGAGCCCTTCTGTATATCCACCAGGGCACCCTTGAACTCAGCTGTCTGAGAGCCGACCTGCACATCCTCCTCGATGGGCTCGATCCTGCTCGTGCGGTTCAGCTTCACGCTGAACCTTCCCTGGAACTCGTCAGTGACCAGGTTTCCCAAGATGTAGCTCTTTCCCTCCTCGATGTTGGGGAGATCAGCCTTGGCCCACTTCACGAACTTTATGGAGCCCGTCTCGTCTCCGATCAGGCCCGACTGGGAGATGGCATCGCTATTCGTCTCCCAGAGCTGCACTACCTTTACCCTCAGGTCCACCCAGCGGCCAGGCTCGTCGATCTCAGCGACCTTGAGCTGCTCGACCCCTCTTGAGCCCGGCTTTGCCTCGACCTCCTGCTCCAGCGGCTCAATCTGGCTGGTGCGGTTCAGCTTCACGCTGAACCTTCCCTGGAACTCGTCAGTGACCACCCTCTTCAGAAGATAGCTCTTGCCCACTTCCAGGTCGGGCAGGCCTGATTTGGCCCACTTCACGAACTTTATGGAACCTGAGCCATCGCCGATTAAGCCCGTCTGGGAGATGGCCTCAGTCGCTGGCTCCCAGAGGTCCAGGACCTTCACCTCGATCTCCACCCACCTTCCAGGCCCTGCGATCTCCGAGACCTTGACCTTCTCGGAGCTGGCTCTCGCGAGCGGCATCACACCGTGCTCCTTGAGGAAGTAGTTCAAAACCGATCTTCTGGCCTCGCCTTCAGGTACGCGAAAATCTTCGATGAGCTTCTTCAGGCGAGATGTGATCTCCTCCTCGGGAACCTCGATCTTCTGTTCCCTGAGGCGGGCTGCTATCTGATCCACGAGCTCCTTCATAACATTCTGCCTCCAGATTTTTCATTGAGAGGTGATAGTGAATCTCGCGCGGTTAGTATTTAAAGGGGATCTGTGCAGGCCGAAAGTGATCTATCTCATGCCTCCCTTCGGACTGCTGATGGAGATCTTCACCTGGTTTGGGCGAGCAGACATCGATTCCGGCTCCTTTCATCCATCCGGGGGCGATTCGGAGATGATCGATGCCCTCCTGGCAGCCAGAATGGACGCTGGCTGCTGCCATCCTCCACAGGCGGACCTTCGCGCCCTGGCCAGAGAATGCGGCTTCGTGAGAAGCGACGAGGAGTACAATGCTCGCCTGAGGAGGGTGGCCCTGGGGCTCGTGCGAAGGCGTTTGAAGTCTCTGGCCACTGAAGAACAGGACCTCCTCCAGGCAGTCGAGGCCCTTGACGATCTCACTGAGTCTGTGAACCTGCTCGACGAGAGGCTCTACGAGTGGTCTAGGCTTCACCAAGACGAGAAGGTGCATGGGCGGAACCTGGCAGAGGCCCTCTCTGATGACGAGATCATGGGCGAGCTTGCCCGAATGATTCTCGGATTGCGCAGGTCGCGTGCTGCTTTGGAGGGGATTGTCGGCGCGTCTGTCCAGAGGCTGGCACCAAACCTCTCTCAGATCGCGGGCCCTATCCTCGCGGCGCGCCTGATCTCCCGCGCAGGAGGACTGAAGCGCCTGGCTGAGATGCCATCGAGCAGCATCCAGATCATGGGGGCTGAGAAGGCTCTCTTCAAGCATCTCAGGGGACAGGCAGCATCTCCCAAGCACGGCATCATCTATCGTCACCCCGCAGTGAGTGCGACATCGAAGAGGCTGAGAGGAAGAGCCGCCCGTGCCCTGGCAGGAAAGCTGGCCATCGCCTCCAGGCTCGACTACTTTGGAGCAGGTCCCTCCTCGGAACTTCTGGAGAGCCTTGAGCGACGCCTGGCTGAGATCAGGCGCAGAGGGAGAGGCGAATCAAAGAAAAAGAATTGAGGATCAGATTTATATTCGATGTCGCCAAAATGGGCTTTTGAGGGCAGAGGTACTGTGATGAGAAAGCTACTGGCATTGCTTCTAATGATGACTTTCGGTATCATGGCTTTCGCTTTTACTCCTACGACAATGATCGCCTCGGGAAGCGGCGTTAACTTCACTGAGCATTCTTGGATCTACAATAACGGATACATGGACGACATGCGGATCTACCAGAACGAGAAGGGTTTTCATGGGCAGAAGCTCGTCACAGGAACCAGAGGCAGCGGCATAGTGTCCCGGACCATCGACGCTGAGGTTTACGGTGGCTATGGGACGGCCGATGATGGGGTTGATTACAACTCCATGGAGGTCAGCGAATGGGGTGTCTTCCAGTACAAGCCCTACACCCCACCTACGACGCAGAGCGACCTGAGAAATGCCCTCTGCGCGAAGAATTACCAGGTGGGCTCAGTCTACTCAGAGAGCTACTCCAACATCCGGGATCTCATCAAGGATACCACTGCGATGCAGGATAACAATGCCTCTGTCTACAGCGCTCACTCTGAGGTGGAGGGGACTGCCAAGATTGGTGCCAGGGTGCAGAGAAGTTCAAGCTCCGTGCCCGCCTACTATATGTCTGGAACCTACATGGGATACACGAATATGCATCTCTCCATCGAGACCGTAGGAAATGGCTCAGTCTTGACATTGCCGTGCCCGTAAGGCATGGCTACATCTTTGCCATATTGAGACCCGGCTCAACCTTCGGGGACTCTCCCCTGCCCACAGACTATCCTCTAGAATGTGGGCCTGAGCTGGCAACGGGCGGAATGTCTCTTCTCTGGAAGGATGGCCGAGATCCTTGTACATTGCACCACCTCTCTGATAGACCAACTACTCCCTATCTGCCTGAAATGGCGAAATATATACAATTCCTCAATAAAAATAATTTAAATAATAATTCGAATTTCCGTCACAAGGGAATTATTTTTAACGAAAACTTATATATATGTTACCAGGCGTATTGCGCCTGGTGACCCCTTTGAACAAATCGGCTGCATCAGACCCGAAAGTCGAGCGCGATGAGTTTGCATCCATATTGATGAGGATCGGCCTCAAGAGGAATGTGGCCAAGGTTTTGACCTACCTGGCGGGGGTAAAGGAGGCAACATCTCGAGAGATTGAGATGGGATCCGATCTCCGGCAGCCTGAAGTGAGCATAGCCATGAGGGAGATCAGAAAACTGGACTGGATCTCGGAGAGGGACGAGAAAAACCCGGGCAAAGGTCGTCCATACCGCATTTACAAACTTAACCGAAGCCTGCCGGAGATCATAGATTATCTGGAAGGGGAAAAGGCCAAGGAATCCGAGATGATCATGAGGCAGATAGAGAAGCTCAAATCCTTAAAGGCCACCTAGAGCATCCTGATATCGGGTCTTGGCGATTTTCGCAATCAGCCTGCCCTTCTGACTCACACATCATATCTTTTAGTCTCTGTAGTCAAAGATGATAGAAGGTGGCTGAATCATGCCAAATTTAGAATGTCATAAAATTAATAATAACACGGATTTTTATATCTTCTGATAATTAAACGCTTCATTCGTCCTAATAGCAGATTATTTTGCATCTGTTAAAACTAATTATATTTTATTAAGTTCTTGCTGCTCACTATGCAAAAATCTATATACTAATAGATTACTAGAATCAGGCAGAAAAAAAGTGGTAGGGGATGGAGATGAAGTATATAATCGACGAGGCCATGGGTCGGTCCGAGGCTGAAAACAGGATCAAGCCCTCCAGCATGATCAAGAGCGACGAAGAGCTGGTGGACGTCCTGGAGGAGCTGACCACTGTAATTCGGGTCATAGGATGCGGCGGTGGCGGCTCAAACACCATCGACCGCCTGGCCGAGTGCGGCATTCAGGGCGCAGAGCTCTATGCCTTGAACACAGATGCCCAACATCTCCTGCACATCAATGCCGACAGACGTTTCCTGATCGGAAGGCGGACTACCAGGGGCCTTGGAGCTGGCAGCCTGCCCGCGATAGGGGAGGAGGCCGCTCAGGAGGACATAGACGAGATCAAGGCAGCAGTGGAGGGCGCCGACATGATCTTCGTCACCTGCGGCCTGGGAGGCGGCACGGGAACCGGTGCGTCGCCTGTGGTGGCCGAGGCTGCAAAGGAGGCCGGAGCCCTGACGATCTCCATAGTCACAATTCCCTTCAGCGCCGAGGGGGCGATAAGGATGCAGAACGCTGAAGCAGGCCTGAAAAGGCTCAGAGAGGTCTCGGATACTGTGATAGTCGTGCCCAACGACAGGCTTCTGGATGTTGTGCCCAACCTCCCGCTTCAGGCAGCCTTCAAGGTTGCGGATGAGGTCCTGATGCGCTCCGTAAAAGGCATCGCAGAGCTGATAACGCGTCCGGGATTGATCAACCTCGACTTTGCGGACGTGAAGACAGTCATGACCAACGGGGGAGTGGCGATGATCGGCATGGGGGAGGCGGAAGGCGAGGAGAAGGCCAGGGACTCTGTGGTGAAGGCCCTTCGCAGCCCACTGCTGGAGGTGGATGTATCTGGAGCCACCTCGGCCCTCGTGAATGTTGTCGGAGGACCTGACATGACCATCACAGACGCAGAGACAGTCGTGGACGAGGTCTATCAGAAGATCAACCCCGAGGCCCGCATCATCTGGGGTGCGCAGGTAGACCCCAACCTTGAGCACACCCTTCGTACGATGCTTGTGGTGACAGGTGTCTCATCGCCCCAGATCCTGGGAAAGGATTCGGGCAAGAGAGTGACCTCAAGGCACGGCATCGACTTCCTCTCCCGCAGAGCACGCTACTGAGATGCTAAATCAGGATCTGAGAAATCCCTGATCCCGTGCCGCTCATCGCTGCCACCCCTGGGGCTGCGATCTTTTTCTGTGATGATTTTCTCTGAGCAGGCTGTGTTTTTGGCGATTTTCTTGGATTTCTCATGCGTGTTAGCATGAACCATGTCAATCGATGGAATTATAAGCTCATCGATCCAATAATATCGCTGATTATCATCATCTGTTCATCCCTTTGCCGGGTGTGATGCCTATTTTGACCGAGAAGGTGAGAGGGGAGCTGGAGATGCTGCAGAGGCATCTTATCATCCTCAGCAAAGTTGTGGAGGAAGAGCCCATCGGCATTCTCAAGCTTGCGGAGGAGACGAAGATGCCCAGCCATAAGGTACGCTATTCGCTCAGGGTTCTGGAGCAGGAGGGCCTGATCAAGGCAACTGCTCCTGGTGCGGCTACCACTGAACACACAAGGCCTTTTCTTGCCGAGATGGACTCGCTGATCGAGGATTTGGCCAGGAGGGCCGATGATCTGAAGAGGATAAAGATTGAGAGGTAGATGCTCTATTCCCGAGTAGCCCACGCACTGAAGCAGATCTCCGAGGCCCCTCGGAAGGATAAGGTGGTCCTGACCTCTGAGGTCCTGGCCAAAACATCGCCTGATCTGCTCTGCCCGACTGTCAGGCTTTTGCTGGGTGAGCTCTGGCCTGCCTGGAAGAACAGGGAGATGGGGACAGGCCCTGAAGCGATCTCTGCAGCCCTTGAGGAGGTCTCTGAGGAAGATATACTCCGCCTGAGGAATGATTTGGGCGAGATGGGGGCTGTGGCCGAGGAGGCGCTGAAGCACAAGGTTCAGCGGCCGCTCTCCGATGAGCCCTTGGAGGCTGTCTTTGTCTACGAGAGGCTGAGGCGCATATCAGACCTGGAAGGCCCAGAGTCTTTGCACAGGAAGAGGGCTGTTTTGCGCGGATTGCTCATCGATGCCACTCCCCTGGAGGGAAAGTACATCGTTCGCACCGCCATGAGGAGCGTGCAGGCTGGCCTCGGGCCCCAGGCGATGATCTCTGCCATCTCGATGGTTTTCGGCTGCGATTACGATGATCTCCTGAGAGCCTACAGCTTTCTTCCAGAGCTGGGGCTTGTTGCAGAGGCTGCCCGGCGGCAGCGTCTGGCGGAGATACGCATTCATCCGCCCTGCCCGGTCAGGCCGATGATAATCCCCGCGGGGGATGCAGTGATTCCCGGGGCTTGCCTTCCCAGGTTTGCGGGCCTTAGGGTGCAGGTGCACAGGGTGTTGGACGGGACATACATCTTCTCATCAAGATACAGGGACATCACCCCTTCTCTAGATGGGCTGGCTCAGGAGCTTGGATGCCTCAAGGGGGACTCTATCATCGACGCCGATCTGATAGGCTTTGCGGATTCGAAAAGGCTTTGTCAGGCGGAGATGGTGAGGTTCATCAACAGGGGACGCCTCTCTCGCAAGAGCCGCATAGTTCCCTCACTTGTCGCCTATGATCTGATATATTTGGATGGCGAGGATCTGACGTCTCATCCCTATAAAGAAAGGCGCAGCATGCTGCTTGGTCTCTTGGGGGAACCTAAATCCCTGCCTTTCAGGGGGATCTCTGCTGCCGAGGAGAGAGTTTTCGCTGATGCAGATCTGGTGAGGGATTACTGTCGCAGTGTCATCTCGATGGGCTTTTGCGGTCTGATAACGAGGAGGCTGGTGGGTCGGTATCAGCCAGGAGCCAGAAGCAGCTGTGACGCCTTCATCGGAGGAGAGGAGAGCGTTGCAGGAGCAGTGGTTAGCGCCGAATTCGGTCGGGGCAAGAAGGAGAAGCTCCTCTCCAAATACCTTGTCGCCCTGCGAAAGGGCGATGACCTCGTGCCCGTCGGATGGGTCTCAGAGGGTCTGAAGGAGTCTGAGGTCAGGGCTCTGAGCGATCATCTGCATGGCATTGCGCTCGCCGTGCGGCCAGAGGGTGTGGATGTTCGGCCCCATGTGACCCTGGCTCTGAAGATCAGGGGTGTGCGCCGAAGCGGGGACGAGTATCGCCTCGTCTGGCCCAGGATCGCTGAGATGAGGTTTGATGCAGCTCCAGAGGACGTGGATGGCATCGAGAGGATCGAGAGGCTGTGCACGAGATAAGAGACCTGTAATAAGCTAAGCGAGCCCATCAATCAATGATCCTTAAGTCCTTTGATCCTTGGAAGAGCCCCCTGTGCAGTTGCCCTCCAAAGCTGAGCCTGAACCCCTACACAGGATGTCCACATGGCTGCCTTTACTGCTATGCATCCTCATACATCCCTCGCTTCCATGAGTGCAGGCCTAAGGAGAACCTGCTGAAGCACATCGGGCGAGAGGCGAAGGCTGTACCTGCGGGGACTCTGGTGGCCATGTCGAACAGCTCAGACCCGTATCCTTTTCTGGAAAAGGATCTCCTTTTGAGCAGAGGGTGTCTGCAGGTCTTCAAGGAGCGCAGCCTGCGGGTGCAGGTGGTGACGAAGTCGGACATGGTAGTCCGGGACATCGATCTTCTTGCTCGGATGGATGCGGCAGCAGCGATTACCATCACCACTATGAATGAATCCGTCTCTCGAAGGCTGGAGCCGGGAGCACCACTGCCTGCGAGGCGTCTGGAAGCCGTCAGAAGGCTGAGCGAGAATGGCGTCCCCGCCTCCGTGCGAATCGATCCCATCATCCCCGGAATAAACGACTTGGAGATAGAGGACCTCGTCCTGGCAGCCAGCAGCGCAGGCGCACGCCACATCACCACCTCCACCTACAAGGCCAGACCGGCAAGCCTGAAGGCGATCTGCAGGGCATTTCCGGAAGCAAAAGAGTCCTTGGAAGCTCTCTTTCGCAGGGGCGATCGCAGATCAGGCTGCTTGTACCTCCCTTGGGAGACAAGGAGACGGCTTATTCTGGAGGTGGGGCGGATAGCTCTGCAGGAGGGGCTCACCTTCGCAGCCTGCAGGGAGGGCATACCACCAGTCGCTGGGGTGAAGTGCGACGGCTCGCATATCATTATGCTAAAATAATAATAGAAATTGCATCATAAATCGCAAATCCCTCTCAAGATCGGATCAAAGGATATGGCTGCAAAGGATATGACGGCCATTTCTGCCTCTGATGAGGATGCTGCTTTGGAGCAGGACCCGGGCGAAGAAGAGCAGCTGCGGCGCGCATATCCGGCGCATCTTTTCGAAGATCAGTCGGCAACCCTTATTGCAACCTTATGGTCGAGCTAAAATAAAAGCGATGCAGCTCCCTTTTGGCGTTCTTGTGCCACGAAGTCTATTTATATGAAGAAAACTAGACTTCACGACAGTTCTTCTCAAGAGGGAGGATATTCAAGCCACAGTCATAAAGTGCAATGCGCTAGAGGACAAGGAGGAATTTAGTACGAGAAAAGTTTTGGCTATCACAGTGGCCCTCATGATTGCAGCCCTATTCACGCCTGCCTTGGGGTACACCATTCAGTCAACAGGCAACCAGACTTACGATATAATGGCAGGAGCAAAGCCCAGCTATAGCATAAGCTCGGGAGTTGCAGCTCACAACTACACCCTGGCGATGGCAATCGCAAAGATGAACATCAAGGCTCCTGCAGTTCAGGCAACAAGAGTGCCTTATTCCTTTCAGAAATCTGACCTCGCAGTGCCCTATTCCATCAACCTGGTGGGCGTGACGGGGACGCCCGAGGGAATTCAGACCAAGAAAGAGACTTCTGTGCTGGGAGAGACGACCAGGGCTGAGGCTGCTGCACCAGCAGAATCCAAAGAGACCACCTCGGTTGTGACCGAAGAGGCGAATGCCAGTGCACCCGCAGTCGCAACTCCCCCTGCAGAGACAGTCGCAGTTCCAGCCAATGAGACGCCAGTCCAGCCTGTTGAGCAGCCCAAGTATTCGATAGATGGCATGGTCGTGGACAGCAATCAGAGTGCCATTGCCGATGTGACTGTCGACCTCGAGCAGCCCGCAGGAACCATCATACAGAGCGTCAACACCACCCTGGACGGCAAGTTCATATTCAATGATCTGGATGCAGGCGAGTACACTGTCTCCGAGGTAGTGCCGACGGGCTGGATGCCAGTCACCCCTGCCGAAGGCAAGCAGATTGTGACCATCAGCAACTCCAGCATATCCGGCCTGGTATTCACCAACGAGATGCAAGTCACAGCTCCTGCAGCAGTGCCTGAGAATGTGACTGCACCGGAAAACGCAACCATTGACAACA
Organism: Methanosaeta sp. PtaU1.Bin060; assembly: GCA_002067365.1. Classification (GTDB taxonomy): domain Archaea; phylum Halobacteriota; class Methanosarcinia; order Methanotrichales; family Methanotrichaceae; genus Methanothrix. Next base: position 58,149 of record MVRK01000075.1, on the reverse strand, counting down.
ACACAACGGCTTCCGCATAAGTGATATTCCAGCAGTAATCATGGCCCTCTGACTTCAAGGGCCCTTTTTTCTTCCTTCTCTTCAAAGCTGCAGAACTTCCTATCAGAGATGCAGATGTCGCATCTTCAGGCACCGCAAAGATTTCATATCTTGCGAACATAAATAAAGAATGAAACCTGCATAGGAAATGGATCAAGCCGATGGGGGATCAGCGTGAGAGGAGCCAAGACATTCATGTTGCTGGTGGCCCTGGCCATGATGATTGATATGGCCTGGGCCCAGGGATTGGGGGGAAGTGGGCTATGCACCGCCAGGAATGCTGCAGAGGTTTACTGCGTGAACCACGGAGGGTGCCCCAAAAATGGGATCTGTTATTTCCCGGATGGCAGCTACTGCGACATCAAGGCCTTCTACAATGGAACCTGTCCTGGGAAGGGATACTACGACGAGTTGATGTGGCAGGCAGAAGCTTACAGATTCCTCAATGGCGATGAGGGCTATTATCCATCATCTTCGCAGGCTGGCCAGTGGCCCATGGGTTATTACTACGGATACTACCCCTATTACTACAACGGCCTTTATCCTGGATACTACCATATGCCCATAGGGTACGGGTCCTATCGGTCAGACCCGCTCTCACCCTATACTACTTCTGCATAAAGGAAAATCAGAGTGACATGCGCAGCGGGCGCTCTTTTTTGATTCTGATTTCCAATCTAATTCTAATTCTCGTTCTAATTCTGATTCTCGTTCTAATTCTCATTTCTTATTAAGTTCCGAAGTTCAATTTCCTGGCGTTTTATCAGCATTGTGTGATCCATATTCACCAGTTACCCAAAAGGTTTCAATTGTTGGACGCAAAATTGCAAGAGGAAAAAGCATGAACGCGATCAAATTCGGCCTTTTGTACGCCCTCACAGCCGCCTCCTTGCTCTCGATCGTGGCGGCTTCTCAGCCTGTGAGCGACAGCACCAGGGTCTATGCAAGCCTGCCCTCCAGGATCGAGATAAACGTGCCGACTCAGCACGAGGACCTGCAGCTGCAGAACTGCTCGCCGGCGAGACAGATCTCTGTGACGGGAAGCGTTGAGGTAAAGTCGAACCTGATCTGGAATCTCGATGTGGCTGGAAGCACACCAAGCGGCCGAATGCATGGCACGGGCGATCATGAGCTTCACAACTCGATGACTCTTGTGGCCCAGAATCCCTCGGGCGGCCCGGTTGTTGTACCTGGCACAGAGTCATCCTCCCCCGCGGTCGCGCTGCTCTCGAACATAGCTCCTGGGGATTACTCAGGCTCGAGTGCCATAGGCCTCATCTTTGGCCAGCTCTTCGAATGGGATGACTACGCGGACGACGGCTATCAGCTGACTGTGGCACTCACAGCTGGTCCTGCTTGAGGTGATAATGAGGATTGGCAGATGGAGGATTCTTTCTCACCTGGCCCGGCTCCTCCTTGTGGTGAGCCTTGGAGGATCGATCACAGCGCTATCGGTTTCAGATAGCGCCCATCTTCAGGCCGTCTATCCGAGCAAGCTTGAGCTTGTGCTGCCGCACGAGGGCGATCTGCAGATGCTGGGCGCATCTTCTGGCAATGACGCAAAAGCGAGCATCCTCATCACAGTCAGATCGAATGTAGATTGGCTGCTTCGGGTCAAAGGGTATCATGGAGGCAGGATGCAGAAGGTGACCGACTCAGGTGTGCTCCTCAAGAATCAGATGAGGGTCCAGTATACAGGGGCGAGCCCTTCGAGGGATGTCGTCCTCACCAACAGTTACAAGAATTACCGCAGAGGCCCTCCTGGTGAGTATCTGATGCCCACGGACTTCAAGCAGAGGTTTGCCTGGGTCGATCAGCCGACGAACTACACAACACGGATCTCTTTCAAGGTCTCCCCCGACTAGGAGATGATGTCTGTGCTGCGTCTGCTGGAATTGCTCAGCCTTTTGGCGATCTTTGTTCAGCCATCCTATGCCCTTGCAGTCGAAGGGGTCATCTTTGATGCAGAGGCTCCTCCTGGAGCGAAGATCGCCCATGAGATGACAGTCAGTCTCGGGGAAGATGAGTCGCCGATGGACCTCGTCGTGGAGATCGACGATTGGGTGCAGTCAGAGGATGGCGTCAACCTGCCCCTGGAGGCAGGGGCTTCCCCAGGACCCTATTCTGCCAGGGGCTTTCTCACAGCTGAGCCTTATCGGTTTCACATCGATCCGGGAGGCACAGAGAAGGTGATGGTGAAAGGGTATATCCCAGAGGACGTCGGCCCAGGCGGCAGATACGCCCTGATCAGCATTTACAGCCTTCCCGAAAAGGCGAAGGCTGATGACGAAAACAGCGTTGGCATCTCTGTGGCGGTCTGCGCCCTGGCTCGTTTGATAATCGCCGGAGGAGATCTGATCCGTCGGGGCGAGATCAAAGAAGCTGATCTGCTCGATGTCTCCAGCAGGCATCAGAATCTGTCGCTCCTATTCGAGAACACGGGAAACTGCCACTTCAGGGTCCGGGCTGAGGCGACCCTGATGGGGCAGGGTGGCAATATCCTTGGCAGTTCGTCATCGTCCCTCTGCTCGAAGATCCTGCCTGGCGCAAGGAGGCGCTTTTTGCTCTCGCTGACCCCTGAAAATGAGATTGAGCCAGGCAGTTATTTCATAAATGCCAGTATGATCTGCGAGAATGGGACATTGCTGGCGACAAAGGAGCTGGAGTTTGCTATATAGACCTCCTCTGCAGCGGCCTCTCCTCCTTCTCTCCACCTTTCTCGCATTGATCTGCTGCGCCGCAGCCCTGAGCGCTGTGCCTGGGGAGTCCGTCGGAGGCACTCTCACCTTAGGAGGAGCAGCGGGGCCGGATCTCACCCTAGAAGTGCCTGAGGCTGTGGGTGATTGGATCCTCTGCCCCTCGGAGAATAATGAGCTGCAGATCCTGCTGACCGTCATCGCCAGGACGGACTGGACTCTGGCCGTCTCATCCTCATCTAAAGAAGGCAGAATGGCGCAGTTCGATCCTGGAACCTCGGAGTATCCTGAGCGGGGCAGAAGCCTCTCGAAGCCCATGACTGTCTCCTCTCATGGAAGCCCTGAGCATCCGGGTTCCTGGAATGTGGTCCTCCCCGAAGCTGGAGCCGTCCACCAAGGGCGCTCGACCCCTGGCCAGCTTGTGGCTCTCTCTTTGCAGCAGCCTGTGGCATGGGAGGACGAGCCCCTCTCCGAGGAGCAGGTTTACAGAATCGACTTGATATTCACCCTCTCACCGCTGGGTTAGCCATGATTGGTTCATCGAAGATCCGATTATTATCAATTATATCATCAATAATCCTATTATCATCATCGATGATCGCGTCGTCGGTCCATATCCGTCGCCTATCTGTGACCAGATCGGTCATGATGGGATTGGCCATCTTTTCTTCTTTCTCACCTCTTATGGTCATTGCTGCACCTTGTATGGCGGAAGAGGATCCGGGAGATGACGTGCTCTTCCATCAGAATATCGATCTTCCGCCTGAGGTGATCAGGGATGTCACTGTGAGCGATATTCTCCCTGTGGGATTGATCTACAAAAGCGAGAGCCTCAATATCAGAGGTGCAGGAAGCCGGGTCACACAGTCTGTCAGCGATCCAAATGACGGATCAGAGGAGGTGAAGATAACCCTGAGCCTCGGCGAGGTCAACAACACCGGGGATCAGGACATTCTGATCAGCTTTGAGACTGTGGTAGCAGATGTTCCAGAGAACAAGGCGGGCGCAGTTATTCCCCCGCGCAGTGCCTCCCTTTGCTGGAGGGACACAGAAGGGTTTTTGCACACATCCTCTGCCCAGTCAGAGGAGGTTCATGTCATCGAGCCAGACCTCCTGATGGAGAGGAGCATGGTCGAGTCCAATGGCACCGTAGCTGTCACTCTCTCGATCCGCCATTCATCCCAAAGCATGGCGCCGGCCTTTGACGTTGACCTGGTTGACTCCCTGCCGCAGGGGATGAGCCTTTGTCCCGGATCGGCAGAGATCCTTTCCGGACCATCAGGCGGGACGGAATCCGGGCCTTCGAGGTTGAAGTGGCACTTCGATCTTTTGGATTCCTCCTGGACAAGGGAAGACGGGGTTGTCCTCAGCTACATGGCAAACATCTCAAGAGAGGCCCAGGAGGCCCCCGGCCCGAGGGCCTCCTTGGTCTGGACAAGCATGCCAGGCGAAGGCCCTGACGAGAGAGCCTACCTCCTGAAGGAGGAAGGAAGCCTGCTGAGGCGAGGACTCTTTGCCGGGCTCTCCATCACAATGACTGACGCCCCTGATCCTGTTTGCGCCTATGGGACCCTGAACTACACCATCAGATACAGGAACTCGGGCCAGGAGGCTAATGATGCCGTCGTGCAGGCGATCTACGACGGGAATCTCTCCTTCATATCCGCCTCGCCGGAGCCAGACGAAGGCACCGACGATCGCTGGACGATCGGAGACCTTCCTTCGGGCGATGAGGGTGTGATCAGGGTGGCAGTCCGCGTGAGACAGGCCTCACCTTCTGGATCGGGGCTGGTGAGCGAGGCCGAGATCTCTGCAGGAGAATTGAACGCCAGGGCAGACGCGCAAACCACTGTGAGTGCAGTGGGAATCGCAATCGAGGCCAGCTGCACACGGGAGGTCCTCAGCCCGGGCAGCTATATGAATTATACTCTTTGCTTCAGAAACGACGGCCAGGTGGATGCGACCAATCTCACTGTGACGGACATACTCGACGATCGTCTTCTGTTCGACGAGACGAAGGATGCGTCTCCCCCTCCGAGCGAAATCTGGAAGGACAAAAGGGGAGTCCTTCTGCACTGGAAGGCCGATGCTCTGGGCACAGAGGTCATCCACCCCGGCCAGTCAGGACAAATAACCCTGAGGGTACAACTGCCCTCAGGTCCCGATTATTCTGGGATCGAACACCTTTCGAACCTGTACAGGATAGACTCGGACCAGTCCACAGGGGAGTTCAGATCCCTGGAGACCTTCGTCGTTCGCTCTCTGTTTATCCGCAAAAGGGCCGAGAAAGAATCATACTCTGAGGGGGATGATGTGAACTACACCATAGTCTATGGCAATGAACTCTCCACAGATCTCACAGACGCCGAGATCACCGACCTTCTGCCTGATGTGGAGTACCTGGGAGCATCCCCCGAGCCGGATTACAAGGAGAATCGACTTCTTGTCTGGAGGCCCGGCAGGATCCCAGCCCACAGCAGCGCCGTGATTCGGCTCATGGTGAGGATTAAGGAGAGGCCAGATCTTCGATTCTGGGAGAGCCAGTCGGTCTCCGGCAGCGGCTTCCTTTCATCAGTTCAGGCCCTCGGCACCGCCCGGCCCATCCGAGATCTGATCAACAGGGCGAAGATCACTGCCTATCGCCTCGGCGCTATGGAGCAGGACTCCTGTTCATCCTCCATCAGGCTGCTTGATGCCCAGGGCATAAAGCTGCAAAGAGCGCGGCACGGCAGCGGCTACTCTAATGCCACAGGGGCTATCAACTACAGCGCCAGAGATGGAATCAGTGTGCTGGAGCAGAGCCTGAGCCGCTTCAGTCCAGTAACATTGCCTCTTTCCAGGGAAAACCTGACCCTCGCATCCATGTGGGCTGATAGAATGTGGGCTGAGAACTCCGGAGATGAGAAGCTCTCCGAGAGCAGCCTCTACATGGATCTCATCGAGAAGAAGGCCCTCCTTTTCCTTGAGCCCAACCAGACAGCTCTCACCTCCGAAGAGCTGATTTCAGGCGGGAAGGCGGAGATGAGCTATAGGCAGAAGGGGCCCGAGGGCTTCATGGATGTCTCTGAGAGCTATCACGGCGACTTCAGGATCGATCGGAGTCTGGACTCCCGCGGCAGTCGAGCTTCTTACTCGGCATCGATCTCTGGCAGGGGCTTCGCCTCTTCCAAGAAGCGCATGGACTCATCATCTTCTGCAGCAGAATCCAGCTGGCACGGCAGCGGATCTCTCGACTCAGAGGAGATGTTTTCGAATGATCCCCTGGTCTACAAGAATGTGGATATGGTCTATGGCGTATGCTCAGAGAAAGCCGGGAGCTTCAGTGCCAACTACAGCAGCCTGTGGGGCGAGGGGACTGCGGCCACGGAAAAAAGGCTGGGTTCTCTGGTAAGCTCCAAAGCGAGCACTGCTGGTAGGCTTCAGAAGGAGGTGCTGATGGACTCGTCATCCCTTTCGGTCCTCGAGAAGTTCGAGGGAAGGGAGACGGCCAAGGCGGTGGTCTCGAAGGGGACGATGAAGAGCTTGATCTGGGAGCAGGATCTTGCAGGAAACTACACCCAAGCCCTGAGATTGAGCCTGCGCCCAGTCATTTGGGGACTGCAGCTTCGCCCGACTCATAAAGCCCCTTGGATGAGGGGCGGGGAGCCCATCTTCGGGATCGACGCAGCCAAAGAGGCAAACAAGACGCAAAAATACTTGACTCTGACCAGTGCATCCGGCATCCTTAAGCAGGTTTGAACTACAAAATACCTGGGTGAGGATTATGACTCTTCAAAAGCACGTCAGCCTGAATATAAACATACGAGGCGTGGGTGAATCGCCCACACTGGCCATCAATGAGAGGGTCAATCTCATGAAAAGCCAAGGCCAGAAGATCTACAACTTCGGTTTGGGGCAGTCTCCCTTTCCTGTACCCACACCAGTAGTGGATGCCCTCAAACTCCATGCTCATGAGAAGGATTATCTGCCTGTCAAAGGACTTCCGGCTTTGAGAGAGGCGGTGGCTGGATTCCATAGACAGAGGGATAATGTGGAGGTGGATGCTGAGTATGTCCTCGTCGGCCCCGGCTCAAAAGAGCTGATGTTCCTCTTACAGCTGGTCTTCTACGGAGAGATCATAGTCCCAACACCCTGCTGGGTCTCATATGTCCCCCAGGCTCGGATCCTCGGAAAAAGGGTCCGCCTCCTTCAGACATCCTTCGAGGATAAGTGGCATATCAGCGCAGAGAAGCTATCCCAGCTTCTGGAAGGCGAACAGGACCTGTACCGCCCGCGTGTTCTAGTGCTCAACTATCCAGGAAATCCCGACGGCCTCACATACACCGGCCACGAACTTGAGGCGATAGCAAGAGTGGCCCGTGAGTATGAGCTGATACTTCTCTCAGACGAGATATACGGCCAGCTCCACCATCGGGGAGAGCATATCTCTGTGGCCCGATTTTATCCTGAGGGCACCATCATCAGCTCCGGCCTATCCAAATGGTGTGGTGCAGGCGGCTGGAGGCTTGGCACCTTTGCCTTCCCACGGAGTCTCGACTGGCTTATGGAAGCCATGGCAGCGGTTGCCAGCGAAACATATACATCCGTGAGCGCACCCATTCAATATGCTGCGGTCGAGGCTTTTCGTGGGGGGATAGCAATAGAGCGATATCTTTGGCATGCTCGGCGCATACTCTCAAGCCTTGGCCAGAGCTGTTATCGTCTCCTATCTGATGCGGGGGTCAGGCTGCACTCTCCTGAGGGTGCATTCTATATGTTTCCGGATTTTTCCCCCTTTAAAGGAGCGATGGCAAAGAGGGGAATAGGGGATAGCGAAGCCCTCTGCGAGCAGCTGCTACATGAGACGGGCATCGCCATGCTTCCTGGAACATCCTTTGAGAGGCCCCGTAAAGAGCTTACGACGAGAATATCCTATATCAACTTCGCAGGGGCAAGAGCCCTGGCCTCAAGTGAGACCCTGCCCATGCATCTAGAGCTTCCGAAGGAGTTCATCCAGACGCAATGTGAAGAGACTCTGGATGGCATTCAAAAGCTTGCGGACTGGTTATGCAAATGATTATCTGCTAATAGTAATACCATATGCTCCTATAGTCCTCCGGGTCCTCGCCCCTTTCCTCAAGCATATGCAGGTAGTTCTGGATGGGAACATCAGTGTAGATGTACGGCTTCACCTTAGCGATATTCTTTTCCCACGGCAGGAATGAATATACCCTTCGACCATCAGGTGTGACGGCAATTGGTTCATGGTTCTGCCATGCTCGCAGGTGGTCCTTGCCCAGACCCGGAACATTAAAGACTGGCTCATCGGTGCGGAAGAGTCCGGGAAGCAGCCTCGCCTCTTCTTTTCTCTCCTGCAGGATTCGGGCGATGGGAACTGCATAATCCTCTATCTCTGTTTTGCCCTTCATATTGAATGTATAATATGGGTCCACCCCGATCTGCTTGAGGACCACCCTTAAAGCGCACGTCTCGAACCTGCGGCTGTTGGCAAATGCGAAGACCTGCTGATTGTAGACTTCAATGCCACATGATTTTATCTTTTTAATGGCATCCACAGTCTCCGACGTCACCTCCGTCGGATGTATGAAATGTGTTACCACGGAGATGTTCCTCTTTCCAAGATCATGATAATTGGCGAAGATCTCGCAGAGCTCACTGGTGATCCTCTGGGGAACTGTGGCCGGAGTCCTGGTCGCAATTCTGATGCTCTTCAGATGAGGGATCTCTGAGAGCCTTGCCAGGATCTCGTCGATTAAGGAGTCATCCATCACCAGAGGATCGCCTCCCGTGACCAGAATATCCATCATCTCCTCGTGCTCTGCAAACCATTGTATTGCGGCCTCAATCTTGTCTCTAGGCGCTAAGGCTGATGCCATAAGAGGGGATGTTATCTCCCAGTTGCGCTGGCAGTAAACGCAGATCTGAGGGCAGGATTCGTATGGCTTGATTATCGCCACCCTTGGATAACGGCGTGTAACTAGGTCGATGGGGGATGTGTCCCTCTCCCTCATGAAATCAAAGGCCCACATTTTGTCCTTCCTGTGGGCGATCATATTCCTGACATAGCTCAATGGAGGAAAGACCTGAGATCTGACCGCATAATCCCGGCTGCCCGGATCCTTGTCCATGAGATGAAGATAATAGGGGGTCACGCCGAATGGAACGTGATTCTCCACGGCCAGCCTTAGGGACTCTTCGTGGTGCGGCTCCAGGGTTATTATCTTCTTTATCGTTTGCAGGCCATCGAGGTCTTTGAATACATGCCTGAAGTGCCAGCGCCAATCCTTCCAGTCATCCTCAGTGGCATTTAGGGCTTCAAGAATTCTATTACGGTTTTGCTGGCGTACCTCTGCCAGCTGGGGATCGAGGCCACTGGCGTATCTCAAGAGGTATTTATCCATGCGCTTGGCCATGAGATCCAGGTAGTCCGAACGCATCTTGCCCGCGATCCTTCCTTCGTACTTATTGAATTCCGGAATATCGATTCCTTCCATCAGCCTGGAAGGATAGACATCGGCCTTCATTTTCAGGGCTTTAAATAAATGAACAAACTCAGCGATGAAGTCGCAGCTAACTGCAGCGTCCCCTTCCACAGCGGCCTTCCAAAGATTTTCCAGCGCTGATGTTCCTGAAATTTTCTCGTTTCTTGGAGCGATTATGTTCTTGAATGTGCGAGTCGCCTCTTTGAAGAGGACATAATCCCATGGCTCGACCTCTCCTAAGTTGCAGGAGTACGTCCACTCTCTCGCATCGATATATCGTGCCACCTTAGTTCGAGCGCTCTCCAGTGTCTTGCTCTCCTTCAAGAGAATGTAGATCTCAGGTGCAGCATCCCAGCATTCCTTCCATTTACCCATCATGATCAGGCCTTTTCATTGCTCGCATTTTACTTCAAATTATCCGAAAAAGGCATCCCGATTATATTGACAGGGTGGCAAATCCACACACAGGTTTGGATGTCGCATGTTTTCGCCGCTGCACATGAATATGTCAACGCTAAACATATCCGCCAGTTGCCAGCGGATTGCCCAGAAATCCCAGTGCCTCTGGGTTGTTAGCTATCGGCTCTTGTACCCTGATTATGTGCCTGTCGGGAGGCTCTCTTCATGGCAGGAAAGCAGTCCCTTTAGTTCAAATTATAAATATTCATAGATGGCAAGACCGTCTTATGCCTCAGTTATTTGGCATTTGTAGAATCGATCTTATTCCATTAGCAGTACTCGCAAATATGGCCTTTGACAAGTCCCAACCGAAATCCAAAAAAAGGATAAGATATTTAAACGCTATCTTGGGAGGGATATAACAACGAAGCGACTACTGATTCTGGTGCTACTGGCTGCTGCAATAGCGGGCACGGCCGGTGCAGCCAACTACATGTACGAGAAGGCATCGGTCAAGGGCGTCGGATACAAGAACGTAGAGATGATCATTTCCACCCAGTGGGGCTTCGAAGGAGACAAGCTGGTGGAGAAGGAGTCCGGCTCGGGTAATGTCATCACCGAGAGAACCGAGTTGGAGGCAGAAAGGCAGATTGACACAGGATGTTTCCCCGATATTGTGATCAGCGTTGGGGATTGGGTCGATTACAGTGTTAGAAAAGATTATATCAATTTTACAAAAGAGGCAGAGTTCGAGTACATGCCCGTCTCTTACCAGACTGGCACCTACGACCAGAAGTGGGTCGAGAAGCTCTGCGTGCAGAACTACAGGATCGGCGCTGTGCTGACTGAGATGTACACCCATGCTGAGCATCTGCAGAAGACCACAGAGGTCAGGACTAAATCTTATCCATCATACTGTAGCGATGTATCCAAACTAGGTGGATGCACACTGGAAAAACCATGCTGCACAGGCGTGCTTGAGGCCAATATAAACAGCAACGTCATAGGCGTTGCCCATATCGGCTGGATCTCCAGGGACCCCTCGTCCGATAGCCAGCTCAAGGGACGCCATGCTGAGTACGGCAGATCTGTGGAGGACCTCACAGGTGTCTTCTCAATCGAGAAGTTCATCCAGCTCTGGGGCAACTCGACATGCGGTGCGATCAGCGTTGATTGGCTGCCCTGCGTGTAAGGGTTTATTCCCGTCATATTTTTCTTTTATCAGAATGGTTTGGTGACAATTGGAGTTAGAATCTCAGCCCTCTCATCAGATCGTTCGCCCATGGCACTGTTCGATTCCTCATCCCCTGCATAACTCCAGTTGTGCCATGAAGCACAGGCCAGCCCTGAAGAATATGGGGATAATAGGAGGGAGGCAAAAGCCTTGGGGGGTGTAGGAGGGAGAAAAGAGACTATCGACTTTTGCCACTGCCATATACGTCAATCATCGATATATAGGTTTCTATCATAACAAAAAAAGCATATCGAAAGGTCCAAGGAAAAGGCATAATCGAGCCTTAAGCTGGCCAGCGCAGAATCCTGTGCACCTCTCGAAGGTGCCAATCACAGTGTGACAGCCCGGATCCCGCTCCAAGCCCGAATCAAAGCCAAGCCAGAATTGCGAGCACAGCACTGGCAATAGACGGAGTTCGTCTCACGGGAACCCGCGATTTGGGCCTGCAGCTCGCCTCTGTCGCAGAATCGTGCTGCGCTCGCAGCCCGGCGAGGTTTCCAGACATGGCTTTTCAAGATATTATCGAGATATACACAATTCGGGAGCAAAGAGATATGCAAAGGAAACATACTGGTTAAGCTACTGATGAAATTGCATTCAAGAACTTTGAACACTTTCGCTCCACACGGGATCATCTAATATATCATGAATGAGTTGATATGCCCAATTTTACAGGAGGTGTAAAACTGGAATTCGAAGGATCAGTTATTACAGAACAAGGAGTGACATTTGCAATAGTTGTCGTCAAAAGACACGTAATTGATAACAGGATAGAGGCCGATGAATTGATTCAGTCTTTCAGAATGCGTGTTTTTGAAGGTATGCCGGTAATTCTGATGGCCCAGGACTCGAGAGGTATCCCGACATATTATGGGCGTGATGATATTGTAAAGTTCCTGGCAAGCATACACCCTGGCAGAATCCCTTGGAAGAAATATAGATTAGATTGAATCAATTACAAGAGGCACTTTATGGTAAAAATTGATACCAGAGGTTTTGACGAGTTAGAGCGAAAGTCAGAGGAAGTGGAGCGCAGAGGAGCAGCAGGTGTTCAATTGAAAGAACTCTTTCCTCCTAATTTCATGACTCAATACAGCGATTTTAATTCAATTGATGAGCTTGTTGAAGCTAGTGGGATCACTTTCGAGTCTATCGAGGATTTCAATAAAATTCCGGAGCAATTCATACGAAGTCGCACTCGGTTCTCGAACTGGAACGAGATGCTGAACGCTGCAAGCGCTCGATGGTTCGCACGAGGCCTCGGGCTTGATTAAATATTTTTGTGAGATTGTTTCAGCTAACGCCTGCCTTTAACAAACTATTTTATGGGTAAATATCGAATAGTCCCCACAGGATAGAGGAGCAGATGCCATGGCGAGAGGCAGACGCAGCAACAACACGAAGAGCAACGGCGCAACCCTGGGCTTCGAGGCCACCCTCTGGGCAGCCGCCGATAAGCTCCGCAACAACATGGACGCCGCGGAGTACAAGCATGTCGTCTTGGGCCTCATATTTCTGAAGTACATCTCCGACGCCTTCGAAGAGAGGCATGCCCAGCTCCTCAAAGAGGTTGACCAGGGCGCAGACCCTGAGGACTCCGATGAATACCGTTCCGAAAACATCTTCTGGGTGCCCAAGGAAGCCCGCTGGGCCTTCTTGAAGGCCAACGCCAAGCAACCAGCCATAGGTAAGCTGGTCGATGACGCCATGGTTGCCATCGAGAGAGACAACCGCTCCCTCAAGGGCGTTCTGCCCAAAGATTACGCCAGACCTGCCTTAGACAAGCAGCGTCTGGGCGAATTGATTGATCTCACATCGAGAATCGGCCTGGGCGATGCAGAGAACCGCTCCAAGGACATCCTGGGGAGGGTCTATGAGTATTTCCTGGGCCAGTTTGCCTCAGCAGAGGGCAAGAAGGGAGGACAGTTCTACACCCCACGCTGCGTGGTTCAGGTGCTGGTTGAGATGCTGGCACCCTACAAAGGCAGGATCTTTGATCCTTGCTGCGGTTCCGGCGGCATGTTCGTCCAGAGTGAGAAGTTCGTCAAGGTCCATGGCGGACGCATCGGGGACATAGCCATCTACGGCCAGGAATCCAACCCCACCACCTGGAAGCTGGCCAAGATGAATCTGGCCATCAGGGGAATCGACAACAACCTTGGCCCAGAGCATGCAGACAGCTTTCACCGGGACCTTCACAAGGACCTTAGAGCGGACTACATCCTTGCCAATCCGCCCTTCAACTCCAGCGATTGGGGCGGGGAGAGGCTGCGGGAGGACGTGCGCTGGAAGTACGGCGTGCCCCCGGTGGGAAACGCCAACTTCGCTTGGGTGCAGCACTTCATCTCTCATCTGGCACCTTCGGGAATGGCCGGGTTCGTTCTGGCCAACGGCTCCATGTCCTCCAACCAGTCCGGCGAAGGCGAGATCCGCCGGGCCATCATCGAGGCCGACCTGGTGGATTGCATGGTGGCTCTGCCGGGGCAGCTCTTTTACTCCACGCAGATTCCTGCCTGTCTGTGGTTCCTGACCAGGGAAAAGAAGAACGGAAGGTTCCGGGACCGCAGGGGCGAGACGCTGTTCATCGATGCCCGGAAGATGGGGGTGCTCATCGATAGGGTTCACAGGGAGCTGACGGCTGAAGATGTCGCGAGAATCGCCGCAGCCTATCACGCCTGGAGGGGCGATTCCGGAGCTGGCACATATGAAGATGTGCCGGGGTTCTGCAAGAGCGCCGGGGTCGAGGAGATCAAGAAGAACGGCTATGTGCTAACGCCTGGTCGCTATGTTGGAGCCGAGGCTGCAGAGGATGATGGCGAGCCCTTCGAGGAGAAGATGAAGAGGCTGACGGCAAGCCTGGGCGAGCAGTTCAAGGAGTCTGCAAGGTTGGAGGCTGAGATCCGAGCCAACCTGAAAGGGCTGGGGTATGAGATCTGAGGGGCTGTTGGTCGATGGCAAGTGAGATTCTGACCGGGGCCTATAGGGAATTGCTGGATGACTTGAAAAACCGCATCCGCAATGCGCAAGTTCGAGCCGCTATCAGTGTCAACCGCGAGCTGGTCCTCCTCTACTGGCAGATTGGGCAAGCGATCCTGGAGCGGCAGGCCCAGGAAGGCTGGGGCTCGAAGGTCATCGAGCGCCTGGCAGACGATCTGCGCCATGAGTTCCCCGATATGAAGGGCCTGTCCCGAGCCAACTTGTTTTACATGAGAGCTTTCGCTGAGGCCTACCCACAGGAGCAAATAGTCCAGCAGCTTGCTGGACAAATTCCCTGGTGGCACAACGTGGTCATAATGACGAGGCTCAAAGAACCTGAGCTGCGGGAATGGTATATCCGCTCATGCATCGAGAACGGCTGGAGCCGGGCGGTGCTCACTGCGCAGATTGAAACTCGCTTGCATGAGCGCACTGGCACGGCCATTACCAACTTCCAGCGCACACTTCCCGCGCCGCAGTCTGAACTGGCTCAGCAGCTTCTTAAAGACCCTTATAACTTTGAGTTCCTGACGACGTATGACGAAGTATTAGAGCGCGATCTGCAGAAAGGTCTGCTGGAGCACCTGAAGGACTTCATGCTCGAATTGGGAGTCGGCTTTGCCTATGTCGGAAGCAACTATCATCTGGAGATCGGAGGCGAAGACTTCTATCTTGACCTTTTGTTCTACCACTTGAAATTGCGATCTTTTGTAGTGATAGAGCTGAAGATTACTGAGTTCAAGCCGGAGCATGCGGGCAAACTGAACTTCTACCTCTCTGCAGCTGATGATCTGCTTCGGCAACCGCAGGACAATTCGACTATCGGCATTTTGCTCTGCAGGGGCAAAAATCGCGTGGTTGTGGAGTATGCCCTGAGAGATGTGCATAAGCCGATCGGAGTTGCGGAATACCGGCTTGCTAAGGCACTTCCTGAGAGCCTGAAAGGAAGCCTGCCGACGGTCGAGCAACTGGAGGCGGAGTTGATCGCTCTGGATGAGTCGGGGGAAAAGAACGAGAAGGAAGGCGGTATTTAGGAGATCTGAATGAGAATGGGCTTAAAGATAGGATGGCAACCTCATGAAATCTCGGATCTGATATCAAAGGGCATACTCTTTATTGGGGATGGCTATCGAGCAAAAAATGAAGAGCTTGACAAAATAGGACTTCCATTTGCTCGTGCGGGGAACATAAATGAAGGCTTCCAATTCCGGGACGCAGATTGTTTCCCTGAAGAAAACCTTGATAGGGTCGGTAATAAGATAAGTCAACCTGGAGATGTGGTCTTCACCTCTAAAGGTACTGTAGGACGTTTTGCTCTTGTACGCCATGACACTCCACGATTTGTTTATTCTCCGCAGCTTTGTTTCTGGCGAGTGCTCGATAATAATATAATAGATTCAATATTTTTATATTTCTGGATGTTCAGTCGGGAATTTTTTCTTCAATATAATGGTGCGAAGGGTCAAACGGATATGGCAGATTATGTTAGCCTGAAAGACCAACGTCAAATGCATATAACTCTACCGCCCCTCCCCGAGCAGCGCACCATCGCTCGCATCCTCGGCTCCCTGGACGACAAGATCGAGCTGAACCGGCGCATGAACGAGACCCTGGAGGCCATGGCCCGTGCCATCTTCAAGTCCTGGTTCGTGGACTTCGACCCCGTGCGAGCCAAAGCCGAGGGTCGGGAGCCTGCGGGCATGGATGCGGAGACGGCGGCGCTCTTCCCTGACAGCTTCGAGGAGACGGAGCTGGGGATGGTGCCGAGGGGATGGAAAGTGGGAAAAATAAGCGACTTTTGCAGTGCCATCTATAGCGGAGGAACGCCTAGCACTCGTGATCCCGAGTACTGGGATGGTGATATTCCTTGGCTTTCATCAGGTGAAACACGGGATAAGTTTATTATCGACACAGAGAGACGAATTACGCCTGCTGGTGTGTCGAACTCAAGTACACGGCTGGCACCTGCGCAGTCTACAGTGATAGCAAGCGCGGGGCAAGGCAATACTCGTGGTCAGACATCCCTGCTTACTATCGATAGTTACATAAACCAATCAGTTATAGCACTTGTTGCGAATCCTAAAATAAGTTCTCCTTACCATCTATTTTTTGACCTTAAACGGCGCTATGAAGAATTTAGACGGGTGTCGGATGCACACAGTTCACGTGGCAGTCTGACGACGAAACTGCTGGCAGAATTGAATGTAGTAATTCCACCTCTGGTGATCATTCGCCACTTTGATGACTTATTAAATTTTGCTATAAAGCGAGTCACAGTAAACCTTCATGAGTCTCGTATACTTGCCACCTTGCGGGATGCGCTTCTGCCTAAGCTAATCGGCGGGGAGATACAGATAAAATGATACGGAGAAGTTATTGATGGATAAAGAATATAATAATCAAATTCTTATGGGTGATCATAGATGATTAGTGCCAGTTTTGACAGTACAAAGACAGCGTTGCATGAACTTCTTGTGAGGGTGGATTACGGTAAGCTCCAGCTCCCGGACTTTCAGCGCGGCTGGGTATGGGATGACGATCGAATTAGGAGTCTCATAGCCAGTGTGTCTGTTTCATTTCCGATCGGTGCAATAATGTTACTTGAAACAGGCGGCAAGGGTGTGCACTTCAAACCGCGCCCAATCACCGGCACCACTGAGCGATCAAAGACTGTAGAACCGGAGACATTAATACTCGATGGCCAACAGCGTCTTACCTCTTTTTACCAGGCGCTCATGGGTAGCTCTCCAGTCGAAACCAAGGATGCCAAGAACAAACCCATCAGACGCTGGTATTATATCAATATGAAGCAGGCTATCGCCAATGACAACGACCGTGAAGAAGCTGTATTGAGCATACCCGAGGACAAGCAGGTCAAAGCTTTCGGAAGAGAGATCACTATCGATGTCAGAACAACGGAACAGGAATACGAAAATGGCCTATTCCCTGTTAACCATATCTTCCAAAGCGCAGAATGGAGGCAGGCATATAATAAATATTGGGACTACATGCCAGAAAAAATTAAACTATATGATGATTTCGAGCAACAAGTCATAAAACGATTTGAGCAATATCAAGTTCCGGTCATCGAGCTAAAAAAAGAGACACCCAAGGAAGCGATATGTCTCATATTTGAGCGAGTAAATACAGGCGGCGTGGCTCTTAACGTCTTTGAGCTTCTCACGGCATCCTTTGCTGCCGATAACTATCAGCTTCGAGATGATTGGAATGTGCGTATACAGCGCCTCAAGAGCAAGCATCCGGTATTACGCGATCTCCAGAGCGACGATTTCTTGCAAGCTATATCGCTGCTTGTCTCCCAAAAACGCCGACGCAATGCCCTTGCAGATGGGATTCCCACAGATAATGCGCCAGGTATCAGTTGCAAGCGCAAGGAGATTTTGAAGTTTGAAGTAGCTGATTGGATAGCATGGGCGGACAAGGTAGAACAAGGCTTTGTACAGGCTGCACGTTTCCTTTACAATCAAAAGATTTTCATAGCAAGTGATTTGCCCTACCGAACCCAGCTTGTGCCTCTGGCCTCGATATTCGTCGACCTTAACAAGGAGGGGGAAACCGATGGGGCACGTCAAAAAATTGCTCGCTGGTACTGGTGCGGCGTTCTTGGTGAACTTTATGGCGGTGCCACAGAAACGCGCTTTGCCCGCGACTTGCCTGAAGTCGTGGCATGGGTAAGGCAGGAAGGAGTCGAGCCAATCACAGTGCAGGAGTCTGTCTTCCAGGCAGGTAGACTCCTTACACTCCGTACCCGCAATAGTGCAGCGTATAAAGGCATCTATGCGCTGCTTATGAGGGATGGCGGACGTGATTTCCGAACAGGTGAACCAATCGAAGCCCAGACGTTCTTTGATGATAAGATGGACATCCACCATATCTTTCCGGAAAAGTGGTGCAATGCAGCAGGCATCAAGCCCGAGTTTTATAACAGCATTATCAATAAGACAGTATTATCAGCGCAAACGAACAGGCAAATCGGAGGAAAGGCACCTTCCAAATATCTGCCTGCGATCGAAAAGAGGGCAGACATAACTCCTGAGCGTATGGATGAGATCCTGCAGTCGCATTGTATTGTCTTTGAACGTATTCGTGCTGATAGCTTTTGGGATTTCTACAAGGCACGTGCTGAGGCATTGTTAGATCGAATAGAAGCAGCAACAGGTAAAAGTATCTCCCATAACGCGGAACTATTCCAAGAAGGAGCCGCTATGGAAACTTACGATGAAGGTCAAGATGAATGGGATAATGAGGAGCCTCTCGATGAGACAGCTTCGCAAATTAGTTAATCTGATAGCGTGCGTGACACAAAGGACCCTCAGGAGCTATCTGTAATGCCTGAGACATTCACCGAATCTCATGTCGAATCCGCCGCCCTCTCCTGGCTCGCCTCCCTCGGCTACACCTCGATCTTCGGCCCAGACATTGCCCCTGAGGAGCCCGCAGCCGAGCGGGAGTCATTCTTAGAGGTCATCCTCTCCCGCCGCCTCCACGACGCCCTCCGCTGCCTGAACCCCTCCATCCCCGTCGATGCCCTCGAAGAAGCCTTCCGCAAGGTCACCCGCCCCGAATCCCCCTCGCTCCTGGCCAACAACCGCGCCTTTCACCGCCTGCTCATCGACGGCGTGCCGGTAGAATACCAGCGCAAGGACGGCTCCATCGCAGGAGATCACGCCCTCCTGGTGGACTTCGAGAACCCGGAGAATAACGAGTTCCTGGCCGTCAACCAGTTCACCGTCGTAGAGGGCCAGCAGAACCGGCGGCCTGATATTGTGATCTTCGTGAACGGCCTGCCACTGGCCGTGATCGAGCTCAAGAATCCCGCCAACGAGGATGCCATCATCCAAACGGCCTTCCAGCAGCTTCAGACCTACAAGAACGACATCCCCGCCCTCTTCAACTACAACGAGATGCTGGTGATCTCCGACGGTCTTGAGGCCAGGGCCGGGACGCTGACCTCAGATTGGGCCCGGTTCATGCCCTGGAGGACCATCGATGGAGAGGATATCGCACCCAAGGGCAGGCCGGAGCTGGACGTGCTCATCAAGGGCGTCTTCGAGAAAAACCGCTTCCTCGATCTGATAAAGCACTTCATAGTCTTCGAGGCAGACGGCGAGCATATATCCAAGAAGATGGCCGCATACCACCAGTACCACGCCGTCAACAAGGCCGTAGAATGCACAGTGAATGCCACCTCTCCCGAAGGAGACCGCAAGGCTGGAGTGATCTGGCATACCCAGGGATCAGGCAAGAGCCTCTCCATGGCCTTTTACGCAGGCAAGATCATCGTTCATCCAGCAATGGAAAATCCAACGCTGGTAGTGCTCACCGACAGGAACGACCTGGACGACCAGCTTTTTGACACCTTTGCCGCCTGCCAGGACCTGCTCCGCCAGGCTCCCGTTCAGGCCGAAGATAGGAAGCACCTC
This sequence comes from Methanosaeta sp. PtaU1.Bin060, assembly GCA_002067365.1. Taxonomy (GTDB): domain Archaea; phylum Halobacteriota; class Methanosarcinia; order Methanotrichales; family Methanotrichaceae; genus Methanothrix. The sequence goes on along the minus strand of MVRK01000075.1, from coordinate 38,879 downwards.
CAGGACCTCCTGCAGGTAGCATCGGGAGGCGTGATCTTCACAACGATCCAGAAGTTCTCTCCCGAAGGCGACATGACGGAGTATCCTCTCCTCTCAGATCGCCGCAACATAGTCTTCATTGCCGACGAGGCCCACAGAAGCCAATACGGATTCGGGGCACATACCGTCAAGCGTAAGGACGGCGCTTATATCGCTTACGGCTTCGCAAAGTACCTCCGGGACGCCCTTCCCAACGCCTCCTTCATAGGCTTCACCGGCACGCCGATAGAGAAGACTGATAAAAGCACCCCAGCGGTCTTCGGCGACTACATCGATATCTACGACATCCAGCGGGCGGTGGAAGATGGCGCAACTGTTCGCATCTACTACGAGGCGAGGCTTGCCAAGCTCGACCTAGCCGAAGCTGAGCGGCCAAAGATCGACCCCGATTTCGAGGAGATCACTGAAGGCGAGGAACAGGCCATCAAGGAGCGGCTTAAGAGCAAATGGGCAAGGCTTGAGGCGGTCGCAGGCGCAGACAAGCGTGTCTCTCTCATCGCCCAGGATATTGTGCAGCACTTCGAGAAGCGCCAGGAAGCCATCGAGGGCAAGGCCATGATAGTCTGTATGAGCCGCCGCATCTGCGCCCAGATGTACGAGGCCATCGTCAAGCTCAGGCCAGAGTGGCACGATCCCGACGACGAGAAAGGCGTAATCAAGGTAGTCATCACCGGCTCGGCATCAGACAAAGAGTATCTGCAGCCCCACATCAGGAAAAAGAAGAAGAGAAAGGATCTGGCCGACCGCTTCAAAAATCCCAAAGATCCTCTCAAGATCGTAATAGTAAGAGACATGTGGCTCACCGGCTTTGATGCTCCCTGCCTTCAAACCATGTATATTGATAAGTTCATGCAGGGCCACGGCCTGATGCAGGCCATCGCCCGCGTTAACCGCGTCTTCAGGGACAAGCCAGGTGGCCTGATTGTGGATTACCTCGGAATTGCTGAGAGCTTGAAGCGCGCCCTCTCCGACTACACCGAAGGCGACAGGGGAGAGACAGGCATCCCTGAGGAGGATGTGGTTGGAGTCATGCTGGAGAAGTACGAGATCGTTTCTGCCATGTTCCACGGCTTTGATACTTCCAAGTTCTTTAGCGGGACGCCTGAGGAGCGCCTGGCTGCCATCGCTGGAGCCATGGAGCATATCCTCTCCCTGGAGGACGGCAAGAACCGCTATATTCAGGCCGTTACCGAGCTTTCCAAGGCTTATGCCATAGTAGTAACCCACGAGAAGGCCCAGGAAATCCGAGAGGAGGTCGCTTTCTATCAGGCAGTCCGCTCCGGCCTCTCAAAGGCCACATCTCCCAGTGGCAAGACGAAAGAGGACCTGGATGCAGCCATTAGACAGATCGTCTCCCAGGCCATTGTGCCAGATGGCATCGTGGACATCTACAAGGCCGCAGGCATCAAGACCCCGGATATCTCCATCCTCTCAGAGGAGTTCCTGGATGAGGTGCGAGGGCTGCCTCATAGGAATCTGGCGCTGGAGCTTTTGAGAAAGCTGCTCAACGACGAGATCAAGACCATATCTCACAGGAATCTTGTTCAGTCGAGGTCTTTTGCCCAGATGCTCGACCAATCGATCAACAAATACCATAACCGCTCCATAGAGGCGGCCCAGGTCATCGAAGAACTCATCCAGCTGGCCAAGGATATGAAGGAGGCACACAGGCGCGGCGAGGACCTCGGAATGACGGAGGATGAGCTGGCTTTCTATGACGCCCTGGAGGTAAATGATAGCGCAGTCAAGGTGCTGGGCGACGAGACCCTGCAGAAGATCGCCAAGGAGCTGGTGGAGGCAGTCCGGAAGAATGCGACCATCGACTGGACGGTGAAGGAGTCGGCCAGGGCCAAGCTGCGGGTGATAGTCAGGCGGCTGTTGCGTAAATACGGCTATCCGCCTGATAAACAGGAAAAGGCGACGCAGACTGTGATGGAGCAGGCGGAGCTGCTGTGCAAGGAGTGGGCGTGCTGAGAATATATTCCATTAAAAATTAGCTGAAGCATGTCTCGGGCCACCTGGAGATCCGCCGAGCGTTCACCTGCTTCCAGCTCATGACCATCCTGGAGGAGGCCCACCACTCGATCGTCATCGTCGAGCACGACCCGATGCTCTACAAGGATGCAGCGGAAATGGTCGATTACGTCTCCCACGCCCTGGCTGATTGAAGCGTTCCATGTTGTTTGCAGCGGAGTGCGCCGTTTGACTTTTAGCTATTGGAATTTCATGGCTTCATGCAGGAACTGCCCCAATTTCATCCATCCCTTGGCTCCTCTCATGCATGTTGCGCTCTATCGCCTCATGCAGCTCGTCCTTTCTTATGGGCTTGGCGATGATATCATCTGCACCTGCGCTCAGGCATCTCTCGCGATACGACTCCAAATCGAGAGATGTAACGACGATTATCGCAGGACCCTGTGGCCAGCGTTCACGAATTATCCTTGTGGCCTCGATTCCATCCATCTCTGGCATCTGGATGTCCATCAGCACCAGGTCGAAGGGATGACGCTCCTGAGCCTCTAGGGCCTCAAGGCCGTTATTAGCGATCTTTGCCCCATAGCCTAATTTCTTGAGCATATGCAGTGCTATACTCTGATTCACGGGGCTATCTTCTGCGAGCAGAATACTCAAAGGAGATTGGGCCTTGGTCATCATCGAGAGTTTTTCTTGTTAGTATAAAAATTCTTCCTATGCATAAATAAGAATTTTTTTTAAGTGTGATGTTTATCTGATTGAGGAATAATTATGATGTACAATAATAAGTGCCCTTTCGATATTGATATTAATAGTAATGTGCATCGATCTCTGTAATTATTCCTTGAATCCGAATCCGGGTTGAACCTCCATCTCTGGCGTAAATCATTTTTGACAGTTATTTACATCTCATTATAATCATCCTGATGCTGGCAGCCGGTTCCTCATCTGAAAGCACCTCTGCCACCTGAAGTCGGTGCTGGCGAGGATCGTGATTGAGGAGCACGCGAAATTGCCTCCTCTCTCATTCGGGCCCGGATCTGCAGGGGATATCCGCAGCTGGCTGAGGATGAAGCCGAGGGCGATATGGGCGGGAAGCATGCCGACAGGGCGAGCCCTCGAGCGCGATTTCCGAGCCTTCTCTCTAGTGATCCTGCCCGCCAGCTTTAGCCATCCTTGACTTGCGTCTCCTTCTCTTGGCCGCTGGCCAGGGGCGGGCTGGGATCAGACATCTTTTGCAGTCTCCTATCAGGTCCTCGCGCCCCGCCAGCATCAAGCCCTCTCTGACAAGACCATAGTTCCTCGGGTCCCTGTAGTGCAGAATCGCCCGCTGAATCCTCTTCTCCATCCCTTTCGGCACATGAACCGGCTTCAATGTGAAGGGATCAAGGCCCGTGTGGTACATGGCAGTGGAAGCTGTCATCGGCGTCGGCGTGAAATCCTGTACCTGCTCTGTGTAGAGGCGATGGTCGCGCAGGTACTCTGCCAGCTCGATCATGTCCTCGATTGTGCAACCAGGATGCCCGGACATGAGATAGGGAAGGATGTACTGCTCCTTTCCTATCCTGTCTCCTGCCTCTTGAAACCTCCCACGAAAGGCGTCGAAGACCTCTCTTGGAGGCTTGTTCATGCATTCTGTGACCCTTCTGGTGATATGCTCTGGCGCGATCTTCAGGTGGCCCGAGACATGATGCAGGCACAGCTCCTCGATGTAGCCGGCCGAATCCGCAAGGGCCAGATCATGCCTTATGCCGGAGCTGACGAAGACCTTCCTGACACCTGGAATCGCCCTCAGCCTGCGCAGCAGCTCGACCAGCCGTGAGTGGTCTTTATCGAGGCTCGGGCAATCTGCAGTGCATAGCCTCTCCCTGCAGGCACCGTTTTTCCAGCGGTGGCACGTGAGCCCGTACATGTTGGCGGTCGGGCCGCCCACATCCTGTATGATGCCCTTAAAGCCGCTCATCCTTGTAAAACTCCTGGCCTCGCGCACCAGTGACTCGATGCTCCTGCTCTGCACTATCCTGCCCTGGTGGTGGGTCAAGGCGCAAAAAGAGCAGGATCCGAAGCATCCTCTGTGGCTCGTCAGGGAGAACCTGACGGGCTCAAGCGCCGGAACAGGTCTCCCGCAGGATGGGTGCGCCTCGCGGGCATAGGGAAGCTCATAGATCGAGTCCAGCTCTTCGCTCGTCAGGGGACGGGCTGGCCTGTTCTGGATGACAATGGTTTTTGGATGAGGCTGGACCACAGTGCGGCCCGCAAACGGGTCCTGCTCCTGTGCATGAAGGGCGAATGCCTCGGCGTACTTTCTTTTGTCCCCCGAGACCTGATCGAATCCGGGGATGACGAGGCAGTCCTCGCGCTTCTCCGACCTCCAGCGGCGCGGCTCCTCCTTCACTGCTGTTCCCGGAACGTCCAGTATCTCTCGAATCCCCTCGCCCTTCTTCAGGCGAGAAGCAACCTCCTTCATGGGCAGCTCTCCCATCCCGAAGACTATCATGTCTGCGGGGGCGTCCGCCAGGATGGACTGCCTGACCGAGTCCGACCAGTAATCGTAGTGGGCAAACCTTCGCAGGCTCGCCTCGATGCCCCCGAGGATCAGGGGAGTATCAGGAAAGAGGGCGTGGACCCTGTTCGCATAGACGATCGCCGCCCTGTCAGGCCTCCTCAGAGTGCCTCCTGGCGAATAGACGTCCGAGCTTCTGCGCTTCAGGCCGGGGGTGAAGTTGTTCACCATCGAGTCCACATTGCCCGAGGAGATGCCGAAGAAGAGGCGCGGGGAGCCAAGACTGAGAAAGTCCTCATCCTTTCGCCAGTCGGGCTGAGCGATTATCCCCACTGTGTAGCCCGCATCCCAGAGGACTCTTCCGATCAGGGCGATCCCGAAGGAGGGATGATCGACGTAGGCATCTCCGCTCACCAGGACCACATCGAACTGCTCGATGCCGAGGGATTTTGCCTCCTTTATTGAGAGGGGAAGGAATGCGGGCTGCCTGATCATGTCTGACTTTAGTTAATGCTTCTGTCCGGCGATAAATCTTCTCATGGCTTCGTTTACTGATGCAGGGTCTGGAGATCGGGCTCTCTGCTTCAGCCTCGAAGCTGAAGACGTCTGCAGTTATAAGCTGCTGGCACCAAGCCTTGGGCAGGGATTGATCTGCTTGATCGCCTCCTTCTCGGAAGTTCAGAGGCAAGTTTTAAAATTCTGGAACTCCATTATTCCTTCAAAGGGTGAGGCAATGAAGGAATGGATGAGTCTTCTGGCGGTCATAGCTTTGGCTGTCCTCTTTTTGGCACCAGCGGTCGGTGCTGTTCAGATCGACGTCAACCCTGGCGAGAGCATCCAGGCGGCTGTGGATGCTGCTAAGCCGGGCGATATACTCTTGGTCCACGCGGGGATCTACCGCGAGAGCCTCAACATCACCAGGCGTCTGTCGCTGGTGGGTGAGGGCGGCCCAATGCTGGACGCGGGGGCGAGAGGAGACGGATTGGCCCTCTTGGCAGATGGGATCGAGGTTTCGGGCATGGACATAAGAACAACGCGCATGACAGGGATCCTGGTGGCTTCTGGCAATAACACAATTAGAAATAACAGTGTCAGCGGCTCTCTCGACGGCATTCGCCTGGTGGATTCCGGCCACAACATGATCGCCTTCAACGATGTGAACAACAACACCAACGGCATCACCCTGATCTGCTCTCGAAGAAACATTATTAAAAATAATAGTATTAAGGACAATAGCATCGGGGAGGAGAGTGACTGCGGAATCTTCCTTGCCTACTCTCAGGAGAACATCATCCAGAATAACGATCTGGAGAACAACGGCGACTGCTCTATATCCCTGCGGTCTAGCAGCAACAACTCGATGCTCGACAACAGCGTCCTTCGCAATGATTGGCACGGGATTGCCCTGACGGAGTCAAGCGACCACAACATCCTCATGGAGAACAATGCGAGCAACAACAAGGCTGCAGGGCTGTACCTGGACAGCTCCCGCGAAAATTCAATCATGAACAATACCGCCCTGGGCAATGCCAAGGGCATATATCTCGCCTATGACAGCAATGACAATTTGATCGGGGGCAACTCTCTCTTTAAAAATGGAAAAGGGCTGTATCTGGCCTACCGCAGCAGCAACAACACTCTTGAGGGAAATATCATTGCGAACAACGGGTACGGGATCTATCTGACCTTCTCATCGGGCTGGAACCTCATCTTCGAAAACCGCCTTGCGAACAACGTCAATAACGCCTACGACCTGGGCCTGAGCAACCGCTGGGATGATGGAAGACGTGGCAACTACTACAGCGACCTCGGGCAGGTTTTCTATATACCTGGCGGGTCCGGCGTGGACAGACATCCCATGAGAGCAGAATCCTGATCGCAAAGCTGAAACAATATTTTTAGGGCGGGCCTTGCGATAGGATTTGCGAGAACAAAGGGATCTGAAAAGAGGGTGAACTCAGAACCCGGGCCGTCTATCTCGGCTGGCTTCGGGAGTCTGCGAACCTGTTGAGCGCCGCAGGCAGGACGAAGGTTGCCAGGCCGAAGATCACTATGGCGATTATCTGGTCGGTTAGTGTGGACATCTCCTATCACCTCCAAGAGCATAATGCATTTTATAACTAATAATAGTTACTGTCGGGAGAATCTACGTCACAAAAGTCGCATTAAGCCGACGCTCTACGAGAAAAGCAGGAACATCCGAGAACAAAAAATAGGGCGAATCTGCCCGATTCTGGGCAGGTTTTTGGCGGCCACCGGCTCAGATGAACTTGGGCCGCAAAGAGAGCTTCACCGGCAGCGGCAGCCTACGCCACGGCATCCCGGCCGTCTCTGCAGAGAGGCGCGCCCTCAGGTCCTCGACGCTCATTGCGACCTTGGTCGCTGACTTCGGCGTGGACTCCTGCCTGACAGTGACAGTGAGCTTGCCAGATGCCAGCTCATCGTCTCCTATCACCACGACATAAGGAATCCACTCCCTCCCAGCGTCCCGGATCTTCTTCCCCACTGTCTCGTCCCTGTCGTCTATGTCAGTCCTGAATCCCAGAGCAGAGACGATCTCCTGGGCGCGGGCCAGGTGGCGCTCGGCGACGGGTATGATCCTTACCTGGGTGGGCGAGAGCCAGGTCTTGAGCATCGGGAGCTTTCCCTCCTCTGCCTCGCGAGCAGCCTTCTCAAGGAGGGCGTACATGACGCGCTCAATCGCCCCGGAGGGCGAGCAGTGAAGCAGAATGGGCCTCTTTTTCTCCCCTGCCTCATCGACATAGGAGATATCGTAGCGCTCGGCGTTCTCGACATCGATCTGCACCGTCGAGAGGGCGCTGGCCTTGTCCAGGTTGTCCACGAAATTGAACTCGAACTTCAGGACGAAGTAGAAGAACCTCTCATCCCACATCTCGATCAGCACCGGCTTCTTGACGATCTCAACCAGGCCCTCGATGAACTCCTTGTTCTCGGCGTAGAAGTCCTTCGTGAAGCGGATCGCCACCTCGTAGTCATCGAGGTCGAGGCCCACATCCTTCAGCACTGAGATGCACGCCTGGTACTGAGCCCTGAATTCCTCTGTAGCCTGCGACATATCGCGGGTCAGGGTGTGCATATCCGGCATGGTGAAGGCCCTCAGGCGGCGGATGCCCACAAGCTCGCCGCGCTGCTCGCGCCGGAAGCTGTAGCGGGTGATCTCCAGCATCTTGAGGGGCAATGCCTTGTAGGAGATGGTCATGTCGTGGCCCATGAGGAACTGGCCGAAGCATGCTGCGAAGCGCAGGAATAGGCGCTTCTTATCCGCCTCGATCTGGTACTGGCGGGCGGGGAAGCGGTCGAGATACTTCTTCAGCGTCGGATGCTCCATGTCGTACATGATGGGCGTCTCGACCTCCATCGCGCCTAGCTCAGTCGCCCTATCGAGGACGTAGTTCTCGAGCAAGGACTTGACCAGCCGTCCCTTGGGGTAGTAGCGCATGTTGCCAGGATCTGAGCCGGGCTCGTAGTCCACAAGCTCCAAGCGCCTCATCAGATCGACGTGGGGCGGGACCTTGTCCACAGCCCTGGCCTTGGAGATCTCGTAGTTGGTGAATTTCCGCAGGTTCTCGTGGCCCGCGAAATCGAACTTATCGGCATCTATCAGGCGGCCGTCGAGGTCCATGATCTTCCAGTATGAGACCGCCTTGGCCTCTGACTTGAGCGCCTCGGAGACAACCTCGCCATCTCCAAGGCGGATCGACCGCGAGAGCTCAGAGAGAGGATGGCCCTTGCAGCTCAGTGTGAAGGCCTTGTACCAGCCGAAGGGAGCGCGCACGACCTCGTAATCCCTGGAAAGGGTCTCAGCCATGCCTTTCAAGATCTTGACAGCTGTCGCGGGGGTCGAGAGGTTGGAGCTCAGGTGGGCGTAGGGGTAGAGCATGATGCGCTCGGCGTGGACCTGCGTCGCCACGTCGGAGATCTGCTTTGAGCCCTCGGCGATCACAGCCTCGGTGTCGTCCTCGTCGAACTTCTCCACTGCCACGAAGGCGCAGAGGGCCTCCTCAAGGCGGCCCTTCTTGGCCTGCTCATCGATCTCTTCTGCCATCTTTGTGGGCCGCTTGGCCTCGAACTCTATATAATCTGAATGAATCAGGAGTAATTGCAATAGGGGTCACCTGACCTCTAATGAGATGGTATAAGAGTAGGTAAAGGTTTCGGGACTGCAAATTTGCAGGGCGACAATCGTCTCTTTCCCCTCTCAATCTCGCCCTTTTTATCCTGCATCCAGGATTGATGCGATCTTAAAATATCTTATGGATCTCCGAGAGCTTGCCCTTCAGCCCTTTGAGCGTCTCCGAGAGCTCGGCTGTGATCCTCTTCTTCGTCTCTTTCCCGACATTCATCTCGATGTCCGGAAGGGTCAGAGGCTCGCTGCCTACCAGGTTCGTGAAGAACTCGACCCAGTAGGGTGGCAGGTATTCGGGCAGAGGCTCTCCCCTCATAATATGAAGGACGCTCGTCCAGGCGACTGGCACCACCTCCATGTTATAGCCCCCGCCGCCGAGGGCCAGAAGTCTGCCGCCAGAGTATTGGCGCGTCAGATCGACAATGCGCCTGACAAGGTAGTCAAAGCCGTTCAGCGTCAGGTTCAGGCTCGTGAGGGGGTCGGAGTAATGCGTATCCACACCGAACTGCCCGACCACGACCTGCGGCCTGTACCACTCGAAGAGCCTCGGGACGATCTCATCGAATGCGAAATGGTACTCATCGTCGCCTGCGTACATAGGCATGGGGATGTTCACAGAGTAGCCGAGTCCGGGTCCCGACCCAAGCTCATCGATGAAGCCGGTGCCGGGAAAGATGTACTTTCCTGACTCGTGCATCGATACCGTAAGGACCCTCGGGTCGTCATAGAATATCTGCTGGACGCCATCTCCATGATGGCCGTCGATGTCGATATATAGTATCCTCTCGAACTTCTCCTTGAGGATGCAGATGGCAAGCGCAGGGTCATTGAAGATGCAGAAGCCCGCGGCCAATGTGGGAAAGGCGTGGTGAAGGCCACCGCTGATGCTGAAGGCGCTGCAGTCCTCCTCTATCATGCGCTTTGCAGCGTCGATGCTTCCCCCCGCCACGAGGCGCGAGGCATTGCAGATTCCGGGAAATACAGGCGTGTCGTCGGTGCCGAGGCCAAAGGCCAGATCGGGCACCTCTGATCTGACGGACGCCAAGTACTCCGGGGTATGGACCCTGAGCAGGTCCTTCTCCTCAGCCAGGCAGGGCTCCACCCTGCAGGTATCCTCATCAAGGATGCCCGCCTCCTCCATGAGCTTGTAGGTGAGCACCATGCGCACTGGATTCATGGGATGCTCCGGCCCGAAGTTGTAGCTCAGGAACTTGTCTGTGTAGTAGAGGCAGATCATTTGTAACCTTTCTCTACGAGGCCTTCGCTCCAGTAGTTATCGCAGATCTTGCAGTAGAAGATGGTCTCTATCACTATCTTCTGCCACTTCTCTGCGTCCAGGGCCCGCCTCAGCTCCTTCTGCTCGCACTCGTTGCCGCATTTCGGACAGAACGGCACGAAGTGTTCGAGAACTGCCAGGTCCTCATCAGACATGATTTATCCTCAAGTTTCAAGGACAGGGCCGAGGCAAAAAAGCTGTCGGTAATATACGGATCATGTCCTCTTGCTAATTGCATCCCTCGCTGGACATGTAGACCTCCCTGAGCCGGTCAGAGACTGCGCTTGACAGTCTTTGCCCAGCAGCTGTGAAGAAAGCCTCTGCGAACTCCGGATAAAGGCAGCCCAGGCTCTCAGAGCCGTCGAGGATGCGGTCCGCGAGATAGCGCATTTCCTGTGCATCGAGATGCTTGAGACGCTCCTCGAAGTCCTTCTCATCCCTGGAGTGGTGATTGGCCACAGGTGGAAGGATATTCATGTACTCGATATCGATCCCCTGGGCGAGGAGATCTGCCATCTCGGGAACGAGCTTCAGAAGGACCTCTTTGTCCCTTGCGCTCAACTCTCTTGTCATGATCTTATCAGAGAGCATTCAAGCGATAAAGGGTTTCTGTGCTCCAAGTCGCGCCAGGGTCTGCCTTCAGCGGATGTCAGCAATCTGGGATACGGCAGCGTCAGCCTGGATTTCCGCCATATTTGTATGCAGCCCTGCATATATATAGTCTATATAGGAAGAGCTATATAGTCTCTCTGCGATCAAGGCAAGACGCTCGCCTTCATCGAGGTGCGAGTGCATCTGGGAAATGCCTGAGCGCCAGGATCGGTCTGTTGCCATTACGGCACTGGCGGGCATGAAGCCTCAGACCATAGGCGAGCTGCCCATCGGCGAAATCCATCGAAAGAGCAAAAAATCACCTGCAAAAAGGGATCGGCGTTGACCTCCAAGATCATCTCCAAGGGCCTGAATCTATGGTATGGCGAAAAGCACGCCTTAAAGGACATAAACCTCGAGATTCCAGAAAAGAAGATAACTGCCCTCATCGGGCCTTCCGGCTGTGGTAAGTCCACCTTTATCCGATGCCTGAACAGGATGAACGATCTCGTGGAGGGGGTCGTGATCAAGGGAGATGTTCTTTATGATGGCATTAATATTTATGAGAATGATGTAGATGTGGTGGAGATAAGAAAGAGGATCGGCATGGTCTTCCAGAAGCCCAACCCTTTCCCAATGTCCATCTTCGACAATGTGGCCTATGGTCCGAGGATTCACGGATTCAAGAATGTGGGCCAGGTAGTCGAGCGCAGCCTGAAGGCCGCCGCCCTTTGGGAGGAGGTCAGCGATAGGCTGAATCAGCCGGCTCTGGGTCTTTCTGGTGGCCAGCAACAGCGGCTGTGCATTGCCAGGACCCTGGCCATGAAGCCTGATGTGATCCTGTTCGACGAGCCGTGCAGTGCGCTTGATCCCATCTCTACCGGCAAGATAGAGAGCCTCATGGAGGCGCTGAAGGACAACTACACCCAGGTGATTGTGACCCATAATATGCAGCAGGCTGCCAGGGTCTCCGATTGTACGGCCTTCTTCCTTCTCGGCGAGCTGATTGAGGTGGGGGAGACAAAACGCCTCTTCGAGATGCCGAAAGAGAAGAGCACCGAGGATTATATCACCGGAAGGTTTGGATGAGAGGTCCGTGAAGGGGGCACGACGATGCCTTACAGGGAGCGATACCACAGAAAGCTGGATGAGCTGAAGGCTCTGGCTGAGAAGCTGGCGGATCTGGTGGGCGCGGCCATAGATCAATCTGTGATTGCGCTTCGCGATTCGAATGCAAATCTGGCGCGCGAAGTCATAAAGAACGATCAGATGGTCGATGATGCCAGCCTTAAGATGGAGAATCTGTGCCTGGAACTTCTGGCCCTGCAGCAGCCGATGGCCAAGGATCTTAGGATGATCATAGGCATCCTGAAGATCGGCATCGACCTGGAGAGGATTGGGGACCTGGCAGTCGACGTGGCCAGGGTTCCGGCCCAATGCCAGGGCAGGACATTGGTTACAACGCTTGATTATATACCGCATATGGCTGAGGTCGACAGGAAGATGCTCGCCCAGTCGTTGGAGGCTTTGATGAGCAGTGACGCAGATATGGCACGCCAGGCCACCAAATGGGATTATGAGATCGATAGACTCTATGTCAAGGCGAGAGATAAGCTTCTCAAGGGGATCATCGAGAACCCCGAGCTGATCTCCGAAAGAACATCCCTGCTCATGATTAACAGGCATCTTGAGAGGATCGGCGATCACATCTGCAACATCTGTGAGGCCATCGTCTACATGGTTGAGGCAAAAAGAGAACATCTTAACTAGCGATCCTCAAGTGGGTTTCGAAGACGCAGGTGTTTATGGACACGAGAAAAGTGCAGAGGACCGGGAAGTCCACGTTCATAGTCTCCCTTCCCAAGAACTGGGCTACCAAGAACGGAATACAGGCAGGGTCGATAGTCTACATCACTCAGAGCGAGAACGGAGCCCTGACTCTATCAGCGGATCGCTCCGAGAGGGATCTGAGGGCCAGGCTTGATATTGGAGAGACATCTGGTGAGCACCTGGTGAGGCAGATCATCGGATGCTATGTTGAGGGCTATAGGACTATCGAGGTCACATCCGGCCACATGTCAAGCGCCCAGAAGAAGGATCTGCATCAGATCGTGAACAAGCTCATAGGCCCTGAGATCCTGGAGGAGACCATAAACAAGGTGGTGATACAGGATCTTCTCAGCTCAGAGGAGCTTCAGGCAGAGAGGGCGCTGAGGAGGATCAAGACAGTGGTGAAGTCGATGATCCAGGACTCTCTCGCCGCCCTGCTGAAGGGGAACAAGGAGCTTGCTATGGATGTGATCCAGAGGGACAATGACGTGGACAGGCTGAACCTCCTGATCTCCCGCCAGTTCACTGAGATCCTGAGATCGGGATCTGTAAAGCAGGAGACTCTGAACTCCATCACCGCCTTCAATTATATGCAGGCAGCATCGAACCTCGAGAGGATCGCCGATCACGCTCATCGCATCGCCGAGATCATAAGTCAGGGTGATTGCCCCCTGCCAGACGGCCTGAAGGAGGAGATCTCGCGTATGGAGACAGTTCTTGGAGTCCTCATAGACGACTCAATCTCTCATCTTCTGCAGACAAATTCAGATAAGGCCAACGAGCTGATAGACACGACGAGAGAGATTCAGAGGCAAGCGCTGGGGATCGCAAACTCCTCGGGGATCAAGGACAGATCTGAGCTGCTGGTGAGGCTCGTCTTGAGCGGAAGCCTGGAGCGCATGCTCGATTATATCATGAACATCGGTGAGCTGACCATAAACCTCTGCCAGGCAGGCCGCCATTCTGACAAGGCTTAGGCATGACATCTTCAGGATGAGGCTCTCCGGCACGATCTCTTCAAGGATGAGCTTCTCTGCACGATCATCTCGGAGATTGGCCTCCTGGACCCTTTTCTCGAAAGAAGCCTGGTCGAGGTGCAGAGGAAGTGGCGCATGAGCAGGCCCGGGCCGGATCAGGGCGGTCCTCTCTCAAGGGCCAGAAGCCTCTCTTTCAATTCCGGCCCCCACGCGAACCCGCCCAGATCTTTCCTGGAGACGACGCGATGGCAGGGTACGAGGATCGCAAAGGGGTTCTTCGCCATGACCTGCCCCACCGCCCGCGCCGCCCCCGGCCGTCCTGCCCTCTTTGCGACCTCCCCGTAGGTCGCCGTCTCTCCGCGCGGTATGTCCTGCACGATGGCAGAGATCCGTCTCTCGAAATCCGTCAGCCGGGAGAGGTCCAGCTCCGCCTTTGGACAGGGTGCGCGCCCTATCAGGTAATCTGCGATCTTTGCTGCCAGGACCGAAGGCTCATCTGGTGCATTATTCGAAAAGCAGATCCTTGACACCATCTCCCCTGACTGCTCCACCAGGAGCCAGCAGCCCAGCGGCCCGAGATAGACGCCCTTCGTCATTCTTTCAGGATCTCACGGAATGCCTTGAAATGCCCCAGATCTATGAACTCCACCTGAAGGGAAGTTGTGTCGAGGATGGCAGCAGAGCTTGAGCCTGTGAAGTAACCCCAGATCTCGCCCGGATTCACAAGCAATGTCTTGCCGTGTCTCGTCGCCTCAGCTTGGTGGTTATGTCCCCTGACCACGACGTCGTAGAGCTGCGAGGCAACTATCGCCCCGACCAGTGGCTCCTCTGTGCCGTGCAGCATGGCGATCTTCCTGCCGCTGGCATCGATTACCCCGAAGTCGCCGAGGTACTCCCCGCCCACGCGCCCGAAGTCCCGCGCCAGGCCCACGCGGTCTCCGTCGTTGTTGCCGTAGACGAGCTTGATCGGAATCCCAAGATCCTCGAAGGCATAGCAGTTGCCCGAGCCTATCATATCGCCCGCATGCAGCACCAGCTCAACGCCTTTCTTGGAGAAGATCCTCAGGGCATCCTTTGTGCCCCTGATCCTATCGTGAGAGTCGGACATAATTCCTATGAGCACTAACCTCACCTGAATAAATTTCAATACGGCCAGCAGATATCTCTTTGCCGAACGCTAACATCTGAAACACGCATGGCATATAGGAGTTTTGCGCATATCAGGCTCAGGCAATCTCAGGCTCGAAAGATCTAAGTATTAGAAATAACTTGGTAGCGAGAGGCCCGCCTTAACTCAGCCTGGTAGAGTGCGCGGCTGTAGTAAGTTCCGCACCCCCAAAGGTGCTCTGCGCAGTCACCGCGATGTCCCCGGTTCGAATCTGGGAGGCGGGATCTGCAAATGTCCGGATGGTGTAGTGGCCTATCATGGAAGCCTGTCGAGCTTCCGACCCGGGTCCGAATCCCGGTCCGGGCGCTAAATTGCCTGTGAGATTTGGGCTAAGCGAGAGCCCGGAAAAAGGTTCTCGCTCTTCTCTACCTCTGTTGCTCCAGGCATTGCTTCAATGCAGCATCCCTTTGACCGCCAAGGCCGATGCTTTTGTCTCCTTTGGTGGAGCTATTCTGCAGGCGAATTCATTTTACCTTGGGCGGCAGGAAAGGAAAATATGGATTGGCTGGAGAGGTACAGACGGATTGTGCCCGACTTCGAGGATTTCAAGGCAGCTCAGCAAAGAAGGCTCTTGCCCTCTGCGCGCATCAATCTTCTGAAGACGGAGAGATCGCGAGCCATGGAGCATCTTGAAGAAGAGGGGGCGAAGGCCCGTCCCTTCGAGTGGTATCCCCTCGGCCTGCAGCTTGATTCCGAGAGGGCGGGTAAGCTGAGGGCGAACCTTCTGGGCTACATCCACATCCAGGAGGAATTATCGATGGTCCCGCCCCTCGTCCTGGACCCGAAGCCTGGCGAGAGGGTCCTCGACCTGTGCGCCTCTCCTGGAAGCAAGACCACCCAGATCTCTCAGATGATGGGGAACCGCGGGCTGGTGGTCGCAAATGAGCCCTCCCTCTCAAGGATCGCCCCCTTGAGGTCGAACTGCGAGCGCCTGGGTGCCCTGAATGTGGCTATCACGAGATACGACGGCAGAAGATTTCCGCGCGGCCCCTTCGACAAAGTCCTTGTGGACGCACCCTGCTCCAGCGAGGGCAGGGCGAGGCGAGACCCGAAGGTCCTCTCCAGATGCAGTCCGAAGCGCTCCCTCGATCTTCAGAGGCTCCAGATCGGGCTTCTGAAAAATGCCCTCAGGCTCGCGAGAGCAGGTGGTCTCGTTGTTTACTCCACCTGCACCTATGCTCCCGAGGAGAACGAGATGGTGGTCGAGTCGGCGCTGAACGAGGCCAGGCTTGAGAGGATATCCATCCCCGGGCTGAGGGAGTCTCCCGGAATAACGGAATGGGATGGCAGCGATCTGAGCGAGGAGCTCTCCTGCACCGCCAGGTACTATCCTCACATGAACGACACGGGAGGCTTCTTTGTTGCCAGGCTCATCAAGAACTAGGAACTTCTTCGAGCCCCTTGAAAGATCAGAGGTGGCGGCCATGTGGCGTGAGAGGTTCGGGATTCCCGAGAGCGCCTTCGATGGCTACAGATTTTATCGAAAGGCGCAGAGCGTCTGGGTTGTCAGCGACGTCGATTTGCCAGGGCTCAGCTACGAGGCGCTGGGGATGCGCATGATGGATCTGAAGGGCCGGGTCTGGAAGCCGACCACCTGCGCACTGCAGGTCTTCGGCAGGCTTGCCTCCAGGAATATGGTTCATCTGGATGACGATCAGGCCAGGGCATTTCTGGCTGGCGGGACCCAGGAGATCGAGTCTGCCACAGAGCCAGGTTACGCGGTGGTATTTTATAGGGGGGAAGTGCTTGGATGCGGTCTGTACTCCAGAGGACGGCTGATCTCCCAGATCCCAAAGGAGATGAGATCGGCAGGTTGCCAGGAAGGTGATGAGACTTGATGGCAAGAGACATCTCGCGAATCGAGGCTGCAGATTTTGCACCCCTACCCCTTCATCCATCTTCGGACATAGACGAGATTCGAAGGCTCTGGTCTCAGCCCCTGCGCCTCTTCCGCCTCGCCAACGCCCTGCGGCGCAGATGCCATGGCGATGAGGTCTCTTTTGTCATAAACAGGAACATCAACTTCACAAACAGATGCGTGAGTTCCTGCAGGTTCTGCGCCTTCCACTGCTCGGACGGCGGCTACTTCCTCTCTCATGAGCAGATCCTGGAGCGCGTGGCGGACGCCGAGGAGAAAGGGGCGACAGAGGTCTGCCTGCAGGGGGGACTCGCCCCAGGGATGGCCCTGGAGGATTATTGCGAGATCCTTGAGGCGATTCACGGAGGCTATCCGAGGATGCACCTGCATGCTTACTCACCCATGGAGGTCATGCACATGTCCAGGAACTCGGGACTGGCTGTGGAGGAGGTCCTGCGGCATCTGAAAGCCAGCGGCCTTGGCTCCATGCCCGGAACGGCAGCCGAGATCCTCGTGGACTCAGTGCGCCAGAGGATCTGTCCAGAGAAGCTGAAGACCCTGGAGTGGCTAAAGGTCGTCTCAACCGCCCACCGTCTGGGCATTCCCACCACCTCCACAATGCTTTATGGCCACATAGAGAGCTTCGAGGAGAGGCTGCAGCACCTCCAGTTGCTGAGGGAGCTTCAGTCTGAGACAGACGGCATCACAGAGTTTGTGCTATTGCCCTTCATGCCGGGAAACAATCCCCTCGGCCCCATGGCCCGCCAGCCCGACCTTCTTGAGCACTTGAAGATGCATGCTTTATCGAGGGTCATTCTCTTCCCCAGCATCACAAACATCCAGGCGAGCTGGACGAAACTGGGGAGAGAGGCGGCGGCTGCAACCCTGCACTGGGGGGTGAACGACCTCGGAGGCACCCTCATGGAGGAGAATATCTCCCGCAGCGCAGGCTCGAAGGAGGCGCAGTATCTCTCGGCCCAGGAGTTGACGGACCTGATCGAGGGGCAGGGCAGAAGGGCCGTGCAGAGGACAACTCTCTACGAACGGATTTGAGATGAGATCATTAATACACGATGTTAATAACGCCAATTGAATGGATATTAATTATTTGTATTATCGATGTTAATAATATTAACAATTACTCATAATAAAAACACTGTGATCAGCGTTGATGGGCTCTCCTCGTCTTTCCTACACCAAAGAGAGCTTTTAATAGTTAGAGCCATTTAAATTGATGGCCCTCGACTCAGCGCTTCGAAGGAGTGCGATAGAGCCGTCTCCTGAATGGAGTTCAATCCTGATATCTGAAGCGTGACGGGGGTTCGGAGACAGCAATATGCTCGCTTCTCCAGAACGCAGAGGGTTCTGCCTGATCCTTTGCCTCCTGATCTTGGCAGATCTAGGAACTGTATCCTCCAAGGCCGAAGATAGCGTGCCTCAGGTTCTTATCCTCAACTCCTACTCCCAGGACGATCCATGGACGGCTGACGTGATGATGGGGTTTACGAAGGCGATTCGTCAAGGGTCTCCGGGCCCAGTCGGCCTCATGATCGAGTACATGGACTCGAAAAGATATCCTGATAAGGAAAACCTGAGACACCTTTTTGATCTTTATAGATACAGATATTCGCAAAAAAATCTGGATGAAGTCGTCGTCTTCGGGGATCCAGCTTTGGCTTTTGCCCTCGAGCATCGGAAGGATCTCTTTCCTGGGGCCGAGATGATCTTCGCAGGGGTCCAGAGCTACAATGTCTCTTCGATCTTGGGCCAGGAGAGGATCGCAGGGATCGTGGAGGTTCCCGAGATCGCAGAAACGCTAAAGGCCATGATCCAGCTTCATCCGGAGGCCAAGCATCTCCTCGTTGTGCTGGGCACCCCGGAGGCTGCAAATGCCTCCGACAAGAAGCTGGATGAGGAGTTTCTTCCCTTTCAAGATGTCTTGAGCATTCGGTTGCTGCAAAATGCCAATATGAGCCAGGTGCTCTCAGAAGTGCAGGCCGTGGACAGCAACAGCATAATTCTCTGCGCCGCCAGGAACCTCGAAGAGGATGGTCGAATTATCAACGCCAGCGAGGCCACATTCGAGATCAGCTCTCACAGCAAGGTGCCCGTCTGGGGTCTATGGGAGTTTCAGCTTGGCCACGGCATAATAGGGGGCAAATTGGCCTCTGGGAGCGTCCAGGGCATGAATGCAGCAGCACTAGCCCTGAGTCTCCTGAATGGGGGAAATCCGCCTGACCCTCCGATAATCCAAAAAAGTTCGTCTGCGCTGGAATTTGATCTAGAGCAGCTGAGGCGTTTCGGCATTTCCCAGCGATCCCTGCCTGAAGGAAGCGTCCTGATCAACGCAGAGCCTTCATTTTTTGAGAAGAATGGCTCTCTGATCACAGCATTTGCCACAATGCTTCTCTCCATAGTCCTCGGCCTGATGGCCATCTCGGCCCTGAACATAAGGAGGAGATCTGGCACAGAGAAAGAGCTTAAAGAGAGCGAGAGGAAATATCGGGAGCTGGCTGTACAGCTGCCTCAGACTGTCTTCGAGCTTGACGCCTTTGGCGACATAGTCTTCATCAACAGCTTCGGTCGCCAGATGCTCGGCTATTCCCCTTCTGATCTGAGGGCGGGCTTGAACATCATGCAGGTCATAGCAAAGGAGGATCTGGAGAGGGTCAAGTCGGATATCGGCCTGGCGATTCGGGGAAGCCCTCAGGTCAAAGAATACCGCCTGAAAAAGAAAGACGGCAGCACATTTCCAGCCATCGCTTATTCGATGCCGATAATCAAAGAAGGCAGGACTGAAGGGCTGAGGGGGATCTTTCTTGATATCTCCGAGCGCAAGCGCACTGAGCTCGCTCTGAGGGAATCTGAGAACAAGTTCAGGGTACTGGCGGAGAAGTCGCTGGTCGGGATTTATATTCTCCAGGACGGGAGGTTCAAGTACGTCAATCCCAGGTTCGCAGAGATGTTCGGGTACAGCGTCAAGGAGGTCCTTGAGAAGGGACCAAAAGAGATACTCCTTGCAGAAGACTGGCCAAGAGTTGAAGAAGGTCTCCAACTGAAGCTCGCCGCCAACGAGCGCGAGCCCCTTTATCTTGAGATCAGAGGGCTCACAAAGAGGGGAGAGCTGGTCTACGTCGAGGTCTTCGGATCTGTGACAGAGTACGAGTCCAGGACTGCTGTTGTTGGAACGGCTCTCGATATAACCGAACGCAAAAGCATCGAGAATGACCTGCTTCGAGCCAAAGAAGAAGCTGAGGCCGCGGCGAAGGCAAAATCGGAGTTCCTGGCAAACATGAGCCATGAGATCCGAACACCCATGAACGCCGTCATAGGAATGACAAGCCTCATGTTGGGGACTGAGCTGAATCAGGAGCAGAGGGAGTACATCGAGACGATAAGGTACAGTGGCCAGGCTCTTCTGAGCGTCATAAACGATATCCTTGACTTCTCCAGGATCGAAAGAGGAAAGATAGAGCTGGAATATGCTCCCATTCAATTAAGATCGTGTATAGAAGAGGCTCTGACCCTGATCTCCAGCCAGGCATCGGAGAAGGGCCTTAAGCTCTTCTACACAGTGGAAGCAGGTACCCCCGAAGCCGTATTGGGAGACTCATCAAGGATTCGCCAGGTCCTGGCCAACCTGCTCTCGAACTCGGTGAAGTTCACACAGAGGGGCGAGATAGAGGTCCATGTCTCGACCTCTGTGCAGAAGAATGACAGCTGCGAGCTGCATTTCTCTGTGAGGGATACGGGGATCGGCATATCTCAAGAGACAGGTGGGAGGCTGTTTCAGCCATTTTCACAGGCCGATGCCTCTACCTCCAGGAAATACGGCGGAACCGGTCTTGGTCTGGCCATAAGCAAGAGGCTGGTGGAGCTCATGGGGGGCAGGATCTGGTTTGAGAGCATCGAAGGAAAAGGAAGCACCTTCCACTTCACCATTCGAGCAAAAGCATCCGATGACCTGCCCAAGAGGGTCGCGACTGATTTGACAGCCCAGAATGCGCCGAAGAAGGCCAGGGATTTGCGCATTCTTCTGGCGGAGGACAACATGGTCAACAGCAGGATGGCTACCCTCATGATAAAGAAGCTGGGGTATGAGGTCGATTCGGTTGCGAACGGCCGGGAGGTCCTGGAAGCTCTGGAACGCCAACCCTACGACCTGATCCTCATGGACGTTCAGATGCCAGAGATGGATGGCCTTGAGGCGACCAGAGAGATACGCAGGCGGTGGCCATCAAATGGTCCCAGGATTGTGGCCTTCACAGCCTACGCCATACAGGGCGACAGGGAAAAATGCCTTGAGGCCGGCATGGACGATTATCTCAGCAAGCCCATAAACCTTGAGGATCTGAGAGCAGCCCTGGAAAGGGCGTCCTGAAATCCATTTTTGGGACGAGCTGACGATATGTTTCCAAAAATAATTATTTAATAAATCCCAATATCAGCTCCAGCAGGATGACAACCAGGGGTATTATTACTATCAGGATCAGATGCAAAATCTCGTAGCTGCCAAAGGGCCATTCATGCATCTGGCTCAGTTGATTCTGGACAGCTAACATATCCTTAAGATAGCCTGCATTCTCCTCGGATGGAACCTCAAAGGACTCATCCAGGGCTGCCCTGAGGCGGGATGAGAATAGCTCGCTCTTCTCTTTTTTGGCCGAAGCCATCATCAGGTGTATGTTGTACTGGGGCAGGATGAAATACACGAAAAGAACAATCGCAAACCCCAGGAACCACAGTATGATCTCCAGCGATGAGAACCGGGGTGGCACGATCATATGGAAAAAACCCCATATGACATAGACGCTCGCCGCATACAGTGTGAACTCCGAGTAGAGTATCCCTATGGCGTGAAAATCGGAGAATGCCGCATCGACTTGAACCGGGAGAGATCCTATTTTATGCACAGTCAGGGCTGTCATGATCATAACATAGAGGCCCGCGCCCTCGATGTAGACCGCAAAATAATACAAAATATTAAAAATAATATCTGATATGTTCGAGTTGAATGTGATAGCATGGTAATCGATTCCTGAAGAGTGGACGAACGCGATGACAATAAAGGCGGATGCGATCAGCTTTCTGTCATCGAATATCTCGGCTTCGTATCCGTCGCATGATCTGATTATTGCATCTTTGGGCAGGTCAACGATGTTGATGAGAATGTCGGTGAAGGATCTTATTCTATTGTGCGCCCAATTGATCGCCGCTCCCTCGAGAGCAACTATGATGGAAATAATTAAAAAAGCATCAATGTGCCTCAAGGATCCTTCGAACTGCACCAGAACGACGCATGATGCCGCAAGGAAAACAGATGCAATGATCAGCCAGCCAAAGTAATAAGGGACTGGGATCAGGGAAATGAGCCTCTCCAGATGTGTCTTCCTGGATCGACCTGTCGAAGCTGAAAAATCGTTGATGCGTCCAGAATCAGAGAATCCATCACGAGGCATCTATGGCTAACTTACGGCTCCGTGCTTATTATTCTTATTATCGCCTTGCTGGCTATCAACCATTAACAAATTAAACTACGGCTGTCATATTATCTAATTTATCGTCTCAGGAAATCGATTGCAGCAAAATAAGGGCCTGCAATTCAGGCTCGGGTTTCGAGATCGGGGGCTTTTCGAATCTGAAGAGCGCAGTCGAAAGGTGGTGCCAAGAGACGCCCGGATCGGACGTGAATCTCCTGAATCAGCTTGCCCAGGCATTCAGGCCCCGATCCCACCGAAGACAGCTCTTGATCTTTTTCTTTCACTATCTCATGGGCTCTTTTCTCAATCTTTTATCAGGCCGTCAGCCTTGAAAATGCCCTTTGCCTCCTCTAGAGTCAGATCCTGCGGAGGAATTATGATGTCCGATTTCATGATCTCCTTTGTCTCCACCTGCTTCCCATTACTCTTCACTGTTGAGATCAACCTGTCGAGATCCTCTCTGAACTTCTCCTCTTCGCCCTTGCTCACATGGTTCACAATGCGATTATCTATGGCGTTGAGCGCTTCGACCACTCCATCGTCCACGTTGTACTGCCCCTCGCCCATTATTCTGATGATCATCTTTTTGCCTCCTGCTTGAGCCTGGCCAGCTCTGCGTCCACATCATTCGATGTCTTCGCCTTGGCCAGCTCCTTCTCGATCTGGTCTTCTCCTGTGTAGTCTTCCAGGACACCCGACTCAAGAAGCTCGTCCAGCGCAGCAGATCGCGCCTTCATCTGCTCTGTCTTGTCCTCGGCCCTCTGCATGGCCAGGCCGACATCGGCCATCTCCTCGCTGATTCCAGTCACAGATTCTGATATCTTTGTCTGGGCCTCTGCTGCGGTGTACTGGGCCTTGATGGTCTCCTTCCGGGCGCGGAAAGACTCCACCTTGGTGGCCAGCCTGTTCTCTGCGGCCATGAGCTTCTGCTGCTCTGCAGCCAGGTCGGCTATCTGCTTATCGAGGCTATCAGCTTGGGCTCTCAGGACAACTTTGCGCTCAATTGCCATCTTCGCAAGGTCGTCTCTCCCGGAATTTACTGCCTCGTGCGCCTGGGAGTTCATCCTGTCGATGTTCTCCTGCAGCTTGGCCTTCTGCAGCTCCAGGCGTTTCTTGGAGGTGGTGACCTCAGCGACCCCGCGCTTCACATTCTGCAGGAGCTCAAGCTGTTTCTCATAGGAGTAGTCCAGCGTCTCCCTGGGATCTTCGACCTTGTCCATGATCTTGTTCATCTTCGCTTTTACCACAGTCCCCATGCGCTCCAGCAAACCCATATTGACTCTCCTTTAGGCTATCTGTCTCTCTAGACCAGCCCGATATTGTATCTCATCTCTTAATTAGATTTGCATCGAAGTGAACTGCACGAAGCCCTGATCCCGGGTCCTCTGATTTTATTTGATTGAATTTCGCGTCGGCCCCATGATCGAGCAACTATGATTGAGATGATGCATACGATCTGGAATCGTCTGCGCCGAAATTTGCAGCAGCTATGAGCAGAAAGCTAGTCTGACTCAGCCTCTATCATCCGAATCTATGCAATGAGCCGCAACAGAGCCGGAGTGCGTGAGACGGCGGGAATCGCCGCAGCGGCCATGAGACCGCGGCCATGTCCTCTGCCACAGTGAACAAAAACTGCCGATATAAAAGAGAGCTGCTTCTACGACGCCGCAACCTGCGAGATTGCCCTCTTTGCCTGTGGATCCGTCGTGCCTTTTGCCAGAATATCCTCTGTCGCTCTTAGAGCCTCTCCCATTGATCTCTGTATCGCCAATCCAAGCCGTATCTCAAGATCATGTGCATCTCCCATCGCCAGATCAAGATCTGCATAGCAGCGCCCTTTAGGATATCCAAAATGAGGGTTATACCGCGGCCCATATACTTCATAATAGTCGTAATAGTTAATAAAATTTGCTGTAAGGTTGAACCGAGTCTTGGGTCGGGGCCATGAACCATGTTATGTGCCTGTGTTATACAACACATTTATATCGTCAAACGACGAGTAACCGATGAGCAAAAGCCGAGAAACCTGAAAACCTCCTACTTATCGACTTTTGCTCTCTTCATTCCTTAATCCTCCTCGATCTTGAACCTCTCCCTCCTCAATCGTATTGGACTCCAAAGGCGATCGTGCCTCGCATCATCCAGGAGCAAGTGCAAGGGGATCGCCGGGCTGTCACCGTACTGCTCTCCCCCCTTTCGCCATGCATCAGCGACCTGCGCGACACTTGCCCCAGATTTTCCGAGTTGCTTTTTCGCGTTTCGTGCCCAACGGCCTCATGTGGAGTGGCGTCTCATCTCACGGGCCCCGCGCGATCTTGCAGTTCCTGTCTGATCACATGCCTGATTTAAGGGATTTAGGCATCGTCCGGAGTTGGGTTTGGCACGGGTTCTGGACTTGGCTCAGGCTCCGGAGTGGGATTGGGAACAGGTCCAGGTGGACATTGACATCTTCCATCCGCCCAGAAGCAGCCTGGCGTCTTCTCGCATTCAGCCACGGGGTTTGGCGCTGGCTGGAAGCATTGACATTCCCCGTTTGCCCATGTACAACCTGGCTTCTTCTCGCATTCGTCTACTGGATTAGGAGCGGGCGTACAAATGCACTTTCCATCTTGCCAGTAGCAGGGGAATCCCCTCTTCTCGCATTCTTTCTTGGGGTCCGGTTTCGAGGGCGTTGGCTTCATCGCATAAACATCGATGACGACGGTATTGCTATAGTCGCCGCTAACACCTAACACATTGAGATGCCGACCAGGAGCATCAGCATAATACCAGATATAGTAGTATCCAGGCTGCGCAAATCCCAGATTATATCTCCTCGTATACATATCTGGATATATCTCATACATGTAGATCGGTGAGGCTATGGGAACGTAGAGAAGCTCTCGCGCCCATCCGCCAAGCGGCATGGTTGCATACCATGACCACCCTGCAGATCTCTCAATCCACAGCCAAGCAGCAGAGCTCGGAAATATATTGTTATATCCGCTCAGCTCCCTGTAGCTTCCCTTGTAGAAGAGGCTAGGTACGCTCTCCTTGACATCGAAGGGCATCAGCCCTTTCAGATCCGTCTCAAGAGGCATCTGGTCTGTGTACAATGCGGAATCAGTTCCGGATTCTGTTGCTGCTTGCTGCGGTGCCATGGCTTCTGCGAGAGCATCCCCCGCATCGGCCTCCAAGCTCTGCGCTATAGGGCTGCCTCTGCTTAAATTTTCGACGCCCATGCTTCCGGATAGGCCATAATCTCCCAGGGCCAGGCCTGTGAAGAAAATCAAAAGGACCACTGAAGTCCAGATCGGGATTCGATTCATCACAATTTCACCCCATGCTTCGTCTTTTCTATACTCTCATCAAACAACTGGCCGGAGGTTGCAGTGCATCGGGTGCCCGCCAATTATTCGAGCACCTTTGCCCAAATGTGACTCCCAAAAGGCAGCTCTCTGGCATTCGAAATGCACGAAAGAAGGAGAGACAAATGGATTTTTGCCTCTCTATCTCTCATTCTCCTCCTCCTACGAGGTTGCGTCTTTCTTTGCTTACTATAAAAAAATATCTTCATTTCTTGTTGCAGATCCGATACGAGACCTCATCATTCCGATGAGGACGTGGAATCTCCTGCGAGGATGACTTTTGTCTCCTGACAGAGGAAGATTAAACTATTCGCAAAACATATTATCACTACCATTAGCCCTTGGTGACTCATATTGCGGGGTTGTGCTCATGGCCTCAGCGATCATCGACGATCCAGAACTCAGAAACAGGTCCCTCGTCTTTGAGGATAGAGACGACGCTGGCCTTCACATTGCACAGGCCCTGGAAAAATTCCGCGGCAAGGACGCCCTCGTGCTGGCCATCCCCTCAGGGGGTGTGCCTGTGGGACTTGCCATCTCCTCGCGGCTGAATCTGCCCTTCGACCTCCTGATAATAAGGAAGATCCCAGTCCCAGGCAACCCTGAATCGGGATTCGGGGCAGTGAGCCTGGAGGGTGATCTCGTGCTGAATGCGCCAATGGTCAGGATGCTCGGCCTCTCTCAGGCGGAGATCGAGGTGCTGGCCGAGCCCGTCAGGAAGGAGCTGGAGATGAGGAACAGCGCCTTTCGGGGACCCGGGCCCTGGCCCAATATGAAGGGACGGATTGTGATAATTGTGGACGATGGCCTGGCCTCTGGCTACACAATGATGGCGGCCATCAGGGTGGTGCGGAGGAGAAAGCCCTCCCAGATCGTGGTGGCAGTGCCGACAGCCTCGGCCAGCACCATCAGGATGCTCGCGCAGGATGTGGATCTGATCGTCTGCCCTAATGTGCGCAGCGGATACAGCTTTGCCGTGGCCGATGCCTACAGGAACTGGTATGACCTGGATCGAGAGGACGTCATCGGCTTGCTGAGAGCCCACGGATTTCTGGCTGAATAAGGCTCTTTACTTTCCTTCCTTCTGTCTTTGGTCGGGCATAAGTTTATATCTCACCTTAATTAATTATTATTTGAGTAAAATGATGAACTCTCTGCAGCCGATCTCCATCTTCCTGGAAATCGTGGTGGCAGCCCTTGGCGTAATGATCGCAGTTTACAGGGGGAAGAGATATGGATGGTTCATAGGGCTTACCTTCGCAATCTACGTCTTCTACGATCTGGTGGACCTCCTGGCGCTGAATGTCTCACCGGATCTGATGTACTTCATCTTCTTCGTCGCCACCCTCTCGATCCTCTGGGCCGTCTGGAACATCTTCCTCGAAGCCTGACCTGATCAAAAGGGCGGAAAAGTGTTACCACCAAGAAATGCTCAAAAGCATCCCATGATGAGCCATCATCAGTTGGCCAGACAGCTTTCCACTGAACTATTTAGCATTATCTATTTATGTATAGAATTTAAGTAGCTATTCCAGGTGATAATTTGAAGAAGATGATCTTATTGGCTGCCACACTCTTGTGCGCAGCTCTTTGCGGGGCTGTTATAGCAGCAGAGACGGCGAGCACGTCTCAGCTCACTGTTCTTAAAGAGGATAGTGGAGGCAACCTCTCCCAGATGAACATCACACCCTACACAGCTGCGACGGACTTTGGTCTGGATGCCTTCTCTGTCGGAGCAGCAGTGAAGTTCACCCCGCCGAAACCCGGGTGGAAGCTCACGGGCGTCCAGGTCTTCGGATGGACTGGGCTGAATGCGACATCGAAGACCCTTCCCACACCTCAGGATTTTCTGCTTGAGATCAGGGACAAGGATCTCAACCTTCTCTACAGGATGATCGACACCCAGAACGCTTACTTCACCTTCCCGAATCCCATCATAAGGCTGCTGGAGGTTCCGGCTCTGACTATGAATGGTGACTTCTGGGTGATCTTCTACGACAGAGGGTCGATGGTCATAGGGGCCGAGATGATGAATGGAACAGGCCGTTCCTACTTCTTCGACAACAGGAACACCTCTTTGATAGGGCCTGTTGAGTTCGTGAGCCCTGACACAAATGATTCCATCACAGTCAACTGGATACTGAGGGCAGTGGGAGAATAGGCTGCAACGATGCCTCGGGTTGGTGAGCTGAGGGCAGCCAACCCGCGGCCAACATTTTTATATATCTGATATATTGAGCGCCAGGCGATGATCCTGTTCTAAGAGGGATCTCTCTTTCCTGAATGCTCAAGGCATAATCTCTTTTGTCTGTCATATCCTCCTTGATCAGGGCAGAGCAGCCGGCGAAGGCAGTCTGATTGTCATTTACCCTATCAATATCTATTTATGGATAGCATATAATCAGCCTCTGGGGTGATAACCTGAAGAAGACTATCCTATTTGTAGCTGCCATCTGTCTTGCAGCACTATTATCCAGTGCATCCTCACAGGTGACTGCGTCGAAGATGGCAGTCCTCAAGCAGGACTCCGGCAAGAACATCTCGGATATGAAATTGTTGCTTTATTCAGCGGTGAGCGATTTTGGCGAGAGCGGCATCGACGTCGGGGAGGCCGTGAAGTTCACTGCACCCAAATCCGGGTGGAAGCTCAAAAAGATCTCCATCCTTGGCTGGAGCGGATACAATGAGACGACAAAGCGGATACCGCAAAACATGAACTTCCTCGTCGAGGTCAGGGATAAGAGCCTCAATCTTCTCTACAAGTTTGCCGATACCCAGAACGCCTACTTCGCATCCACTCAGGGTCCTGTTGGCGCCACAATGGATATCCCGCCCCAGCAGGTAACTGGTGACTTCTATGTCGTCTTCTACGACCGGGGGGCTATGAGCATCGCCATGGAGCAGGGCAACGGGACTGGCAACTCCTATCTTCTCATGGACGACCAGCTTGTGCCTGCTGAACGAAAATCAGAGACGAACGAGACGATAAAGGACAACTGGCTGATCAGGGTGGCAGGGGAGTAAGAGCCCTCCGCCATCGACGAAAGGATGTTATATCTGCACGCCAGACAGTCATTCGATGTTCGGCAAAAAGGTCTGCATTGGCGGCTTTCCGGGAATAGGAAGCGTTGGGAAGGTGGCAGCGGATTTCATGGCCACCTCCCTGAAATGCAGCGCCATCAAGCCCTTTTTTTCCAGCGTCTTTCCGGCGCAGGCCGTCATCTCCCAGGGATTGGCAGAGCTTCTTCACGCCGAGCTGAGGTCCCCGGAGAATAGAGACGATCTTCTCATGCTCTCGGGAGACGCCCAGCCCCTGGAGATCATCGGGATGCACAGCCTTGCAGGAGAGATCCTCGATTCCCTTCGAACCGAGGGCGTGAGCGATGTGATAACCCTGGCGGCTTATGTCGGAGAGACGAGGAGCGGCGTCCTTGGGACAGCGACAGATGTGAATTCTGCTGCGGCCCTTGAGAGATCGGGGATACCTCTGCTCCGCCAGGGAGCGATCGGCGGGCTTAATGGTCTCCTGGCGGGGCTTGCGCCTATTTACGGCATGCGCGGCTTCTGCCTTCTCGGGACGACCTCCGGAGCTGAACTTGTGGACATCAAGGCGGCAGCAACCCTCTTGGAGGCGATAGGCCCCCTCTTCGGCCTCGATCTGGACGTATCTCTGCTGAGGCAGGAGCAGAAAGATGTCTGGGAGACAATTCCTTCGGACGAGCCGGACATGAACTACAGGTGAAGCGGGCTTCTCTGTCTAAACCAGCTTCACGACCAGTGATCCCCGCGGAACGCCCATGGCCGTCGCTACGGGCTCGCACTTGGCTCTCATCAGGTAGATGAGCCTTCCCCTCAGGACTTCTTCGTACTCTGAGATCGTCTCATAGTTGCCCATGCCCTTCGAGAGGATCAGCCACTCCGGGTCGAGGAGAAGCGATGATGCCTCGGGGCTGATCATCTCCAGAGCAGTGCCGACAACAGCGCCCGTGGGCACAACCCTGATGCTAGTCATGGCGCTGGCCTCCTCGGCGGTCACATCGTTGAGGATCGGCTCAGCCTTGGACCCTATCACCACATCTTTGTGCATCTGACGCAGTCGCTCTATCACGAAGAGATCGAAGACCACCTCTCCGGAGTTGTCAGTCAGGTAAAAGATGTTTTTGAAGCCCTCAAGCCTCTGCTCCACTGCTTTCAGATCGCCCGCGAGGCTCTCTCGGAGAGTCGCCTCGAAGACCTTCGCAAATGTGGCGTTATCGAAGTCGTGGCCCTTCACGCCGAACTCCATGGAGTTGGCTGCTGCCGCGATGCGTACGAGTGCCTCAAGCTTGTTCTCGGCCTCTTCGTAGAAACGCTTGGCAGCCGGAAGAAGGCCTTCGGCCACGCGGTTGCTCTCCTCCTTGAGCTGCTTGTAGGGGTCAGAGCTTCCGCTGAGCCTCTTGATGATGATCTCCCTCTCGGTTCCCACCAGCGCCGGAACCCCTCCCTTGTGGCAGGCCATGAAGTCCAGGAGTTCCTCCATCGCCTGCCTCCTCTCGCCCTCCGAGGAGATGACCATGTCCGACTCGAACTTGGCTCTATCGAGGATGCAGGAATAGCAGTTGGAGGCCATCCTCAAGAGGGCCACCGCCCTGCCAGGACCCTGATCACATCTGGAATTACCCTCTCTGCGACGGGAACTGATGAGCCGCCGCTGAGGACGAATACCAAGCCCTTCTCTCCCACTGAATCCTTGATGAGCTGTGCCATCCTCGGGTATGCCTCGATGGTGAGGTCGAAGCCGCCATAGTCGTCCTGATGGGAGTCGTGGCCGAAGACCACGAAGGCCATCTGGTAGTCGAAATCCGATGCCTGCGCCAGAGCATGCTTCAGGGCGTCGAGAAACTGGTCATTTGTGGCCCCGAAGCCCAGGCCGAAGTCGTAGTTGTTGTTTTGGCCGTCGTGCTCCTCCCCCCTGCCGCTGTGAAGGTTCACGTGGTAGACATTTGGGTCCTTCCCGAAGAAGTCGCGAGTCCCGTCCCCGAAATGGGGATCGACGTCGATGATCAGAAAGCGCTCGATCCCCATCTCACGCAGGCGCTGGATGGTGATGGCTACATCGTTGAAGTAGCAGAAGCCCCAGGCGCTCCCCCGGGAGGCGTGGTGACCTGCCGTTCCAGTGTAGGCGAAGGCCGACTCGGCCTCGCCCTTGGCGACCATCTCCGCTGCCATCATCACGCTGCCAGCTGAGAGGATGGCCACATCCCTGTGAGGGTCGGCCTCCATGTTGGCCATGTGCGTGGCAGTATGAGCCTGCTCCACGAGAGCGAGGGGCGCGGGCTTTGCCTTGAAGACCTGGACGTCCTTGCCATCGACCAGCCCCGACTCCATCAGAGCCTCGAAGGATGGCCTAATCCTCTCCTTGAGGACTGAAAATCCGTGTTTGCCGAAATCCTCGTGATAGGTTATTGCGACTTTCATCAGAACCTCATATATCTCCTTTCGATCTCATAGCTCTCGGATCCCGGGATATCTCTCCAGGAGCATGCCCTCCACAACGATCGGCATCTGCCTCTTGGCGTCCTTCACTGCGCCCTCCAGCTCCCACTCGGCGCTTGAGCAGATGGTGATGAGAGGCTCGCCCTTCTTGACGCGCTCGCCCATCTTCTTGTGGATGATGACGCCAGCCTTCTTGTCAGCAGGCGCTCCTGCCAAGCGCGCCAGCTCGACCAGCCTCTTGTTGAAGAAGGCGACGACGTAGCCGCCCGTGGGGGAGAGGATCTCCTCACAGTGCTCCCCGATCACAATATCCTCGCTCTTGACATTCGGGTCGCCTCCCTGGGCCTCCACGATCTCCATGAGCTTCTTGTGGGCCTTTCCGCTGGTGAGGAGTGACTCTGCGGCCTTGTAGCCGTCGCCACGTCCTGCCACGCCGCCCATCTCGAGAAGGATTCCTGCCAGGGAGAGGCTCTTCTCCTTCAGGCTGTTGGGACCACCCTTATTCTCTAAAACTGTGAGCGCCTCGCGAACCTCCAGGGCCGGCCCGATGGTTCGCCCTACAGGAGAGCCTCCGAAGGTCATGGCACACTCGATGCGGATGTTCAAGCGCTCTCCCAGATTGATGAGGTCATTTGCCAGAGTGCGGCCAGCCTCGGCTGTGGGGAGCTTGGTTCCGGGACCAACAGGCATGTCCACCACCACTGCGTCAGCCCCGACCGCTCCCTTCTTGGCCATGATGGACGCGAGCATCTGGCTGTAGGGATCGATGGAAAGGGCATATTCAGCCTTTATCAGCTTGTCGTCCGCCGGGGCGATGTTCGTGGCTCCGCCCCAGACGATCACGCCTCCCACCTTCTCAGTCAGCTCCTTGATCTCGGCCCCCGAGAACTCGACGGGAGCCAGCACCTCCATCAGGTCAGCAGTCCCGCCTGCACCTGTGATGGCCCTGGAGCTGGTCTTGGGGATGAGAAGCCCTGACGCTGCAACTATTGGGACGACCAGCAGGGAGACCTTGTTTCCGGGAACGCCCCCGATGCTGTGCTTGTCCATGACCGGATGAGTGTCGAAGTGAATGCGCTCTCCCGTCTCGATCATGGCCCTGGTCAGCCACTCGGTCTCCTGGGAGTCCATGTTGTGGATGTACGAGGCGGTGATATACGCCGAGAGCTCTATCTCGCTCAAGTTGTTGTCCACGATGTCCTGGACTATCGCCCTTATCTGGTCCTCTGTGAGCTTCTGCTTGTCCATGAGCATCTTGATGTAGCAGAGGGAGGCAGGCTTTGGGGCGGGCAGGATGTCCACGCTCGTCGCATTCTTCAGCTCCTTCAGCGCCTCAGTGAAGATGCCTATCTCGCCAGGCTTGACCATCTCTGTGGTGATGTCGAGGATGGCTGTTGTCGAGGCTCCTCTCGTCCTCACCCTGACGCGGTCGCCGGCATAAAGGCCGCGCTCCCTTGCATCGACAGCGTTGAGCATGACCTTGTGCTGTCCAATCTCGATATCAAAGGCATGAACTTCCAACATTCAGTGAACCTCTCTTGATAGCATTGCGGGCTTGAGTCCCACATTACATACTTCGGCTGATTTATATCAATCGCAGATCTCATCAGCCCTTTTTCTCTATGAGTGAAAGCGACCTGATCCACTCGCCTCTGGCCTCGCGCGTCGTTCCCACAACGAGCCTCGGCCCGCCGGCGCTCTCCTCCAGGACGCCTGCCGCCTCTACTATCTCGCCCGGAAGGGCTTGGCCCGCATAGGTATGAGAGTAGCAGAGGATCTCCTTCACCTCATCGTGGTCGACCTTGAAGATGGCGGGGCTGTCGAAGGAGAAATCGGCGTTCGTCACTCGAGCTGTGATCTTGCGCCTGCCCAATGCCTTTCCAGGGCCGGGTGGCGCAGCTTCGATCTCTCTCCAGCTTCTGGTGAATAGCAGGTCGAAGTATGTGCCAGAGATCATCCCTCTGTTTCCCTTTCTCTTCTCGTGCAGCACAAACTCATCGAAGCCGATCTCAGGGCGGCGCTTGGAATAGATCTTCATCCATGTGGCCTCGTCCAGATCCTGAACCTCTCCTTTGGCCTTGGCTTCTGCCAGCGCCTTTCTCGCGCGCCACCACCAGGGACCGTAAACGACGAAGTCGATATCTGAGGCTGGGCCATGCAGGCCCACGAGCATGGAGCCCGTGATGCCCATCTCGCTCCAGGGAACCTGGCTTCGGGCGAGGAGGCAGGCGATCATCTTCACCCTCTGGTCTTGCTCAGCCACGCTCTTCAGGCCCGCAGATGGCAGGTAATGCCTCTGCACATCTCCCTCGGGAACAACGTGCAAGTCCTTCACATAATCGGGTCGCTCTCTTCTCAGGAACAGAAAGGACTCATCGAAGTCCATCTTGCGGTAGCGTCTCCCATCCGCCTCGCGCTCCCCCTCGGAGTCGGGCACATACCTGAGGAGCGATCGCAGCCCATGCGGGTGGCTGTAATCGGCGACGGCAAATATCCAGCCCTCTTTTGTCTCGAAGAAATCCCTGATCCTTGCCCTCAAGAGATCGCCTCGAGGACGCTTTCAATGCCAGCACCCGACCGGATTACCTCCCTTTTTCCAAGGTCAAGAAGAGTGGATGCCTTGGCGTACCTGCACTTTCCCGCGTCCATCACCAGGTCCACCCGATCTGCGATCTCGCGGGCGACCTCGGAGGCGCTGGTGGGGGCGGGCGAGCCTGTGCGGTTCGCGCTGGTGGAGGTGATCGGCCCTGTCCTGTCGATGATCTTCTGAGCTATCTCGTGATCGGGGAACCTTATGCCCACGAGTGGGCTGCCTGCCGTCAGGATATCGGGAACCACATCCCTCTTTCGAACCAGCACAGAGACAGGCCCAGGGAGGAGCCGCTCCAGCAGCACGCGATCTTCACTGCTCACATCTGCCACCTTGTCGAGCATCTCAAAGCTCGATACGGCCAGGAAAATGGGCATGTCCAGCGGCCTTTTCTTGATCTGAAAGACCCTGAGGATGGCCTGCTCATCCAGGGCATTCGCGCCAAGGCCATAGACCGTCTCAGTGGGGTAGACTACCACTCCGCCCCCGATGATCAAGCGCGCTGCATTGGCGGTCATTTGCGTCTGATGCTGGCGATGTCTCCGAGGGTCAGGCCCTTGCCAGTGCCCGATGCCCTCATCCTTTCATCGCTGACCTGGTCTGTGAGCTTGATCTTGAGCTCCCGCTCGAGCTTCTTTCGCACATCGTCCTCGGGGGAGATCTCCTCGCGCTCTATCTTCTTCAGAAGGGCAGCCTTCTCCTTTATTCTGGCCGCCAGCTCCTCGGGCGTTAGGCCGAGGCTCTCACGCGCCTCTCTGATCCTGCGCCCGAAATCGGGGATCAGCTCCATAAGGTCCTTGAAATGGTCGCGGGGCTTCGGCCTTCTCACTGGTGTGAAGGCCCTCTCCACAGGCACCATCTTCTTCGGGACAGGCGACCACTTGTCCTCTGGTTTGCCAAAGCGCGCACAGTTCCTGCACACCTCCAGGGCCGAGCCGTCGATCACTACCCTCTGGGCTGCCCCCACGATCTCGGCACCACAGATCTCGCATTGCTTCTCGTTCATCTCGGAAACCTTTATAGGGGCCGGAGTTTAATAAGTTTTGTAATTATGGATAGTGGAGAGGGCATAAACGAGTCACAGGCCGGCGCGGACTTTTCGCGTTACATCCTGGACCGCATGCGCCAGCTTGAGGAACGCAATCTGGCGCTGCGAGAGCAGAAGGACCGCGTGGAAGGCGAGAAGAGGCTCATAGAGAACCAGAAGCTCAAGTTCGAGAGAGAGGCGCGCAAGCTCAGATCGGAGCTTGAGCGCCTGCGCGTCGGTCCTATGATAGTGGGCACCATAGCGGATGTCCTGGATGAGAACAGGGTCATAGTCAAGAGCAGCACCGGTCCTCGGTTCGTGGTGAATCTCTCCCAGTTCATCGAGGAGGAGATCAAGCCGGGAGCCCAGGTGGGCCTGAACCAGCAGTCCTTCGCTGTGATGTGCGTCCTGCCCTCCCCGCGCGATCCTGCGGTCTTCGGCATGGAGATCGAGGAGGCTCCCGATGTGCAGTTCGATCAGATCGGCGGCCTGGATATGCAGATCTCAGAGATCAGGGAGATCGTCGAGCTGCCGCTGAAGAGGCCAGATCTGTTCACAGCCGTCGGCATCGAGCCGCCTAAAGGGGTACTCCTGCACGGCCCACCGGGGACGGGCAAGACCATCCTCGCCAAGGCTGTCGCCCACAGCACAGAGGCCACCTTCCTGCGCGTCGTCGGCTCCGAGTTCGTCCAGAAGTATATCGGCGAGGGCGCGCGCCTTGTGAGGGAGCTATTCGAGCTGGCCAAGAATAAGTCGCCAGCGATCATCTTCATAGACGAGCTGGATGCCATTGGTGCCAGGCGCATGGATGGAGCCACGAGCGGCGACCGTGAGGTGCAGAGGACACTGATGCAGCTCCTGGCCGAGATGGACGGCTTCGATGCCCGGGGAGAGGTGAAGCTGATAGCGGCCACAAACCGCCTCGACATGCTCGACCCGGCACTGCTTCGGCCCGGGCGCTTTGATAGGGTGATCGAGATACCGCTGCCAAATGTTGAAGCTCGCGAGGCTATCCTGAGGATTCATGCCTCAGACATGAGCCTGGACTCTGATGTGGATCTGCGGCGCATAGCCGCAATGGCCGAGGGCTCAAGCGGGGCAGACCTCAAGGCTCTCTCCACGGAGGCGGGGATGTTCGCCATTCGCGAGGAGAGGACCACAGTATATCAGAGCGACTTCGAGAGCGCTGCAGCCAAGATCCTGCACAAGGAGAGAAATATAAGCGAGCCCGCGGATCTCGTTCAGCAATATATCTGAGAGCGAGGGCGCGCCGCGGATCAAATCCGTCTTTATTTTCTGTTTTGCATCAGATTCAAAAATGAATCAAGAATTCGCTGCTTTTCGAGGGGGATTGTGATCAGAGCGTCTTGGCGCTCATTTGCTTGATCCAGGCATCGATCTCCTCCTCGCTCCAGCCCCTAGAAGCAGCCCATTTCCTAACCTGTTCCTCTCGCCAATTGTTGACTGCATCCATCACAGGCTGGGGGTCGAAGCCGTGCTTCTTGATGTACTCCTGGCGTCTCAGCTCGATCATATCCCTGTCCACATATACCTTGGTCGCCTGATCCGCCAACAGCCTCTCACCGACGGGCATGTCTGCGGGGCTGATGCAGACATCCTCGCAGTAGACCCATCCCTCACCGCCTTCTGCCTGCTTTATTGCGAATGGCTTTCCACAGCTTGGACAGACTCCAATCATTTTTTTCAACACCTCATATATCTAAAATATTCCAGGTGTTTATCTGTCATCTTAGGGTAAATATCTTGCCGTAGATCTTGAGGCAGACCTCGACGATATCGAATCCGGAATCGGTTGAATCCGAATTCGAGATTCGGCAAAAGAGATTTGAATTCACATGGCATAATGACGCAAAATGCCCGACGCCAGACTGGGGATCAGGATACCAAGAGATCAGGGCGAACGCATCCGCAAGCTCCTGGTGGAACTCGGAGCCTTCGATCGCTCCCGCAGGATCATCTCCGACGAATCCCATGTCTATCTGCCTGTTCTGGAGATGGACGAATCTGAAAAGGCCAAGCTCGACCTCGCCGCGGATATGGCTGCGGTAGAGCTGGAATGGGTCGAATTGGATTTCGAGCCGGAGGAGCGAAGGCCGTCGCCCGAGGATGTCCTGGGGTTCAGGCCGAGCTACGAGGTGGTGGGTGACATCGCCATAGTCGAGCCCGAAAGAGCAGAGGCCGTTGCGGATGTGCTCCTCTCCATCTGCAAGCCTGTGCGGGCTGTGATCGCGCCCGTCTCAGATGTCGAAGGGGAGTTCAGGACTCGCAGGTTCAGGCATGTCGCAGGTGAGAGGCGCACAGTAACCCTTCACAGGGAGCACGGCCTGCGCTATCGTGTTGACCTGGAGAATGCCTACTTCACGCCGCGTCTGGGCACTGAGCGCCTGCGGATCGCCCGCCTTGTGCGGCCCGGCGATAACATCCTGGATATGTTTGCTGGAGTCGGGCCCTTCTCCCTGCTGCTTGCCAA
The DNA here is from genome assembly GCA_002067365.1 of Methanosaeta sp. PtaU1.Bin060. Classification (GTDB taxonomy): domain Archaea; phylum Halobacteriota; class Methanosarcinia; order Methanotrichales; family Methanotrichaceae; genus Methanothrix. The sequence continues at coordinate 2,106 of MVRK01000075.1, read as the reverse complement.
AAGAGGCGCAAGGGTCATCGCGATCGACAAGAACCCAGCGGCTGTCTTTCTCCTGCGGGAGAACGCAAGGCTGAACAAGGTGAAAGAGATTGAGATCCTGGAGGGCGATGCAGCAGCTCTTGCCTTGCGCTACGAGAAGACGGCTGACCATGTGATCATGAACCTGCCACAAACAGCATCTCAATTTCTTGTTCCTGCCATGAGGGCTGTCAGGCTGGGTGGCATCGTCCACTACTATGCCATTGCGCCTGAGGAGGATCTTTACAAAGACGAGGCTCTGATCAAAAAAACGGCAGCCGATCTGGGTACATCTGCTGAAATCCTCTACAGGGGCGTCGTGCGGAGCTATGCGCCGAGGAGGTACAATGTGGTCATGGATATCCTGATAAGGAAATAAGGGTCAAGGTCATTGTTTTTATCCGAACGCCACGGCAAGATATAAATTCAAGGATATAGTAGTAGTGTCTGCAAAAGTCCGCCCGATCTTGATAGTCTACCCCATCTATCCAGGCGACTTTTGCGCATAATCTTCTGGCCATTTGCTTTTGCCTTTGCATCGTACGCGCGGAATGAGGGCACTATGCGCAAGTGTCCCTCTGGGAAGGCTGGCGGCGACCTGGGGTGGTTTGGCAAAGGCAGGATGGTTCCTGAGTTCGAGAATGACGCCTTCGAGGCACATCAGTCCTCCAGAAGAAATATGAACTGTAGGGGAAGAAGACAAGATGATGTCCATCGACCGAACCTCTTTCTGGTCTATAGCAGTTGAGGATCTGCAAAAGGTGCTGGAGACTGGCCCGGAGGGCCTGACTGATGAGGAGGCAAGGCGCAGGCTCAAGAAGTATGGCTCCAATCTTCTGCACCAGAGAAAGGAGACCGCCAATTTTCTTTTATTCCTGGCGCAGTTCAGGAACCCCATCATCCTGCTTCTGGTCTTCGCCGCCGTCCTCTCCATATACCTCGGGCAAGCCACTGATGCGTTAATAGTATTGATAATAATATTAATAAGTGGGATCCTGGGTTTCTGGCAGGAGAGGGGCGCGGCCAATGCAGTTTCAAGGCTTTTGGCCATTGTGCAGATCAAGGCCACTGTGATGAGGGACGGAAAGGCAGAGGAGGTGCCCATCGAGGAGGTTGTTCCGGGAGACATCGTGCGTCTCAACGCCGGTGATATCATCCCTGGAGATTGCAGGCTCCTGAAGTCCAGGGACCTCTTCGTGAACGAGGCGGCCCTCACCGGTGAGACCTATCCTGCAGAGAAGATGGCCGCAGTGCTTCCGAAGGATACTGAGCTCTCCGGGCGCACGAACTGCCTCTTCATGGGCACCAATGTGGTGAGCGGAACTGCCACGGCTGTGGTGGTGCACACTGGCGCTGATACCGAGTTCGGGCAGGTCTCCCAGCGATTGAAGCTCAGGGAGCCCATGACCGAGTTCGAGATGGGTGTCCGGCGCTTTGGCTATTTCCTTCTGAGGGTGACACTGCTTCTGGTCATCTCCATCTTCGCCATCAATGTCTATTTTGAGCGCCCCATCATTGAATCCTTCCTCTTCTCCCTTGCCCTCGCCGTGGGACTCACCCCACAGCTTCTGCCTGCCATCATCAGCATCAACCTGGCCCACGGCGCGAGGCAGATGGCCTCTCATAAGGTCGTCGTCAAGCGGCTGGCGTCCATCGAGAATTTCGGCAGCATGAATGTGCTGTGCTGCGACAAGACTGGGACGCTCACCGAGGGGAGTGTGAAGATGCATTCGGCCCTCGACTCAGAGGGTGTGGAGAGCCGTGAAGTCTTTCTTTGCGCTTACCTCAATGCCTCCTACGAGACGGGCTTCACAGATCCCATCGACCAGGCCATCCTCGATTACGGCAAGCCCGACATAGCGGGCTTCAAGAAGCTGGATGAGATCCCCTATGACTTCGTCCGCAAGCGTTTGAGCATTCTCGTGGCCCGTGGTGAGGAGCACATAGTGGTGACAAAGGGGGCTCTGGCCAACATCCTGGAGGTCTGCACAGCGGCCCGCACCTCTCAGGGGTTGGCGGAGATCTCCGATGTGAGGGATGCCATCTTGCAGAAGTTCCAGGAGCTGAGCAGGGAGGGCTTCCGGGTTC
>MVRK01000074.1 GCA_002067365.1 Methanosaeta sp. PtaU1.Bin060 | reverse complement strand
ATAAACATATTGAGATTGGGAACACAATCTCTGCAAAACGCTAGAAGCCCCGCTCTTTAGGGCGGGGAGTGTTCACGTTTGGGAAGATGAGATAAAATGATGATGAAAGGCCGACGCGATGCATCCCAGCCAAAAAATTCATCGGGCTATAAGAATCCGGCTCGACCTCGGACCTTTCGAGAGACTGTGCAGTTCTATATGATCGATTTCAAGACGCCGCTCGGGAAATCGATAGACATCGCGATTATCTTCTTAAACCTACTGTTGGTTGCGATCTTTGTGACAGATACATATGATATTTCCAGCAGCCAGAGGGAGACGCTATGGAATCTGGAAATATTCATAGTCGGTATCTTCATCATCGAGTACATTCTCAGGCTCTACGGCGCTTCCAACAGGTTAGCCTATGTCCGGGATATTTACAGCATCATCGACCTGGTGGCCATATTGCCCACATTGCTCTTGCTGGCTCTTTCACCCACTTTTTTTAGTCATAATATCCGGGCCGTTCAGACTATTCGAGTTCTTGCGGTCTTTCGCATCTTCAGGTTCCTCAGGTTCATCGCGCAGAACCATCTCTTCTTTGGGATCATAAGTCACAGGATGGTGGATGTCGCCCGTCTCGTGATGACCATAATCATAATTTTTTTTGTATATTCCGGTTTGTTCTATTCAATAGAGAATCCCCTGAACAATGATGTGAAAAATTTTGGAGACTCATTCTATTTCACAGTCGTTACCGCTTCCACTGTGGGTTTTGGTGATATTGTACCTGTGACACAGGCAGGCAGACTTGTTGCAGTGGCGATGATAATCTCAAGCATCATAATCATTCCCTTTCAGGCAGCCAGGATCTTCCGGGCCTGGGTTATGGCGGCAAACGAAAAAATTATGCTGATCTGCCCCAACTGCGGACAGGAAAGGCATGATAGAGATGCCAAGTTCTGCAGCAGGTGTGGTGAAAAGCTGCCCGAAAGCCGATAGCCTGGATATCACAGGTCATGAATCCTTTTTGTCTGCCAAGATACATGATTTATCCCTTGGCCAGATTCCAGGCCAGCTCCAAGATGGTTCTTGGCCGCACGAGAGCTACCTTTGCTCCCGAGTGAGAGATCTTCATCATCAGCGGGCCGCCCGAGATGAGAGATCTCCCAGAGAGGCCGCCAACCAGCCTCTCGATCTCTCTGTCCTTCAGTCCCATCAACGTCTCAAGGGACGCTCTGCCAAGGCGGTACTCCCAGTAAAACTCGGATTTCCAGAGGTGCTCGTACCTGGACAGGGCCTTTCGGGAGACGTCACCTGCTGCGGCAGCTTTTGCTGCCACTTCTCCGCAGATCTGGCCTGCGCGCAATCCGTAGGCAAGGCCGCTCTGGCCTGCAGCGCCGCCTGTCACCATGAGTGAGTCAGCCACCATCTCGCCAGGCAGCACAGCTATTGGGTCGCCACCGCGCCTCACAGCAAGGATCTTCATCTTCTCGATATCCCTGTAATCCGCTGCCTTGTATGCCTTGAATCTCTTCAAAAAACCCCTGAAAAAGGGCTGGACATCCGGGCCGTGGCCGCGCACGAAGACCCCCAGGGTGGCGCGATCGCCGCCTGCGGGCGAGAAGGTTGCCTTCCAGCCGGGGGCAAGGCTGCCGATCCAGTACGAAAAGAACATCTCCTCTCCCAGATCCGGATGCTCCACGTCAGCCTCCATCGCCCAGGCGATCTCCTCAGGATGGCGCATCGGCCGCACTCCTGCCTGCCTGGCCAGCGTCGAACTAATGCCCGAGGCATCCACCACGACTCTGGCGCAGATCTCTCCATCGTTTCTCAGCGTCTCAGAGCAGTCGGCGCTCGTGACTGATACTGTCCTCTTGCTCCCTTCAGCGATGTGGCTGCGAGCTATGCCCTGGTGCATGATCACCCCCGCGTCTTCTGCCAGACGAAGATGGCGCTGATCGAACTTCTGCCGGTCGATGAAGTATCCTTTGGCCGGGATGGTAACGCCTTCGCAGGAGGGCGAGAGGATGCGCATGCCCTCCAGCTCCTTTTGCAGGTAGCAGTTCTCGATACTCAATCCAACGCGGGAAGCCATTCCCTCGAAGATGGTATTTGCTGTATGTTGCAGGCTCTCGAAGCCTCTGTCCAGCAGGATCACGCTCGCCCCAGCGTTGGCTGCCGAGGTCGCAGCCATTATGCCCGCGGCCGAAGCGCCAACCACCAGCACATCGCACTTCACGAGAGTGAGATGAGGCAGAGGACATGATGAACTTTTCTTATCAATTTCCAAGAAAAGCAAACCTATTTTATCCTCGATTTTGCAATGACATCTCATGTTCGAGCCTGATGAGGAATCTTTGGTTCTTGAGATGGTCCGCAGCATCTTGGATGTTCCATCTGACGAGCTGATGCAGATAGGCGATCTGGCCAAAAGGATGCTCTTCGATCCGGGAGTTGAGAGCCGAGAGGCGGCTGTCGAGCTTTTCAGGGCATCACTGAAAGACATGACAAATGAGCATGCACTGATTGCGGGCATGTTTATCTCGGGCCTTCTCCGGTGCAACCTGGCCCAGCAGGCCCGGCAGTGCGCAGATGAGGTGCCCGAAGGCAGATAGGATAGGGCGCGATCTCCTTTGCATCGCAGCTGTTGGCTGATATTGTGCGAGAAAGGAAGACAAAAGCAGGATGTAGGAGGTCTCCTCTCTCGCCATGAAGGCATGATTTATCCCCCTTAATAATATTTTCCGTTTTATCCAGCTTGGGTGGACGCCCAAGCCGATTTGGGTGCATCCCACAGGATCCGTCTGGATCTTCAATATTTCTAAAGAATCATGAGTGGTGATCAGATACGCCCTGGTCTAACAGAAATCTATACATACAAGTTAATCACTATTAATAATTGAGGTTATTGAAGATGGACCTAATAACTATCAGCATCTTAACCTTCTGGGGACTGGCCCTCTGGATAATCTCGGGGCTCAAGGGATGGGCCAGAAGCTGACGCGTAACTTGGGGATAAATGAGCATGGCACCCGATCAAGAGCAATCAAGAAATTTGGGGGACCCGTTCGAAATAGGAGTCTATGCACTGGAAGTAGTGATCGTAGGTGCGACAATCTACGCGATAATGGCGCTTCCCATGTGGCTGAAGCCGCTGACTCCATGAATCGCCCTCGCCTTTGGAAAAATCCGGCTGCCAATGGGTGTCGAAGCAGGATAAAGTCAAAGCAGCCCAGGATGCCAACATCCTCCTCCTCCTCAAATCAGTGGCCATCTCTTCAATACAATTTTATCCCTCGATCGCCTAAAGTCTCTTGATAGCTCTTGATATCCAGAGTCCCTCAAAGGATGCATTCGCTGCAGTCCTGGCAGCCGCACTCTATGTTTGTTATCTTCCATTTCAGGGCCCACTGTTTCATATCCTTAATGATGTTGATGATCTCAAGGCCGCTCTCTGTCAGTGTGTACTCGCTCTTGATGGGAAAGGCGTTTTCGTCCACATGGTTCTTTATGAGCCCCTCCTTCTCCAGCTCCTTCAGCCGCGCTGAGAGCACCTTCTGGGTGATGCCGGGAAGGCAGCTCTTCAGCTCTGAGAAGCGCCTGGTCTGACCATCGCCTTTGTAGAGCTCCAGTAGGATCAGCAGAGACCATTTCCTCGCCAGATATCTGACTGTCAGGTTCACTGTGCAACCTTCCTGCATGGTATCCTCCCGGAAACGCTCTAGGCTATATACTTTGGTATCTTAAGTATACTACGGGCCGTGAGATGTGCGAAGAGACGCTCTGCGGGTTCTCATGGCTCATGTTAGTGCAAAGTCACACGAGGGATATCAGATGAACATTGTCGTGGTAAATGATGCCCAGAGCAAACCAAATCCGCATGGCGTGGACGCGAGGATCTTGAGCGAGACTGACAAGCCAGGCATTGCTGATATCCTCAGGCTTGACAGCGTCGTTGGCGTTGTCGAGAAGATGCGCATCGGCGCTCAGACGAGATCCTGAAGGTGCTCGTCGAGAACTACGATGTCAGGCTCATCAGCAGCCCTGATGAGGACATCAAGAAGATGATGGCAAGCGGCTAATCGAATCCCGAGGTAGATGCTCGGATATTCCCCAGAGATGAATCTATGGCAGAGGCCTTTGTAGAGACGGAGACAGACAGGACAAAGTCGAGGTGGGTGGCCAGGGCGTACAGCGACTTCGTGACCCAGTTCGGCAGGCCGAGGACAACGCAAAGAGCGCTCTTCTACTATGCCCTCCAGAGGCAGGCGTCGGACTATCCCATCTGCGGAGGGTTCGTGGGTGAGATCAGGATCACGAGGCCCTATCATGAGAGCGACGGAGAGAGGCTGCCCAAGTGGGTTGGCAGGGCAAGAAGGCTTGGGTTCATCCCCGCTGACGCTATCCTTGAAGAGGCTCCTGGAGAGCAGGTTCTTCTGCCTGCGGTTACCGGGCGGGGGGCCAACTCCCTTGAGGTCTGGCTGAACAGGTCCTCCTTTGATCAGCTTTTACATCCTGTCTGCGAGAAACACGGCGCGACCCTCGTCTCAGTCCATGGGAGTGCATCGAAGGATGCCATCGAGGCACTGAACCGGCGCTGCGATTGCTATGCATCTGGCCGCCCGACCATCATCCTCTCTCTCTCCGACCTCAGCCCCGCCAGCGCGCATTTCTGCGCGGATCTGGCAGCCAAGATCGCTGAATCGGGTACCTCCAGCAGAAAGATCAGAGTGAAACACGTCGCACTTCTGCCGGAGCAGGTGCAGGAACTGAAGCTGCCTATGGTCCGCGCCACTTCTGTCTCAAAGGATGAGAGGGACTGGTTCAGGAGATGCCTGAAGCCCTACTCTCTCGACTCGAAGAGGATGGCCGAACTCGATCTCCTGGAGGTCTATTATCCCGGCGGCATAGCCGGATTCCTGGATGAGTCCCTCTCAAAATACACAGGTGAGTTTTGATCTGGTCTCGAAAGCGAGCGAGTCGTGGCAATTCGAATCGATCTAGTGCTCATGATCTAGATTTTTTTGCTAAGGCGATCGATCGTGATCTGCGAAGAAGCATAGCCTGCTCGTCTGCATCCTTCTCTTGATCAGGCCGTCTCGCTCCATGATCTTGCAGTACTTGATGGCATCGCTGCTTTTCAGGTCGAGAATGGTGGCGATCTCACCGAGGGTGCAATGCCTCTCTCTGAGAAGGTCCTGAAGCTGCAGCCTGATCTTTTCGGGGACCGACCAGTCCCAGTCAGGAATCAGCTCAGCTTCGGGAAAGAGCTTCAGGATATCCTGCATCTCGCTTTCCAGCAGAGGCTGGACGGGCTCGGCGGGCGGCCTGACCACTGTGTTCAGCTGGATGCGGTCGGGGCAGGTGGATTCGGCTGCTTTTGAGATCAGATCCGCCTCCTCCTCGTTCACGCCCTTCACGAGCATCACCTCCAGCCAGATCTCGCCGCCGAACTCCTTGCGCAACGCCTTCAGGCCGTCGATGATCTCATCGATTCGCAGGCCTTGTGCAGGCCTGTTTATCCTCTGGAATGTATTCGCAGTGGCTGCATCAAGCGATGGCAGAATCACATCGGCCGAGGCCAGCTCCCGTCTCACGGCCGGGCTGGCGAGAAGGGTGCTGTTTGTGATCACTGCCACTGGCACATTCACAAGCTCCTTGGCGGCGCGCACGATCGACCCTAGGTCTGAGCTGAGCGTCGGCTCCCCAGAGCCCGCGAATGTCAGATGGTCGAAGGCATCATCCCTCCTGACCCGGATCTCCCTCAGAACCTTCTCGGGAGGCACAAACCGTCCCCTGCATGTTGTCAGACAGGAGGTCCTTCCCAGTTCACAGTAGATGCAGTCCAGATTGCAGGTCTTATACTTGAGCAGGTCCACGCCCATCGAGAGGCCCAGGCGGCGGGAGAGCACGGGCCCGAAGAGGTAGCTCATCTTCCGGGATCATCCCCATGAATCCTTCTTCATCCAATTCTCGATCAGATCAGACCGCCATCTCCCGTCTTTTGGGATTTAACCCTATCCACTCCACAGACCTTCGATCTTCTCAGCAAAGCTTAAAAGAGGGCGGACCTCATGAAAATCCATGGATGATGCCTCTGAACTCGTGAAGAAGCTCGGCAGCAGTGATGACTACTTCGAGCGCCAGAAGGCCGCCTGGGACCTGGTCAGGCTGGGGGAGGTCGCAGTGGAAGTTCTCGCTGAGGCGCTGGAGAGTGGCGAGTTCTCTGACCTGCGCTACAAGTCCGCCTGGGCTCTCGGAAAGATCGGCAGCCCGAGGGCAATGGATCCGCTGAGTCGCGCTCTTCTCAACGATCCGGACAGAGTAGTGCGGGAGTGGTGCGCCGCAGCCCTCGATGCCTTGAAGAGTCCTGACGCCGTGCCGCATCTTGTCTTGGCCATGAAGCGCGACAGCTCCAGGGACGTGCGCCTCAGGGCAGCTGTGGCTCTTCGCAACCTGGGGGCAGCCGATGCCCTAATGGAGCTTCTTCGCTCCCCTGAGCCCGAGACGCGGGGGATGGCTGCCACGGGCCTGGGCAAGCTGAGGTGCGAGGCTGCGCTCTCCCTGGTGGTGCGTCTCATGGAGGATGATGATATCGATGTGAGGCGGAGGGCTGCAGCCTCCCTGGGCGACATCGCCTCGCCAGAAGCCCTCGATCCTCTGGCCCGCACCCTGATGGACCCTGAGCCGCAGGTGAGAGAGCAGGTGCTGAAATCTCTGGCCCAGATCAAAGGCGAGCGCGCCTGCGAGCTTGCCTTGAGCGCCCTGAAGGACGAGGAATATGGCGTGCGCCTGACATGCGTCACCTCGCTTGGCGAGATAGGTCACTCCGGGGCCTTGGAGCCTCTGATCGATGTGGTCTTCGGCCAGGACGATGAGGAGATCCGGGCCTGGGCAGCCTGGAGCCTGGGAGAGATCGGCGATCCCAGGGCCATCGAGCCCCTGACCAGGGCCTACAAGACCTGCCCGATGGAGGTCATGAAGAAGGCCAAGGATTCTCTGGTGGAGGTCTTCAAGCAGGATATCTGATAATATTATTAAAAATATTACTGAGAGGATTCCTAAAAACCCAGCAATTTCATCAGGTCTTTATATACCATTTATAAAGGCGTGGGCCAAAATTAGAGGTTATTAGGAGTACTCCTGAATGCGATTTGATATGGGCCAACGTCGCATGTATCTATATTTTCATATTTAATATGTTGTATCATTGGTTTTAGATGTTTTCCAGCACCCTCTTGAGCTTCTCCTTGGCCTCCACCACCTCATGGAGGTTGAATGATGCGGCCAATGCCGGATCTGATCGGGCAGCCTCAAGCGATGCAGTCAGAGCCTTCATGGTCTCCACTGCACCAGGACATGCCTTGTTCACCACGACCTTCTCCTCTGATCCATAGATACCGAGGAATGGAAAGATGCGGCAGGACCAGGGTCTCGCAGCATAGATCTTGCAGCCCGCTGCGACAGGATCGTAGAACTTGCAGGGCAGGATGTGCTTGAAGTCCAGGGCGCCGGGTTTATCGGGATCGGGCAGCGTGTATTTCTTGATGGCTTTTTGTAGCGGGATCTTGAGGTGCTTCGCCAGGGCTGCAGCGTCCTCGGGCCGCAGCCTTATCGGGTCGCCCGTGGTGCAGCAGGCTCCGCAGCGCTGGCAGCTGAAAAGCATGTGGCATGCCATGCGGTAGTAATCGACTGTGGTGTATTTCGGCACATCAGGTCCTGGAAATACATGCTCGTCCGGAAGGGCGATGGCCTTTATGAGCAGGATGGCGATCCCCTTTGCATCTGTCATGAAAGCAGAAGCATCTGACATATTCATCTATTGAGCCGCTGATGAGGGTTCAGCAGCATTTACACTCATGGCCACAATACATATGCAGAAGGCCAGATCTGCGACTCTCACTTCGCCGCCTAGATATGGCCTTCCTGTGCTCTAGCCTTTGCCCCGCAGCTATGGCATCGGCAATTGATTCTTGCAGCCGCAGGAGAGGGATGGCGACATGATAATATCTATATCGGCATTCTTATTGACCAATGCCTTTTGGTACGATGGTTTTATCCGGGTTGCCATGGTGTAGGCCTGAATTGCATCCTCATAATCCTCTTTCAGATCATAGACGACGCCCATGTTGTACCAGGCCTCTGCATATGATTCGTTGAGTTTCGTAGCTTTATCAAAGGCTCGGAGAGCCTCGTCGTATCTTCCGAGGACCCCTAAAACACTGCCCTTGCTGTTCCAGATTTCGGCATCCATCGGGTTCAAATCCGTTGCGTTGTCATAGGCTTGAAGAGCCTCTTCGAACCTGTCCTGGTTATAAAGGGCCATGCCTTTGTAGAACCAGCCCTCTGCGGTCATCTGGCCGAGCGCTAGAGCTGTAAATGCCACGATAATAATTAATGGTATCGGGATCAATCTCACATTCATAATTCATCCCTCCCTCTCCGCCTTTTGCCCGATACTAAATAAAAGTTTCCTCATGCCTCTGCTATTCTACCGAAGCAGTTTTAGCAACAGGACATGGCTGCATAAGCCAATCTCTGAGCCGGATCGCTATTTTGTCCATATCGGATTTGAGCCTCCATCGAGCAGGCGTTCCTACGCCGATGATGCGCCCAAGCTCGCCACGTCTTTATGCTTCACCAACTCGATCTCGAAGAGCCTGGGCCAAAGCTTTCCAGTCACGAAAAGCCTGCCCTTCTCTTCATCGTAGGCTATGCCGTTGAGGACATCGACCCTGCTTGAATCCTCCTTTGGAAGGATGCCCTGCAGATCCACAAGGCCTGTGACATTCCCTGTCTTTGGCGAGATGATGGCGATCCAATCAGTCGGCCAGATGTTTGCGAAGATCTCTCCTCTTACATACTCCAGCTCATTGATGCCCCTCAGGGGCACTCCTCCGATCCGCACCTGCAGCCTTCCCCTCTCCTCGAAAGTCTCGGGATCGAGGAGATGGAGATTTTCGGTGCCGTCGCTCATGATCAGCTCCAGGCCATCGGATGTTAATCCCCAGCCCTCGGTGCCGTAGCTGAATTTGTCGATTTCGGTGAGATTCTCTTTGCCATAAACGAGGCCGATCCCATCTTTGTAGGTGAGCTGGATGAGGCGATCATCCCAGATGGTGACGCCCTCCCCGAAGAGGCCGCCATCCAGGGCTATCTGCCTTTGGACCTTTCCTGTCTGAAGATCGACTCGGCGCAGCGTCGAGGGGCCAGAGTCTCTGTAGAGCCCGGTTCCCTCGTAGAGCTCTCCCTTCTCGTAGACGAGGCCCTCTGTGAAGGCCGAGGCATCATGGGGATACGAGTCTACTATCTTGTAGCCGTAGATGGGAACTGCCTCTGCGCCGCCAGGGTCCATCTCAGATTGCGCTTCAGAGAGTATCATCATCTGGAGTACGATAACGAGCAGGGCTGCCAGAGAACTGCCGGGCTTCTTCATCAACGAAATGATAGCGCATCTGCAGCATAAAATGGTTATCGGCCAACATGAAGGACCTTCTGCACTCTCTGCATTGGAATTGTCGGATTTGGCGAGATATCTGCAGCTTGGAAGCAGCCTTTTTGCAGTCGGCATATTGAGCTGCTGTCATTCGGCCCTGGGGGAATTGCAGGCCATCTCTTGCCCGAGAAAGAGGTACTTTTATATCCTTTGGACGGCTCAATACTTTTTCACTGTGGTTTGAGTCGGTGAGGCTGCGAGGCATGATCATCGGAGGGCGCAAATGAGGGCGATTGAATGGGTTGCTGGAATGCTTTTTGTGATCGCCTTGATATCAACGCCAGCTCTCGCGAGTGGATATATTCTAGTTGATACGCACCTCAATACATCCCTCTCACCCGGCAACGAATATCTTGCATCTTTTTTCCACAATCTTCGCTTTATCTCGGGAGATAGCCCCTTGACCGAATGGAATGAGAGCTTGGATTCGAATATAGTCACGGGGGTCACCAATTTTAATGCTAATTTCTCCGACGAAAACGCCTATTTTGCACTTACCTCTGGCAATTATACCCTTCAGGCAGGAAATATTGATGGTGTTCCTGCAAACAAATCGACTGTCGTCAACGCGTACATAATCCTGCCTGGTGAGTTCAACGCCACCGAGAATATAGAAATGCACTTCAACAAGGTGGAGAATACCACTGAGCCGGTCGTTACTGTGAACCTCACCTACAGGGGAGAGACCTATTCATTTAATGCGACCGAAAAAGATCAAACCCTGTTCAGCCTATTCATGGAGCCTTTTTCTGATGAGATTGAAAAAAATATCGAGCAATTCGATTCGCTCCAATCCCTTCATATAGATTTCCTGAATGACACTCAGGGCATTGTGTCTGCGGAGAACGCCACACAGGCCAAGGTGACTGCTTACTATACGCTCGATGGTGAGACCTTCCAGTATGCTACACAAATGTCAGTTAAGGATTCGGCAATCCTCGACCTGCTGCAGCAGCTCTTCTGTGAGAAATTTGCAGATGAAGAGTATGAATTCTGGTCGACGAAGTTCATCGATATGATTTTCTCTGGCAATGACCTCACAGAGATCCTGGCCAACCTAACAGTCAACGGCAATGAGACGACGTATATTTATAACGAGAATAAGGGGACCATATTCAGCCAATTCCTGGAGCCCTTCCTGGATGAGATAGATGGCGTAAGGCAAATCGATTCAATCGATCAGATCCATATAAATTTCCTGAATGATACGCAAATTGAAGTTCCTGCTATTAATGCCACGCAGGCCAAGGTGACTGCTACATACACACTTGGTGGCAAGACCTTCCAGTATGAGATCGAAATATCAAAGGAGAACGACGCAACAACCTTTAACCTGATACTGCAGCCATTTCTAGATGAATTTGCGGATAGGGGTTACGATTTTGATTCTATTAAATTCATCGATCTGCGCTTCTTGGGCGAAGATATCACCGAGGTCACATCAAATCTCACAAGCGAGGATGGCGAAACGACATATAGCTTCGAAGAATTGAAAGGAGAAAAATCCCTGCTCGAATTGTTCCTGTATCCCTTCTGCGAGGAATTCGAAGAGGCTGGCCTCGTAGGTTCAGACCTGATGAGCACCACCTTCGATTCATCTGGGAGTTCAGGCGGCGTGGATTATTCCAGCAGCTTTACCATCTCAGCGATCAAAGATTAGATGAGCCAGGGGATTGGAATCGAGAATAATCTGGACATCGCGGGCCATAGGGCGAAAATACCATACGATGCATCGATCAGCTCCCAAAGAAAACGTCATGTGATACTTAGAAGAGTCGAATTTATATTATAGATAAATTAAAAAGAAAAAAGTTCCCTCCTCGCGCACTTCACGAGAACATCCTCATCGCCTCTTCGGACCCCTGCACCTCGTCGCCGAGAACCTTCTTGATTGCGCACTCGAAGTCGTTTCGGCCCACGGATGTAACATTCCTGCGCAGCGCATTCATTCCAGCCTCGACGACAATGGCCTTGAGATCTGCTCCGCTGGCTCCCTCTGTCTCCTTGGCGATCTCGAAGAGGTCCACATCCTCTGCCCTCTTCATCTTCGCTGCGTGTATCTCCAGGATCTTGTGCCTGCCCTCAAGGCCGGGCATGGGGATCTCGATGATCCTATCAAAGCGCCCTGGCCGCAGCAGGGCCGGATCGAGGATATCTATCCTGTTCGTCGCCGCAATTATCTTGATGTCTCCGCGCGTGCGAAATCCGTCCATCTCAGCCAATAGCTGCATCATCGTCCTGTTGACCTCGGCGCTCCCTGTGGTGCCGTCGTGGGTCCTGATGCTCCCGACGGCATCTATCTCGTCTATGAATATTATCGACGGGGCCTTCTCGCGGGCCATCTGGAATATATCGCGAACGAGCTGCGCCCCCTCGCCTATGAACTTGTGAACCAGCTCCGAGCCCGACATGTGAATGAATGTGGCCTTCGACTCATGAGCCACGGCCTTCGCCAGCATGGTCTTGCCTGTCCCTGGCAGCCCGTAAAGCAGGACACCCCTCGGCGGCTCAATCCCGATCTCAGCGAAGATCTCCGGATTCGTCAGCGGCAGCTCGACGGTCTCCCTAACCTCCTGGATCTGTGCCTCAAGCCCACCCACCTGATTGTAAGAGACATCTGGTGCCTCGACAAGCTCCATCACCTTGGCCCTGACGTCCAAAGAGCGGTCCAGGACGCGAACGATGGTCAGGGAGTTGTTGACAGCCACGCGGGTATTCGGCTCAATCTTTCCGAAGAGCTCCGGCGGGGCTGTCGTGATGAACTCCTGGTTGTTGCCGTGCTGCCTCAGCAGGACGTAGTCCTCTCCAACCTCTATGGCGGTGGCGAGGAAGAGGGGCATCCTCTTGAGCTGAGCGTTCTCCTTCTTGAGCCTCTCCACCTCGCGCAGATATTTCTTGTTGGCGATGAGGGATTCGAAGAGCTTTGCCCTCACCTCTTCTCGCTCAACCCTGGTGGTCTCAAGCTCATCTGAGAGTCCCCTGTTCTCAGCTTCGAGAGCAGTGATCCTCTTTAAGAACGACTCTTGAATCGTGTTCTGACCTGAAACGGCCGTTGACTCACTCATACGAAAGAATCCTCCGTTTTCAATGCTTATAAAATCATGCCCTGCATTCTCTGAAAACCACATCGGGCAATGAGGCAAAATCTACAAGAAGGTCAGTGCTCTTTTCGAAAGCCCTTCTGGAAGCGTTTCGAAAGATATTAATCCAGATCGCCCAGAGTCTCCTCTGTGTTATGATGATCACCCTGCAAAAACACGTCGTTCCCCCCTTTGAGGTGGTGGAGCGCAAGGGACTTGGGCACCCGGACACCCTGGCGGACGGCATCTCCGAGTCCATCTCCCGCTCCCTATCGCAGTTCTACATCGACGAGTTCGGCCAGATCATGCACCACAATGTGGACAAGGTTCTGATAGTCGCAGGCAGAAGCGCCCCCAGGTTCGGCGGTGGCGATGTCCTGAAGCCGCCGAGAGTGGTAGTAGGTGGCAGGGCGACAAAGCCATCGGCCAAGTCGGTGAACGAGATAATCGAGGAATCCGTCTCCTCCCTCTTTCGCGAGACTGTGAGGAATCTAAGGGATTTCAGTGTCGAGCCCAGGGTCGGGGAGGGAGCGCCAGAGCTGAAGAGCCTCGTCGGTCGCGGAGCCAATGATACATCCATAGGCGTCGGATATGCTCCCCTGAGCGCCACAGAGCGGCTGGTTCTCGATCTTGAGAAGGTGGTGCGGGCCGTGAGGGGCGCTGGCGAGGACACGAAGATCATGGCAGTGCGCATGGGCGAGAGTCTGACGATAGTAGTAGCCGTGGCGATGGTCTCTCGGCTGATAGGCTCGCAGGAGGAGTATGATCTTGCCAAGGCCAGGGTGAAGGAGGCGGTGCAAAGAAAAGCCGATGCTGAGGTTTTCGTGAACGCAGCGGACTCGGGAGACGAGATCTATCTGACGGTGACTGGCACCTCCATCGAGATGGGCGACGATGGAGCCACTGGCCGCGGGAATCGCTGCAACGGCCTGATCACACCCAACCGGCCCATGACTATGGAGGCTGTGGCCGGAAAGAATCCTGTCAGCCATGTGGGCAAGATCTACAATGTCCTTGCCGGGCGCGCGGCAGCAGAGATCGCAGAGCTTGATGGCGTGGCTGAGGCCTATGTCACCCTCGTCAGCAAGATAGGCTCGCCCATAGGCCAGCCCCTCTTGCGGGCTGTGAGGATTTCAGAAGAGGGCCGGATTCCTGCCGGGCTGGAGTCTAAGGTGGATGCCATCCTAGACTACTGGCTGCAGAGCACCGATGCCATGGTGGAGGAGTTCGTGAAGGGCAGGCTGACACTTTACTGATGAATGCGCAAAGGGCATCGAGGGAGAGATTGCTGGAAATCTCAGTCAACGAGCCTCATTTGGCTCCCTTTGTGACCTCTTTCTTGGCCATCTGCATTCTCTGCTTGGCTGTGTATCCTGTGGCCTTCTCCAGGAAATTTCTGAATCGTTTGTTCGTGTCCAGGGCGACATCGTCATTGACGGATGATGCGGACTCTGTGACAACATTGAGCTTCTTGCCATCGATCCAGACAGTTATGCTCTTCAGGGCACCGTACCCGAGGAGCAGCTTCTGGTCTTCCTGCTTTATCTCGCAGGGAAATTCCTCCTGCAGAGTCTCTCGAATTCGCTCTAAATCGGGCTTGAAGCCACGCTTGAATGAGTAGTCCATGGGGCTCTGGTAGATTCCTTTTTGACTATAGATCTTTCGAGCCCTTGAAAAACTGAAGTCGCTGCTCCAAGAAAGGATCTCAGACTCAGGACCCAGGAAATTCATTGCACAATGGATTGAGGCAGGAGCTCTGCCTCGGCCTACGGAAACGGGCCTCACCCCCGATGTTCTCCGCGGACTTTGCCTTTGTCCCTTTCTTCTCCATGATCAGCAGCGCCAGACAGCCCAGCAGGCAGAGAAGCCCTGCCAGGAAGAAAGTGGCCGAGAAGCCCACAATGCTCGCCACCGCAGCGCCAGCAGCCCCCGTGGCGGCGGTCCCAAGGCCAGTGGACGTGGAGTAGACTGACCACTGGAAGCTCTCCTTGCCGCGGTCGAGATTGGCGGACCACAGGCCCAGCCACGTCGGGTAGGCCAAGCCGCTGCCTAGACCATAGACTATCTCCGCCAGATATACCTGATAGATGCTGTGCGCTGTCACATAGATGACGGGCACCAGTGTCATGAGCACAGTCCCTGCGATCAGCCACCAGGTCTTTTTATCCTGGCCATCCACATAGTGCCCGAAGGGAAGCTGCACCATGGACTTGATGAACATGAAGAGGGCGCTCGCTATTCCTGCGGTGAGAATTGTTCCCCCGGCCACGCCACCCTCATTGATGTAGATGGCGAGGATGGGCTGGATCAGCCCAAAGCCGGTGAGGACGAATATGTCCGAGAGCAGGAGCAATTTCATAGTGCGATTCATCAAGGCGAGTCACCTCCAAATTACATTTGATTATATTTATAAATCTATACGGGCTGGGCTGATGCTGTGAATAATCGTGATAATAATACAAGAACTGGATAATGGCTCTCGCATCGTGTGGATTATCCGGCGGCCCAAGCTAAGCTAGAAGAGAGTCCGTTCTAAACCGGATTTGATGGTGATGCAATAGACGATTGCGCTTAGCTCCATCGATAATTTGTGCATTATGATTCTATATAAACCTTCCGCCGTTTGGCTGTGATAATCGATAGCATGCGACGCTAAATTGATAGTAATAGTAATCCGGCCCCGCCCAGATCTGCGATCAGGTCCTGATGCGAGAATTGCGCCCCACTTTCGCCCCGCCCTCGGATCAAATACTAATAAGGCTGCGTGCATCCATCCCTTGCAAGTCTTCGAAGATTGCACGAGGCCCCACACGATTCCGGGCAAGGAGTGCAATCTTCCTCGCATCTATTTTATAAAAAATTGTCGAGATCAGCCAAGCCTCACCATATCACGGGCGAACTCCCTCGCCCCATCCAGGTCCGCCATGTCCGGATGACCCTGGCTGAACAAGAGAAATGCCTTGCCCTTGCAGTGGTAGCTCCCGAGCACAGCAGCGCCCTTCTGCTTCAATGCTGCAGCCATCAGTTTCACTTCCTGGCCAGCGCCACCGCCGGATGTGCCGAAGAGGGCGACCTTCCGGCCAGTGAAGTCATTCTCCTCGATGAACCTCATCATCTCCTCGCCCGGCCTGCCCCCGTAGCAGCCGGAGCCAAAAAAGATGATGTCCGCCGCCGGATCGATCGAGGCCGCGCCGATCACTGCGGCCTTTATGCCCAGCTCCTCTGCGATGGCCAGAGCGAGCTTCCTGGTGTTTCCGCCCTTCGAGCAGAACAGCACCTGCACTCTCAAGTGATCCTCGCCACCGCCGCCACCTCATCGCCGGACTTGACATTCATGATCCGCACTCCCTGCGTGGAGCGCCCCTGAACGCGGATGTCGCTCGCCGGGATTCGTATCACAACGCCTTCTTTGGTGGTGACTAGCAGCTCGTCATCCTCCAAGACTGTGGTGGTGCAGCAGACATAGCCCTTCCTGGCGTCGATGTTCTTGACGCCCTTCCCGCCCCGCCTCTGCTGGGGGTACTCATCAAGCACAGTCCTCTTTCCGTACCCCTGGTTGGTCACTGTGAGGAGCGTGGAGCTTGAGTTCGGGCGGATCACATCCATGCTGATCAGCTCGTCCCCGAGGTTGAGGCTTATCGCCTTCACTCCCATCGTCCCACGGTTCGATGCCCTCACATCCCCCTCCTTGAAGCGAATCGCCTTGCCGAACTTCGTGGCCACAAGAAGCTCCTGCTCTCCGTCGGTGAGTCGCGCCGAGACGAGGCTGTCGCCTTTCAGGTTCACGGCCTTGATTCCACCCTTGCGGGGGTTGGCAAACGCCCTGATGGGCATCTTGACGATGTTGCCGCTTCTCGTCACAAGGACTATGAACCCGTCTGCATCGAAGTTCTTCACAGGAATCGCCCCTGTGATCCTCTCGTCCGGCTCCATCTGCAGGAGGTTCACAATGGACTTGCCGCGCGCCGCCCTGCCCAGGGACGGAACCTCGTAGACCTTGAGCCAGTGGGCCTTGCCCTTGTCTGTGAAGAAGAGCAGGTAGTCCTTTGTGGAGGCGGTGAAGGCGTCTGTCACAAACTCCTCACTCTTTGTCTCGGCGCCTATCACGCCGCGCCCACCTCGCCGCTGCATCCGGTAAGCATCAACAGGCTGGCGCTTGATGTACCCCGAGCTGGTGATGGTGACAGCCACCTCCTCATCCTGGATCAGATCCTCCCGGCTCACCTCTCCCTCAGGCTCGATGATCTGCGTTCTGCGCGCATCGCCGTATGTCTCGCACAGCTCAGTCAGCTCCTCCTTGATGATCTTCAGTATCTCCAGGTTGCTGGAGAGGATCTGCTTCAGGCGGGCGATGGTCTTCTCAAGCTCCGCCTCCTCTGATACTATCTTCTCCTGTTCGAGACCAGTCAGGCGCTGCAGCCTCATCTCCAGGATGGCCTTGGCCTGCTCCTCGCTCAGGGAGAAGGCCTGCATCAGGGAATCCTTGGCATCAGCAGGCGACGGGGCCGCCTTTATGAGCCTTATCACCTCATCGATGTTCTTGAGAGCAATCAGCAATCCCTGCAGGATGTGGGCTCGCTTCTCTGCCTGGTCGAGATCGAACCTCGTCCTGCGCTCGATCACCTGCGAGCGGTAGTAGATGTAGTGCTCAAGCGTCTGCTTCAGCGACAGCGTCCTCGGCTGGCCGTCCACCAGGACCAGGTTGTTTATGCCGAAGCTCGTCTGCAGCGCAGTGTGCTTGTGAAGCTGGTTCAAGACCACCTGGGCGTTGAAGCCGCTCTTCACATCCACGACGAAGCGTATGCCATCCTTGTCAGACTCGTCCCTCAGGTCGGATATGCCCTCCAGGCGGCCAGCCTTGATCATCTCTGCCATGTCCTCGATCATCTTGGCCTTGTTCACCTGGTATGGAAGCTCTGTGAAGATTATCCTGGTGCTGCGGGTCCCCTCCTCTATCTCGGACTTGGCCTGCATCAGGATGCTGCCTCTGCCCGTCGTGTAGGCTGCCTCAATCCCGGCCCTGCCGACTATGTAGCCGCCTGTAGGAAAATCAGGCCCCGGGATGATGCGCATAAGATCTGAGAGTGGCGCATCGGGCTGGTCTATGAGATGGATGATCGCCTTGGCCAGCTCCTTTAAGTTGTGGGGTGGGATGTTGGTCGCCATGCCGACGGCGATGCCCGTCGAGCCGTTGAGCAGAAGGTTCGGCAGCTTTGCCGGGAGGACAGAGGGCTCCTTGAGAGAGCCGTCGTAGTTGGGCACAAAGTCCACTGTCTGCTTCTCGATGTCCGCAAGCATCTCTCCTGCGATCTTCGAGAGGCGCACCTCTGTGTAACGCATCGCCGCAGCCGGGTCCCCGTCGATCGATCCGAAGTTTCCCTGGCCGTCGATGAGGGGGTAGCGCATGGAGAAGTCCTGCGCCATCCTGACTATCGTCTCGTAGATGGCCAAGTCTCCGTGGGGATGGTACTTGCCCATCACGTCTCCCACGACGCGGGCCGACTTCTTGAAGGGCTGATCGTGGGTCATCCCCTGCTCGTACATGGCATAGAGGATGCGCCTGTGAACGGGCTTCAGGCCGTCCCTGACATCTGGCAGGGCGCGGCTCACGATCACGCTCATGGCGTAATCGATGAACGAGGACTTCATCTCCTCTGTGATGTTAACCTGTACTTCCGTCATTGGCCACCTCAGACATCTAGGTTCTTCACGTCCCTGGCGTGCGCCTCTATGAACGCCCTTCTGGGCTCGACTGAATCGCCCATGAGAATGTTGAAGACCTGATCCGCCTCCATCGCATCCTCCAGAGTGACCTTCAGCATCGTCCTCTTCTCGGGGTTCATGGTAGTCTCCCAAAGCTGCTCAGGATTCATCTCTCCAAGACCCTTGTACCTCTGTATGGAGGGCTTCGCCATGGCTTTGGTCATCCTGTTCAGCTCCTCGTCAGAATAGGCGTAGCTGACCTGCTTTCCTTTCTTTATCTGGTAGAGGGGCGGCTGAGCGATGTAGATGTAGCCCGCTTCAATCAGGTGCCTCATATGGCGGAAGAAAAAGGTCAAGAGAAGGGTGCGGATGTGCGATCCGTCCACGTCGGCATCAGTCATGATCACCACCCTGTGGTACCTGGCCTTCGTGAGATCGAAGTCGTCGCCAATGCCTGTGCCCAGGGCCACAATCATGTTCCTGATCTCGGCGTTCTTGAGGATCTTATCCAGGCGGGCGCGCTCGACGTTCAGGATCTTGCCGCGCAGGGGCAGGATCGCCTGGAAGTGGCGGTTGCGGCCCTGCTTTGCCGAGCCGCCGGCCGACTCGCCCTCCACGATGTATATCTCGCACTTCGACGGGTCATTGTCCGAGCAGTCAGCCAGCTTGCCGGGAAGGCCGCTTGAGCCAAGGGCATTCTTGCGGCGCGTCAGCTCCTTTGCCTTTCTGGCAGCTTCGCGCGCTCGAAGAGCCTCTGCCGCCTTCTCCACAATGGTCGTGGCAACTATTGGGTTCTCCTCGAAGTACTCGGCCAGTCCCTCTGAGACCATCGACTCGACGATCCCGCGAATGGAGCTGTTGCCCAATCTGGTTTTGGTCTGGCCCTCGAACTGAGGGTCCGGAAGCTTCACGCTTATGACCGCCACCAGTCCCTCTCGAAGATCCTCTCCTCCGAGCTTTGGATCGTTCTTGAGCAGCTTGCTCTCTTTTGCGTACTCGTTCACAGTCTTGGTGAGGGCAGCCCGGAAGCCCATGAGGTGTGTGCCGCCCTCGCGGGTGTTGATGTCGTTGGCATAGGAGAAGACGTTCTCGTTATAGGAGTTGTTGTACTGCAGTGCCACCTCGACCTGCGTTCCATTCTTGCTGCGGGAGAAGTACACGGGGGGCTTGTGCAGGACCTCCTTGTTCGTGTTCAAGTACTCCACGAAGGAGATTATGCCGCCTTCGTAGCAGAAGTCGTTCTCCTTGCCTGTTCGCTCGTCCGTTATGGTTATCTTCAGGCCGCGGTTCAGGAAGGCGAGCTCTCTCAGTCTGGCTGAGAGCGTATCGAAATTGTAGTTGGTCTCCTCGAAGATCGCAGGATCGGGCTGGAAGGTCGTGGTAGTGCCGGTTTGCTCTGAGGTGCCCCTGACCTCCACCTCTGATGCCACATTTCCGTGCTCGTATCTCTGCCAGTAAACTCGGCCGTTCCTCCTGACCTCGACCTCCATCCACACCGATAGGGCATTCACAACAGAGACGCCGACGCCGTGAAGCCCGCCTGAGACGCTGTAGGACTCGTGGTTGAACTTTCCGCCAGCGTGCAGCACAGTCATGACTATCTCGAGGGCAGGCCGGTTGTACTGAGGGTGTATGTCCACGGGGATCCCTCGGCCGTTATCCTGCACGCGGACGCTTCCGTCTTCGTGAATAGTCACATTTATCTCTGTGCAGTAGCCTGCCAGAGCCTCATCCACGCTGTTGTCCACCACCTCGTAGACCAGGTGATGCAGCCCCAGAGTATCTGTGCTGCCGATATACATGGACGGCCTGCGTCTGACGGCCTCCAGGCCTTCGAGAACCTGGATCTGGCTCGCGTCATAGCCTGTTGCGTCGCTCAAAACTGATTATGCCTCCTGAATAATTAGGACCATAATGAAATAACCTGTGCGAATATAAGCTTTTCCCTTCAGTATATCAGATATTTTATTTAGTAAATTATGTATTAGATGGGGTGCGAAGAAGTTCACCCGCCATCGTATCCTCCCTCTTCGATGATCCATGAGCAAAAAAACTGGCTCTTCGCTGTTTTATGTGGGTAACTTGAACTGAAGTCTTCCGAGCCTAAGATAAATAGTAATAATGAAATTC